>VAZM01000185.1:0-18090 GCA_005883135.1 Alphaproteobacteria bacterium
GGCAATTCCAAGCTGCTCAAGCGCGGCCAGCTCGTGATCGCCATCGGTAATCCGCTCGGATTCGAATCGACGGTCACCACCGGCGTTGTGTCGGCACTCGGTCGCTCGCTGCGGGCGCGCTCGGGTCGCCTGATCGACGACGTGATCCAGACCGACGCCGCGCTCAACCCCGGCAATTCCGGAGGCCCGCTCGTCTCCTCCCACGGCGAGGTCGTCGGCATCAACACTGCGGTGATCATGGGCGCGCAAGGTATCTGCTTTGCCGTCGCCTCCAACACCGCCAGCTTCGTGCTCGGGGAGCTGGTGCGCCACGGCCGGGTGCGGCGCGCCCATATCGGCATCGCGGCCCAGCAATTCGCGCTGTCGCGCCGGCGACGCCATGCGGCAGGCCTGACCCAAGAGAGCGCGGTGATGGTCGCCAGCATCGAGCCGGGCAGTCCGGCCGAACAGGCAGGCCTCAATGCCGGCGACGTCATTCTGGCGCTCGATGGGGTGGCGATTACCGGCGCAGATGACCTCATCCGCGTTCTCGCTGGCGACAAGATCGGCCGCACGGTCGAGCTCGAAGTCCTGCACAACGGCAGCCGGCGCGTGCTCTCGCTGGTGCCGCAGGAGCGCGTGCATCGCCGCTAGTGCCGCCGATTTGAAATTCCTGCACCGTGTGCCGCGAGTCCGCCTCAGGAATTTCAAATCGAAAAGCGGCACTAGAATCATAGAGTTGCCAGTGCCCTTTGGTTTTCGAAGTTCGTGCCCGAGTGTGCCGCGCTGTATCACGAACTTCGAAAACCGGGCACTAGTCAGTCGGGCTGTAGCGGCGGCGCCGCGAGCGGGCGTTTTCGCCTCCGCAGCGCCGCCAACCATCGTTTCCCGAATAGCGCGACTGTCATCGCAGCGTAGACCACGCCGCCGATGACGACGAGCGTTCCCAACGTGCTCTCGTCGCGCCAGGCCGTCCAACCTGCAAACAGCCGGCCGACCGGAGCTTGCAACAACCAAAGCGCCGCCGCGAGCACGAGACCGGCCGCGGCAAGCCGTGCCACCGCGTTCCGCAGGACGGAATCGAATGCGAGGTGGCCTTGGCGCACCGCGAAATAGACAACAAGGGCCAGATTGAGCCAGGCGCCGATCGAGGTCGCGAGCGCGAGGCCGACCTGGGCGAGCGCAGTGAAGTAATAGAGCAGCGCCTTGATGGCCACATTGACGCCAACCGCGGTGAGCGAGGCCTTCATTGGCGTCGCCGTGTCGCCGCGGGCGAGAAACGTCGCGGTGACGCTGCGGATCAGCACGAAGGGCAGCAGCCCGAGCGCATAGGCGGCGAGCGTCTGCCCCGCCGCGGTTGCGTCCGCGGCTGTGAACTTTCCACGCATGAACAGCGCGCGCATAATCAGGTCGGGAACGATGAGAAACGCCACGAGGCAGGGAATCGACAAGAGAAGCGTCAGCTCGATGGCGCGGCTCTGCGCACCGCGCGCGCCCGCCTCGTCGCCTGCCGCTATCCGGCTCGCCATTTCCGGCAAAAGCACGGTTCCGACGGCAATCCCGATAACCCCGATCGGCAGCTGATTGAGCCTATCGGCATAGTAGAGCGCCGAAATCGCGCCGGCGGCGAGAAAACTCGCGATGATGGTGTCGGCGAATAGTGCGATCTGGGTTCCGGCCGAGCCGATGGTGGCGGGGCCGAGCGCGTGGAAGAAGCGTTTGACGTCCTCGTCCCATTTCGGCCAGCGGAACGCGGCCATCACGCCGTTGCGCCACGTATCGCCGCCGACCAGCAGCGCTTCGAGCACGCCGGCGACGAGGACGCCCCAGGCGGCGGCGTGCCCAGGGGTTGGAAAGAAGACCGCCACGGCGAGCGCCGCCATCATCGACACATTGAGCAGGATGGGTGCCGCCGCAGCGGCGGCAAACCGCGCCAGCGCGTTGAGAATGCCGCCGTAAAGCGTCACCAAGGACATGAGCAGAAGGTAGGGAAAGGTGATCCGCGTGAGCTCGGTCGCGAGCGCAAAACGGCCGGGATCTTCGGAAAATCCGGGAGCGAGCAGCGAGATCACCGCCGGCGTGAAGAGCAGCGCCAGGATGACCAGAAAGCCGACGAAGCCGAAGAGGATGGTGAATACGCGATCGGCAAAAAGCCGTGCCGGATCCGCCCCGCCCTGTTGGCGAATGCGCGCATAAGCCGGCACGAAGGCCGCATTGAACGCGCCCTCGGCAAAGATGGCGCGGAAGTGATTGGGCAGCCTCAGGGCGACAAAAAACGCATCCGCAACCGGGCCCGCCCCCAATACGGCCGCCAACATCACGTCACGGAAGAAGCCCGTGGCCCGCGACACCAGCGTCAAGCCGCCGACGGTGAAGATGCGTCCAATCATCGGCGGGGTGTCTGTCCTGCTGTGCGGTCGCGAGAATCGAGCCGATTATAGTCGCGCGGCCACCCAATGGTGGCGCGGACAGTCCGGCAGGGTCGGAAGGCTTAAGCGCCCAGCGCGCGGCGCACTGCCTCGATGATGCGATCCTGGGTCGTTTCATCGAGGTAGGCGTGCATGGGCAAGCTGATCACCTCCTCGGCCAGCCGTTCACTCACCGGCGCGCCGCCGAGAGCAATGGGAAAGTGCTGGTAAGGCTGCTGGCGATGCAGCGGGACCGGGTAATGGACCGCCGTCGGAATGCCTTGGGCCTTGAGCGCCGCCGCAAGCCCCTCGCGCCGGCCGGAGGCAAGGCGGATGGTGTATTGCGCCCATACCGAGGTCGAACCCGACGCGAGCCGCGGAACCATCGCGACATCGGCGAGGCCCGCCGAATAGCGACGCGCGACGCGCTCGCGCGCCAAGATCTCTTCGGGAAAAATCCTCAGTTTCTCCATCAGCACGGCCGCCTGAATCGTATCGAGCCGCCCGTTGAGCCCGATGCGCACGCAATCGTACTTGCCGTGTCCCTCGCCGTGAACGCGCAGGCTGCGGAGCACTTGCGCCAGCTCCTCGTCGTCGGTGAGGACGGCGCCGCCGTCGCCATAACAGCCGAGCGGCTTGGCCGGAAAGAAACTGGTTGCGGTTGCCGGCGCCAGCGCCCCGACCCGGCGGTTCTTATAGGTAGCGCCGAAGGCCTGCGCGGCGTCATCGAGCACGAAAAGGCCTTCCGCCTCCGCGACCGGCATGATGCGGTCGTAGTCGGCCGGCTGTCCGAACAGATCGACGGGTATCACGGCTTTGGGACGAAGCCCGGCCTCGCGCGCCGCGGCGCACGCGAGTTCAAGGCTTGCCGGATCGAGGTTGAAGCTCGCCTCCTCGACGTCCGCGAAGGCCGGCGTGGCTCCAACCAGGGCGACGACTTCGGCGGTCGCGGTGAACGTGAAGCTCGGGCAAATCACGGCGTCGCCGGGGCCAATGCCCTGCGCCATCAGAACGAGAACCAACGCATCGGTTCCGCTGGCGCAGCTCACCACGTGACGCGCGCCGCAGAACTCGGCGAGCTCGACTTCGAGCGCGCGCACCTCGGGCCCGAGGATGAATTGGCAATGTCCGAGCACACGGGCAATCGCCTCGTCGACCGAGCGCCCGAGGCGGCGCCGTTGCGCGGCGACGTCGATGAACGGGATCGGCACGGGATCAAGACGAGGGCGCTGGTTCATCGAAGGGTGCCAGACCGATCGTGTCGGCGAGCAACTACTTCAGCCGGTCAGCCGTCGGGGGCCGGCCCGGCGCCGGCTCACGCTCGGGATGGCGCGCCGCTCGAGGCAGCGGATGGCGATCTCGAGACTTGCTACGCCCTCCTCGCCGGTCACGGCGGGCTCCCTCCCGTCGCGGATCGCAGCGACGAAGGCCTGCAGCTCGGCGCGCAGCGGCTCGGCGTGACCGACCGAGAGGTGGCGCATGGAGTAGCTGCCGTCAGGCTGGAAGCCGAAGCATTCGGTCACCTGCCGCGTCAACAGGTCGCCCATGATGTATTTGTTGCGCGTCGCGATCGTGACGTTGCGCGCCTTGAACGGCGTCAACCAATTGGTGTTGATGTGGGCGAGCACGCCGGAGGTGGTGCGGAACTGCAGCAACGCGATGTCCTCGCGCTCGGCGATTGCGTTGGAGAGCTGCGGCTGTACCTCCGCGATTTCCGAGTCGGTGAACCAACGGATGAGGTCGATGTCGTGCACGGCGAGATCGATGACCACGCCCACATTGGACATGCGCGGCGGGAACGGTCCGACCCGGGTAATGGCGATGGAGAGAATGTCCTCGTCGCAGATCGCGTCCTTGATTGCCTCCACCGTCGGGTTGAACCGCTCGACATGGCCGACCATCAAGGCGACGCCGGCCTGCCGCGCCGCGGCGATGATGGCGCGGCCCTCTTCCACCGAGGGCGCGATCGGCTTCTCGACCAGCACATGCACGCCTTGCTCGATGCAGCAGAACGCCAATTCGCGATGCAGGTGGGTCGGGGCGGCGATGGTGACGGCATCCACTCCTGCCGCCAGCAGCGGCTCAACGCCGCTGAACTCCGGGCAGCTCAGCGCGCGCGAAACGAAATCGCGCTGCTTGCCATCAGGGTCGGCCACGCCGACGAGCGTCACACCCGGCAGATCCGCGAACACGCGGGCATGGTTGCTGCCCATGACGCCGACGCCCACCACCCCTACGCGTAGCGGACGGCCCGCGTCGCGTCTCGCGGCTTGCACCATGTGGACGAGGTCCCCCCTCCCGGCTGGCGTGACGAATCCCTCTAGCACGCCGCAAGGCCGCTGGCGATGCCCCCGTTCGGAGCTGTGGACACGTTTTGAATCAAAGAGTTACATGCCCCAACGGCTGTTTTGGAAAGTTCCAGGACGTCACTTTTGCCGAAACCGCAGCAACCACTCGACGAAGCGACGGACGCCCTCCCCGATCGGCGTGTTAGGCCGGAAGCCGACCGCACGCTCGAGATCGCTGGCGTCCGCGCAGGTCTGCGCGACATCGCCCGGCTGCATCGGCAGCAACTCCCGCAGCGCCGGCTTGCCGATCGCCTCCTCGATCAGCCGCACGACCTCGGTCACCTCGACCGGCTGGCTGTTGCCGACGTTGTAGACCTGCCACGGCGCCAGGCTCGTCGCGGGATCGGGGGCATTCCCCGACCAGGCCGGATTGGGTGCCGGCGGCCGGCCGACGAGCCGCACGACCGCTTCCACCGCGTCGTCGATATAGGTGAAGTCCCGGCGCATGTGGCCGTTGTTGAACAGCTTGATCGGCCGACCCTCCAGGATCGCTTCCGTGAACAGCCACATTGCCATGTCCGGGCGGCCCCACGGCCCGTACACGGTAAAAAACCGCAGGCCCGTGGCCGGGAGCGCGAACAGATGCGCGTAGGCATGGGCCATCAGTTCGTTCGCCTTCTTGGTCGCGCCGTAAAGGCTCAATGGATGATCGACATTGTCAGACGCGCGAAACGGCACCCGGGTGTTGGCGCCATAGACCGAGGACGACGAGGCGTAAACGAGATGCCGGCATCCCGCGTGCCGGCATCCTTCGAGCACGTTGAGAAAGCCCGTGAGATTGGCATCGACATAGGCATGCGGATCGATCAGGGAATGCCGCACGCCGGCTTGGGCAGCGAGGTGCACGACGGCGGGGAAGCGATACGCCGCAAACACCTCCGCCATGGATTGGCGCTCGGCAATGTCCGTCCGGACGAACTTGAAATTTGCGAATGTCTCGAGTTGCGCGATCCTGGCCTGTTTCAAATGCGGATCGTAATAGGCATTGAGGTTGTCGAGGCCGACCACGTCATATCCGTCCGCCAACAAACGTCGTGCGACATGCATGCCGATGAACCCGGCCGCTCCGCTGACGAGAACAGGCTCCTTCAAGTGCGATCCTTTCAGGTAACCGGTGATGTTCCCCGTCCGAGCGAGCTGTCCGCGCCATTTGCGCTCGGCTGAAGGTGTTTCGTGCAGTATAAAACGCAAAATGCCAAGGGCATTCCTGCGAGCAATGATTGCTGTGCATCCGGCAGCGGTGAGTGTAGTCGGTCAGCGACCGAGGCGGCCGACATGAGCGATATCGCGGTCGAGACGGCGGATCAGAGCGATAGCGCAACCGAGGCGGCTGCGCTCACGCGCTGGCTGTTCGACGCGGCGCTCCCGCTTTGGTGGGAGCTAGGCGCGGATCGCGTTCGCGGCGGATTTCACGAGGCAATCAGCCTCGACGGCAAGCCGTTGCGACGGCCGCACCGCGCACGGGTCATCGCTCGCCAGGCGTTCTCCTACTGCGAAGCCGGCCGGCTCGGCTGGCGTGGCCCCTGGCGCGAGGCACAGCGCCATGCGCTTGATTATTTCCGCAACCACTTCGTCAGCGCGGATGCGACGGTCGTGTCGGTCGTCGGTCTCGATGGCGGGGTCAGCGATCCGCGTTTCGATCTATACAACCAAGCCTTCGCCCTCTTCGCCTATGCGAGCGGCCATCGCACGTTCGGGGAAGCCGCCGGCTGGCGGGAACAAGCGATAGCGCTGCGCACGGCGCTCGAGCAATCCTATGCTCACCCGCTCGGCGGCTTTGTCGAGGATCGCGCCGGCAGCCTGCCGCAACGCTCGAACCCGCACATGCATTTGCTAGAAGCCGCGCTTGCCTGGATCGCGGTCGACGACGATCCCGCCTGGCGCGGCATGGCGGATGCGATCGCGACGATATGCCTCGAGAAACTCACCGATCCCGTGACGGGTGCGCTCGGCGAATTCTTTGCCGCGGACTGGGCGCCGGCGCCGGGAGTGGAGGGACGCATCTGCGAGCCCGGGCACCACTACGAATGGGCATTTCTGCTGGACCGCTGGGCGCGACTGACCGGCCGGACCACGCCCGAGGCGGTGCCGCGGTTGATCGCATTCGCCGATTCGCGCGGCCTCGATCCGCGCCGCGGCGTGGCGGTCAATGCCGTGCTGGCCGACGGCGGCGTCCATGACCCGGTCGCGCGATTGTGGGCGCAGGCGGAACGGATTCGCGCCTATCTCGCGCAGCGCCGCTCCGACGAGGACGTCGCCGCCGCCATCAAAGGCCTGCGGCGTTTTCTCGCCACGCCGACGCAAGGCGTCTGGTTCGATCGATTGGGGGCGGACGACACGTTCATCCCCGAGCCGGCGCGGGCCACCAGTCTCTATCACATCGTCGGCGCAGTGGCGGAGCTCGCGCGCGCGGTTCCCGACGCCCTTGCTGCCGTTTCTCCTGCACGCAATCGACGCGGCGCCGCGCCTCGCGTGATTTATCTCGTGACCGAGGACTGGTACTTCATGTCCCATCGCCTGCCGATGGCGCGCGCGGCGCGCAATGCCGGCTTCGAGGTGCATGTCGCTACCCGCATTGATCGTCATGGCGCCGCGATCAAGGCGGAAGGATTTCACCTGCATCCCATCGCTTGGCGCCGCGGCAGTCTTGATCCGCGCGATCTTGTTCGCACCGTCCGCGAGGTGCGCAAGCTCTACCGTCAGCTCAAGCCCGATCTCGCCCATCACGTCGCGTTGTCGGCGGCCGTCGTCGGCTCACTTGCGGCGATCGGCGTGCCGATCGTGTGCCTCAACGCGATGACCGGCCTTGGAACGATGTTCACCGACGACGCCGCCAAGGTCCGCATAGCGCGCCCAGCGTTGCGAATGGCACTGCGAGCGCTGCTGGACCGGACTCGCGCGGCGGTGCTGGTACAGAACGAGGATGATCGCGCCGTGATCGAGCGGCTCGGCGTCGATCGCGCCCGCATCGCACTCATCCCGGGTTCGGGCGTCGACATCGAGGCCCTGGCCCCCGCGCCCGAACCGTCGGCTCCCATCACCATGGCCTTTGTCGGCCGCCTGGTGGCTTCGAAGGGGATCCGCACCCTGTTGGCCGCGCACGAGCGCCTCGGCCAGCGCGGCCGCGACATCCGGCTGCTCATCGCCGGATCACCCGATCCCGCCAACCCGACCTCGATCCCGCCGCAGGAGATCGAAGCGTGGACGCGGCGACCCAACGTCAAGCATCTCGGCTTCGTTGCCGATATCGCTGCGCTATGGGCCTGCGCGCATATCGCGGTGCTGCCGTCCCACCGCGAAGCGCGACCGACGTGCCCGGATGCCGCGAGATTGCCCGCCAAGACGTCAACGCGCTGTTGGTCCCGCTCGAGGATGCCGAGGCGCTCGCCGATGCCATCGACCGGCTCGCGCTCGATCCGCAGCTGCGGCTCAAATTCGGCAAGGCCAGCCGCGAACTGGTCGAACGCACGTTTTCGAGTGAGCGTATCGGCCGTGACGTGGTCGCGCTCTATCGGCACTTGCTCGATCAAACCGCTTGATTGCTCCATTGCGAACGCCGCCAAGCGCAGGGTAAGAAAGCGTCGATCTGCAAAGGATGGCATCGAAGCCAAAGTCGTGCCGCACGGTCGCAAGCTTGCCGTCATCGGTCTCGGATATGTCGGGCTGCCGGTCGCCGTGGCGTTCGGCCGCGAAGGCACGCGAGTCATCGGCTTCGATATCGATTCCGCGCGGATTGCCGAACTCAAGGCCGGCCGCGACCGCACCTGCGAGGTCGAGCCGCATGATCTTGCCCGCTCCAATCTCGTCTTGACGTCCGATCCCGGTGAACTCAACAGCGCGGACTTCTTCATCGTCACCGTACCGACCCCCATCGACCAGGCGCGGCGACCGGACCTCACCGCGTTGCTGCGCGCCTCGAGCGCAGTCGGCAAGGCTTTGAAGAAGGGCGACATCGTCGTCTACGAGTCTACCGTCTACCCCGGCGCGACGGAGGAGGACTGCGTGCCGGTCCTCGAGCAGGCCTCGGGTCTCTTGGCTGGACGCGATTTCACCGTGGGCTATTCGCCCGAGCGGATCAATCCCGGCGACAAGGCGCATCGGTTCGAGACCATCACCAAGATCGTGGCGGGCCAGGACGCGCGCACGCTCGACATGGTCGCGGCGGTTTATGGCTCGGTCGTCAAGGCCGGCCTGCACAAGGCGCCGTCGATCAAGGTCGCCGAAGCGGCCAAGGTGATCGAGAACGCGCAACGCGATCTCAACATCGCGTTCATGAACGAACTCTCGGCGATCTTCCACCAACTCGGCATCGACACCGGCGACGTGCTTTCCGCGGCTGGGACCAAGTGGAATTTCCTCAACTTCACCCCGGGCCTTGTCGGCGGCCACTGCATCGGCGTCGACCCTTATTATCTCACCTATCGAGCGCAAAAGGCCGGGTATCATCCCGACGTGATTCTTGCAGGCCGGCGCATCAACGACTCCATCGGCGTGCGCGTGGCGCGCGAGTGTCTGCGCCGGCTGCTCAAGAGCGGCACGGAGGCGCCGCGCGTGACGGTGCTCGGACTGACCTTCAAGGAAAACGTCGTCGATATTCGAAATTCGCAGGTGTTCGACATCGTTCGTGAGCTAGCGTCGTTCGGCGTGTCGGTGCAGGTCAGCGACCCGCTTGCCGACAGCGCGGCAGCGCTCAAAGAGTACGGCCTGACCTTGGAGAGCGAGCCGCAGCCCGCCGACGCCGTCGTGCTTGCGGTGCCGCATGATACGTATCGAAACTCGGGTTGGCCGCTGATCGTGCGGCTGCTCAAGAACGGCCGCGGGCTGGTCATGGACGTCAAAGGCGCGCTCGATCCGCTCAAGAAGCCCGCAGATATCGAGGTTTGGCGGCTGTGAGCGGTTAACCTTGGTTAACGCCGGGCGGCTTGACCTTTCGCGCCGGGACCGCTTGAAGTTCGTCGCTTGCCAGGGATGTCATCAATGGCGTTTCCCATTATCCCGGTGATCATGTGCGGCGGGGCTGGAACACGGCTGTGGCCGGTCTCGCGCGAAAGCATGCCCAAGCAGTTCGTCCGGCTGGTCGGCGAAGGCTCGACGTTTCAGCAGGTGCTTGATCGCATTTCCGATCCCGAATTGTTCGCCCGTCCGCTCGTGATCACTCACACGGACTTCCGATTCGTAGTTGCCGAGCAATTGCGCGAGCGCGGCGTCGAAGCCGACATCGTGCTCGAGCCGATGGGACGCGACTCGGGCCCGGCCGTCGCAGTGTCCGCCGTGCTGGCGGCAGAACGCGACCGCGATGCTCTCGTGCTGGTGCTCGCCGCCGACCATGTGGTGCGCAAGCCCGACGCGTTCCGCGCAGCCTGTCGGCTCGCCGCCGCCGCCGCCGCCGAGGGACGAATTGTCACCTTCGGCATAGAGCCCACGCATGCCGCGACGAGTTACGGCTACATTCGCCCAGGCGAGAAACTCAACGGCGCATCCGCTCGCACCGTGGAGGCATTCGTGGAGAAGCCGGACGCCGCGACCGCCGCGACTTACGTCGCGCAGCGATACCTGTGGAACAGCGGCAACTTTCTATTCCACGCCGCGACCATGCTCGGCGAGATCGAGCGCTGCGAGCCGACGATGGCCGAGGCCGCCAAGGCGGCCGTCGCCGGCCTCACTCGCGACCTCGATTTTTTGCGGCTGGCGAGCGAACCCTTCGCCCGCGCGCCGAAGAAATCGATCGACTATGCGGTCATGCAACGCACGAAGCTCGCGGCGGTCGTTCCTACCGATCTGGGTTGGTCGGATATCGGCAGCTGGAGCTCCGTCTGGGACGTCCTCGATCATGACGCCGCCGGCAATGCCACCGACGGTCCCGTGGTCATGCTCGAGAGCCGCAACAGCTTGGTGCGGTCCGAGGAATCCGTCCTCACCACGGTGGTCGGGCTCGATGACGTGATCGTCGTGTCGACCGCGGACGCCGTGCTGGTCAGCGCGCGTAGCAAAGCCGAGCAGGTGAAGGCATTGGTTGAGCAACTCAAGGCCAACAATCATCGCGCGGCGGTCGAGCATCGCCGTATTTATCGGCCCTGGGGCTATTACCAGGATGTCGACGCGGCGCCGCGATATCGGGTTAAGCGCATCGTGGTGAAGCCGGGAAGCAAGCTTTCGCTGCAGAAGCATTTTCATCGTTCCGAGCATTGGGTCGTCGTCAAGGGAACGGCGGAGATCACCCTCGGCGAGGACGTGCGCACGGTGCATGAAAACGAGTCGCTCTACATCCCGATCGGCAGCATTCATCGGCTTGCCAACCCCGGCAAAATCCCGCTCGAACTGATCGAGGTGCAGGTCGGCAGCTATCTGGGCGACGACGACATCGTTCGCCTGGACGACGTCTACGGACGCTGACGGCTCGCGTCAGCCGCGTCCGACGCTGATATAGTTCAGGCCCTTCGCCGCGAGCTCTGCGGGCCTGTAGATGTTGCGCAAGTCGATGACCACGGGGCTGCGCAGGGTCTTTTTCACACGATCGAGATCGAGCGCCCGGAACTGGTCCCATTCCGTGAGGATCAGCATTGCATCGGCACCCTCGATGCAGGCATAGGGGTCGCTGGTCGTCTCGAGCTGCGGCATCAACTTGCGCGCCTCCGCCATGCCATGCGGGTCATAGGCGCGCACCCGCGCGCCCTGTGCTTCGAGGGAGGGCACGATGACGAGGCTCGGCGCCTCGCGCATGTCGTCGGTATTGGGCTTGAATGTCAGGCCGAGCACGGCGATGGTTTTGCCCTGCAACGAGCCGCCGCAAGCGGACACGACCTTGGTGACCATCGCGCGCTTGCGGGCGTCGTTCACCGCCATCACGGTGGAGACGATTTTGGTCGCGACGTCGTAGCGCTCGCCGATGGCGGCGAGCGCCGCGATATCCTTCGGAAAACACGAGCCCCCGAACCCGGGACCGGCGTGCAGAAACTTCGCTGCGATGCGACGATCGAGCCCCATGCCGCGCGCGACCTCCTGCACGTCCGCGCCGCACTTTTCGCAAAGGTCCGCCATTTCGTTGATGAAGGTGATTTTGGTTGCGAGAAAGGCGTTGGATGCGTATTTGATGAGCTCGGCCGAGCGACGGCCAGTAAACAGCATCGGCGTCTCATTGATGAAGAGCGGCCGGTAAAGCTCGCGCATGATCCGCCGTGCTCGTTCGTCGTCGGTGCCAACGATGACGCGATCGGGGTGCTTGAAATCCTCGATTGCGGCACCCTCGCGCAAGAACTCCGGATTGGATACGACGGAAAAGTCCGCATCGGGGCGCAGCTTGCGAACGATGGCGTCGACCTCGTCGTTGGTACCGACCGGCACGGTCGATTTGATGGCGATCACCGTGAAGCCTTCGATTTCCGGCGCGATCTCATTTGCGGCGTCATAGACGTAAGAGAGGTCGGCGAAACCATCGCCGCGCCGGGAGGGTGTCCCCACGGCCAGGAATACCGCATCGGCCGCGCGCACGGCCGCTGCCGGTTCGGTCGTAAACGATAGCCGCCCGGCCGCGACGTTGCTGGCAACGATGGCGTCCAAACCAGGCTCGAAGATCGGCAGCTTTCCCTTCTGCAGCTCGCGGATCTTCCCTGGATCCTTATCAATGCACGCCACGACGTGCCCGAAGTCCGAAAAGCACGCGCCAGACACGAGTCCGACATACCCGGTACCGATCATCGCTATTCGCATGAACCGACCTACGATATTCAACCGCGGCGATTGCGGCGTTCGCGCTCGTCGCGAACCGTGACCCTGTCCGCTTCCACCATGTCCGCGATCAGCGCGTCGAAGCTCGTCTTGTGGCGCCAGCCGAGCTTGGCGCGCGCCTTGCTCGGGTCGCCAAGCAGAGAATCGACCTCCGTCGGCCGGAAATAGCGCGGATCCACCTCGACCAACGCCTCGCCCGTCGATTTATCGACGCCTTTTTCCTCCACGCCGCGCCCGCGCCAAACGATGGACCTGCCGATGTGGCTGAAGGCTCTCTCGACGAATTCGCGCACCGAATGGCTCTCGCCCGTCGCCAGCACGTAGTCGTCCGGCGTATCCTGCTGGAGCATCAGCCACATTCCCTGGACAAAGTCACGCGCGTGGCCCCAATCACGCCGCGCATCGAGATTGCCGAGGAAGAGCTTCTGCTGCAGTCCATATTCAATCGACGCGACCGCGCGCGTGATCTTGCGGGTCACGAACGTTTCGCCGCGAATTGGACTCTCGTGGTTGAAAAGGATGCCGGCGGAGGCATGCATCCCGTAGGCCTCCCGGTAGTTGACCGTGATCCAATGTGCGTAGAGCTTGGCGGCGGCGTAAGGCGAGCGCGGATAGAAGGGCGTCGTCTCGCTTTGCGGACTCTCCCGCGCCTTGCCGAAGAGCTCCGAAGTGGAGGCCTGATAGAAGCGGGTCTTGTTTTCCCGGCCGAGGATGCGAATCGCCTCGAGCAGGCGAAGGGTCCCAAGTCCGTCGGCGTTGGCCGTGTACTCCGGTGTCTCGAAGGACACCTGGACGTGCGACTGCGCGGCGAGGTTATAAATCTCGTCGGGCTGCGTTTCCTGCACGATGCGAATGATGTTGGTCGCGTCGGTAACATCGCCATAGTGCATATGAAAAGCAACGCCCTCCTCGTGCGGGTCGTGAATCAGGTGGTCTATGCGCTCGGTATTGAACGATGAGGAGCGGCGCTTCACCCCATGGACCGTATACCCTTTGGACAGAAGAAATTCGGCGAGATAGGCGCCATCCTGACCGGTCACGCCGGCGATGAGGGCGACCTTGCGCGATGAATTAGCCATGAGTGCACACGCGGGCTGTTGCCGTCGCTTCGAGTTTAGCCATCGAGGACACGCGAACGCGGTTGAGAGTCACAGTGAGCTGGATGCGTGGAGGCTGCGCGCAAAAGCTGCACTAGATGGTGGCCACGAAAGCAAGATCAGGTCGGCTGTACGCGAACAGGCGCCGGATGAGCGGCGGCCGCGCCACGCTTGAGCAGCATATAGCGCTGTGTGAACGGGGCGAGGAGGCCGGCAAGCACGCTATCTAGCCCCAACCGCCTGGCTCTGTTCACCAGCCTGCCGGTATTGCCGAAGTCGCGAAGCAGAAGCTCCTGCTTCTCGAGGAATGCAATTTCAACCCCCGCCTCAGCTGCGTGCCGCCAGAGGCTCGCCTTACGCGGATAACTGACTTGCCTCATGAACACGATGTTCGACGCCAGTGTCTGACGCCAGGTCAGGCCCTTTTGATCGGGCGAACGGCGGCCCAACATGGCCCACATGGCTAGATATGCATTGTAGTAGCAGAGCACCGGAAACGGCAAGAACAGGTGCCCTTCCACCAGCATATTAGGCCCAGGAAAACGGTGCACCGACACGGCTTGCGGGCTGAGAACTCGCATGATCTCGGCGAACACCACCGTGTACTCGTGGACATGCTCCATCACTTGATCGCTGAAGCAAAACTCAAACTGACCGTCGGGGAACGGGATGCGATAATTCGTTTCTACTACATGATGCAAGCGTTCTCGGACGCGGGCGCCCGGGACGTAGCTCTTGTCCCAATAATCGTCGCGATCCCACCAAGCGACGACGTCGACGCCATGAACGTCGTAACCCATACCCAATAATATGTCGACCGACTGGCCGTTGCCGCAGCCAAAGTCGAGCACGCGCGCGCCAGGCTGCAAAGGCTTTCCGAGCCATTCAAGAAAGCGCAAGTGTGCGCTGATAGCTTGGCGCCGCTCGTCGCAAATCACTATGGTTTCCTCTGTTCAAACACACGACTTGGCTGAGGTGAGATTGATTGCGCTTGCAGCCGGCAGGGACGACGTGCACAGCCGGAAGATCGTGATCACGCCGGCGCAAACTTGCCCATCCGATCGCGCAAGCGCGTCCGTGTGGGCCGCTCCACGACATAGAATACTATGGCGGCGAGCGCGAGGACCAAGGTCACCGTGACAATGAAGGCAGACATCTTTCCAATCGCCGGCCAGTGGGCAAATCCCAGTTGCTCCCAAACCCGGCGGATTATGATGAGAACCGGAAAGTGGACCATGTAGACCGAATACGAGATCTCGCCCAGCCAGACGAAAGGGCGGCTGCCGAGAACTCGCGCTACGAACCGCTTCGACGTCGCTGCGCCGAAAATGGTGAGGGCGAGAAACGCCACCAGGGCAAAATCGGCGACGCCCGCCGAGGCGCCGAGGAGAAACGCCAGGAAGGCGCCGGCGGCCAGGAAGTCGCCGCTTGGCCGCGCGTACTCGGGGGTTAGATCAACGGCGCGGCAGAGCGCCGCGCCACAAAGGAATTCGCCGAACACGCGCGTGAGCGCCGGGGCGCCGACCCAAGTATTCAGCGTCCAATCAGCCATGGTGAAGAGGAGGGCCGTGGCGGCCAGAGCAGCGACAGCGACGAGCAACGCGATCGCTCGATCGCGCACCCACGTTAGGGCTGGAGCGAGCAGCGGGAACAGCAAATAGGCGAACCACTCCGCGCTGATGGACCACGCCGGCACATTCCAGCGCGGGGTTGTGGTGACACCCCAAGCCTGCAGCAGCGTGAGTTGCCAAATCAGGTCTCCCCACTGCCACTCCTGCGGATTGTTAAAGCCAAAGCCGGCGGCACTTGCCAGCGAGACGACGGCGGCAAGGCCGACGAGGACCGTGACATGAACCGGATAAAGCCGAATGAACCGATGCCAGAGGAAGATTTGGACGGCGCGTAGCTTCGCAGACGCCAAGCTGGCCAGATAGACATGCGTAATGATGAATCCGGAGAGGACAAAGAAGAAGTCGACGCCCAGATAGCCGCGAGCAAAGAAGGGCAGGAAGGAATCGAGACCACATGGCACGTTCTGCTCTGTGTGCATTCCAAGCACCAACAGCGCTGCCAGTGCCCGGATGCCGGTGAGAGCCGGCACATATCTGGGAGCGTGGGGGGCGTATTGGGCTCGCATGTTGGCTGATCAGTTGCGTGATTCGGCCCGACCTACCACCCGCGGGCTTCTTACAGTCGGGTCTAAGCAGAGGCGATCGGTACGGCTGCGGTCCTATCCTCGGCTTTATGGCTTGTTCAAACTGCCACTGACAAGATCAGGCGGATAACCCGACCGGCTGCGCCACATCGATCCAACGACCGCTCGCATGTGCGCGGAGCGCCGCTTCGATCAGGCATTGCACGCGGTATCCCTCCGCCACGCCGGGCGAAGGGGCGCCGCCGCTCTCGCACGCGTCGAGAAATCGCCGCACCAGCCGCCTCGCCGGAGCGATGCGCGAATCGACTGATGGCGGGCCGTCCGCATTCTCGAATGCGATGGGCTTCAAGGCGTCGTCGGTTCGGCGCCCGAGCATGAGCTCGAAGCCGCGAAAATAATCCGCAGTGGGATTCGAGAGCACAAGCGTGCCACCCTCACCATAGAGCTCGATGCGGTGACCCGAGCCGAGAAACGAGGCGCAGCTCACCTGCAGGCTGGCGCCGGCGCCGGACGCAAAGGCGAGCGCCAGTGCGATACTGCCGTCCCCGTTCCAGCCCGGCAGCGCGAAAACCCGGCCACTGAGACCCGAGATGGGGCCGCAGAGCCATTCGAGATAATGAAAACAATGGGAGACGAAGTTGCCTAACAAACCGCCGCCGCCAGTACTGCGCGTCTTCCAGCTCTCCAGTCGCAAGCGTGTCGCCCTGTTCTCGAAGTTCCAAGTGGCGACCACGTTCTGCAGCCGCCCGATCGCGCCGCCGTCCAACAGTGTCTTTGCACTCTGCCACGACGGCAGCTCCGGGAAGTTGAAGTCGATGACCGTGGGCCGTTCACTCTTGCGTGCCGACTCGAGGATCAGCTGTGCGCCTGGGAGATCGGCGGCGAGAGGTTTCTCGAGGAAGACGGGTTTCCCGAGTTCAAGGGCGCGTTGGGCGACCGCGGGCTGAAGATCGGGAGGCACCGCGATGGCGACTGCCTCGACATGACGATCCTCCACCAACTCTCTCCAACCGCCGAAAGCCCGCGCCACCTTCACATCGCGAGCGAGGCCCGTCGTGCGAGCCGCGTCGGCTCCCGCGAGCGCGATAACCTCGCAGCGCGGGTCGTGCCGGAATGCCGGGATGAGGACGGTTCTTCCGTAATTGCTCCCAACGACGCCGACCGCAATCATCGCCATATTCCGGGGGCTGCAACAACTTTCCTGTGACCCGCCCGTGTCGCGGCATCGAAGGCAAAATTCGTGCAAACGTTGGTTACGATTGCACCACTGCGTCGGGACAAGCTTCGATCCGTCTGGTCAGTCGCTCAAAGGCTCGAGCGATGCATTCCTGGGTGTCGTCCTCCCAGACCCATTCCTGCAGGGCGGTCGCAAAGGGCAGTGATTTGCCGGCTTCGAATCCGAAGGACTGAATAAATCCGAGCGTAGCCTGCGGAACCTCGGCGGTCTCAATCTTGAGCGTGGCGTAACGCACCCGCTCGTTGAGCCAAGCGAGGCCCATGGGGCCGGTGTTGATTCCAAGATTCACGAACGCACGCTCGTAGAGCGCCATACGCAGCGCAATGTTCCAGGCCGCCTCGGGGAAGACGGTGAAATCCCGCAGCTCCGTGGGCAAGCCGGCGATGGTGTCGTGGGTATCGGGAATGAACACGGGGCAGTATCGGCTGGCGTCCAGGCTCCGCGCGAATGCGATCCATGCCGGCATGTTGCTGTTGCGTGCCGGCATGAAACCGTAGCGCCGAAGCGTGATCACGACCATGCGCCGCGAGCCAATATGGGTGCTGGCCCAGGCGTCGATTGCCCGCAGCTCGTCCGCCGGCGCGCGCAAGCAGCCGATACCCGGCTCTCCCTCGCGCGCGGCATCAAGGCAGCTCCGCGGCCCGGGAAAGACCGGCAACATCGGCTCATAGTCCGCGGGAAGGACATGACGGGCGACAGCCGACCGCAGAAACACCGCCTCTCGGCGCGAGCCTGCAAGGGTGAGGCCGCTGCAGCTGGGCAGCACCCGACAAGCTTGCACGAGGATATTGTAAATGCGGGCTTGGCGGGTCTGCGCATCCACGATGGCGTTGTAGTCCTCGGTCTCCTGGCGAACGCCGTTGTGGGGGCCGGGCACGATCACGACATGGACCGAATTGAGTCCGCGGCGACGGCGTTCCAGATCCGCCGCCGCCAGGAACCATAGAAAGTCGAACGTAACGGGAGCGACCTTGAGGTCGTAGAAGGCAAACAGGACGTCGTGCGCGTGCGGATCCTTGCCGGAGGCGAGCGAACGGCGCACGCTTCGGGGGAGAGCTGAGACGGCGCCCAGTCCTCGGCGCGTCAACCGGTGGATGGTTCGCCCCATCCGGGTGGTCGGATTCGTTACCTCGGCTGCCAC
>VAZM01000185.1:18149-18593 GCA_005883135.1 Alphaproteobacteria bacterium
GCACAACCGCGCTACACCCCTCCCGCGCCGGGTCTTGGCCGCTTTAGCGGAGGCTTTCGTCGCGATGGCGATTGCGTCGCTCTCGCGCTCGGCTCAAACGAGTCCTTCCGGCGGCGGTTTATGGCCGCCAAGGAGATTACCCTTCCAGGTGGAAAGCCTATTGATCAGATTGTAGTAGACATATTCGGGCGAACGTCGAATCAGCAGACCGTCTTTGACCTCTTCGGTGTATTCGTACTGCGCCCAGCCATTGCATCCTTTGCAGAACGGGACTTTGTCCCACTGCGCGGTCTCGTGATAGTATCGAGCCTTGGCGAATTCTTCGCCGTGCCAGATTTCGTGCACGCTTTTTTCGAATACGTTCCCCATGTCGGTCGCGCGCACTCCGTCGAGACAGCACAACCGCACGCTGCCGTCGTTGTGCACCGGGATGGTCTTGTAAAT
>VAZM01000543.1 GCA_005883135.1 Alphaproteobacteria bacterium
GCGCTGGTGGGGAGGTCACGTCAATCTCAATGCCGAGGAGATCCAGTTCATCGTCGACGAGCTGTTCATCGGCAACAATCTCGCGGCAGGCAGAATTCAAACATCGGACGGCACCGCGATCGACCTCCGCAATATAAGTTCTCCCATCGTCGTGTTCTGCTCAAAAGGGGACAACATCACGCCGCCACAGCAGGCGCTCGGGTGGATTGTCGATCTCTACCAGAACGTCGATGAAATCCGCTCCTATGGGCAAACCATCGTCTATACGATCCACGAGACGATCGGCCATCTCGGCATCTTCGTTTCCGGCGGTGTTGCCAAAAAAGAGCATGGCGAGTTTTCCAGCAATATCGACCTGATCGACACGCTGCCGCCGGGCCTCTACGAGGCGGTGTTCGAGGCCAAGACCGGGGACACGGTGAACCCCGACCTCGCGACCGGAAACTGGGTGATGCGGTGCCAAGAAAGGTCGTTGGACGACATCCGCGCGCTCGGTGGCAATGATGCCGCGGATGAACGCCGTTTCGCGACCGCCGCTCGCGTATCGGACATCAATCTTGCGCTTTACCGCACGTTTGCGCAGCCGATGGTTCGCGCACTCGTGAATTCGCCGCTGGCAGCGTGGATGCACCAACTGCACCCGGTGCGACTGCCGTTCGAGATCTTTTCCGATGCGAATCCCGTGATAGTTCCGGTAGGCAACATGGCCGAGAAAGTTCGCGAGAACCGCAGGCCCGTGGCCGCCGATAATCCATTTATCGATATGCAGGAGACCATCTCTCGCCAAATCGTCGCCGGACTGAATGCATGGCGAGACATGACCGAGGCACTGGCCGAGCGGACGTTCCTGGCCGTCTACGGCTTACCGGTGCTGCAAGCGGCCGTCGGCATCGATCCTGCCGGGACGCGTCCGTTGCGCAAGGCAAGCAAGCACCCGTTGCATCACGAGCTGCTACAGAACCGGATTGCCGAACTCAAATCGCGCATTCCGGTCGGCGGGCTGCGCGAAGCAGGTATCCGCGCCCTCCTCTATGTGGGGCTCGCAAGGGGCACGGTCGATGAGCGCGGCTTCGAAGCTCTGCGCCGCATCCGCCGCACGCACGGCGACATGCCCTTGCCGGAATTCAAAGCGCTCGTCCGCGAGCAATTCTTAATGCTGATGGTCGATACGGAAGCTGCGCTCGCCGCGCTTCCGTCGATGCTCCCCCCGGAGGCCGAGACGCGGCGCAAGGTATTCGATCTGATCAAGCAGGTTCTGAGCGCGCGGGGTGAGTTCTTTGGCGAAGAGAACGAGCGTCTGGGGCGAATCGCCCAGGCATTCGGGCTCGATGAGGCATCGCCGGGGGTGCGGAGTCTGACGGTTGTCCCGGCAGCAAGAGCATCCTGACGGAGCCTTTCGGCCGGAACGCACGAGACGGTCATGTTGAAGGACAGCGAGATCGGCAACATCGCGGCGCTCGGCCCGGTCGGCGATCCCCCGGCTTCGAAGTACGAGCGGCTCATCGTCAGGGCCAAGCAGGTGCCGGCGGCAAGGACCATCGTCGTTCACCCCTGCGAAGAGACGGCGCTGCGCGGCCCCATCGAAGCGGCGAACACCGGCATCATCGTCCCGATCCTGGTCGGGCCGGCCACCAAGATCACCACCGTCGCGCGCGAGCATGGTCTCGACATTAGCCGCTTCGAAGTCGTCGATGTGCCCCACAGCGACGCCGCGGCGGCAAAGGCGGTGGAGCTGATCCACCAATCCAAAGGCGAGCTGCTCATGAAGGGTAGCCTGCATACCGACGAGCTCATGCGCGAGGTGACGTCGAGCAA
>VAZM01000544.1 GCA_005883135.1 Alphaproteobacteria bacterium
TGTCGGGTTGGCCGCGTGACCGGGCGAATAGTGTTCTTGCCACGTCATCCGCATTGTCCTTGGGGCTAAGCTTCTCTTGGAAGATTCCGCCGCCCACAGGCGCGCCGTCTGAATCGAGAGCCAGAGGACCTGATGCCCGAACGACGCTGGAGAAGATCCGGGCTGGCGGTTGATCCAGCAAGCGCTGCTACCACAGTCGAGGCGGTGGCTGACACTTAAAGCAAGACCTGCTGCGTGAGCCAAACCATCACGAGCGCAAGCCCCACCACAAAGAAAAAACCCGGAGCTGCACCGTCGTCCTTCCGGTATCTCATTCTCCTCCGGTATCTCACTTTCGCCCGATGGCCAGATTGGTGGCTCGGTCCGACGGTCCATCAAGTTAAGTGGGAATAGTCAATGCCGGAACCGAGCCGAAAATGATTTTGCCATTGTGCGAGCGAGCGCGCGAGTTTTTCCGCTGCGCGCCGTAAACGGGAGGTTAAGAGCGTCGAGCATGTCGATAGGCATGGGAATGATACCACCTTTCCCACGCTTGAGAGGCGGAAAGCCTCAACATGAGCAAACGTTCCGGTTTGCCCCGGAGCGGACCTGCGATCGACGGCTCAACGCGTGGAATTCCCCGCTTCTTGATGAAATTCAACCCGCGCCTGGAACCCAAGTTCCCGCTCCTCGTTGTTGGAGTCTCCGGACCTTCTCCGGGGGAGGACGTCCATGGTCAGGCAAATCGAAGAACTGCTGCTGCTCACCTGCTTGGGCGGGTTCGTCGCGGGCATCACGTACGCCGTAACCCTGCTCCACTAGAAAAGCAGAAGCACCGATGGGGGGCATGCGCGCGGTCCTTGCTACAAACGCCGCCAGCACCTGGAGCCGAAGATCGACCTTATGTCCCGCCGCAGATGCGGAAGGGCACCGTTCGACTTCGCCAGCAAGGAATTTCGTGCGAACGCCCGCGAGTTTTTGGGCGGCGGATTGATGGGCGGCGGCGCTGATGGTTTCGAGAACCGCGGTGCCTCCCGCGCCGCATTGGCTCGATCCATCGTGAGAACAGCCGTGGAGCGCGGCGATGGAGGTGGTAACTTTAAGCTCGGACGAGCGAAGCGCCGCGATCAGCGGACGAGTGAAAGTCTCGCTATGGTTGAAGTTCAACCCGATCTGGTGGTTCTTCAACGACGCCGAGCAGAAGCTCGCGCAGGCGGAGTGGTACAACTCGGACCTGCCGCAGTGGCAACGCGCACTGCTCTGGCATCTCCGCAACCCTCTGCAGAATTTCCGTGCGTTCGTCGCCGGAGTGGCGGACAAGAACTACACCGTCCGCGGTCGCCCGCCGGTGATGACCATTCAACGAAACGATCTCTTTCCGCCCGAGACTGGCTGGCAGTGGTGCGTGCTCGCGGGTGGTGATCTCTGGTTTCCCCGGTTCTTCGTCAGCTACAACGGCAAGCGTGCCGTCTGGTATTTCGGGCATCAGCCGACTGGGTTCTGGGGGGCGAAGTTCAATTTGCACCTTTAAGCCAGCGCGCAGAAGTATTTCTTCTTTTGGATGCGCGCGGTGCCCCCTTAATCCCTCCTGCGGACATTACTTCGATTGACACTCAGCGGCACCAGGGGACGCGACAAGCGGCCGGCGTTCGACAAGCTGTGCCGTGAT
Organism: Alphaproteobacteria bacterium; assembly: GCA_005883135.1. Taxonomy (GTDB): domain Bacteria; phylum Pseudomonadota; class Alphaproteobacteria; order Rhizobiales; family Xanthobacteraceae; genus VAZQ01. Next base: position 1,649 of record VAZM01000544.1, read on the forward strand.
GCCGCACGTCGCGAATTCGACGTGGTCATGGCTTGGTCGGTGGACCGGCTAGGCCGCAGCTTGCAGGACCTAGTCGGTTTCCTCTCCGAACTACACGCGCTCAAGATCGACCTATTCCTGCACCAACAGGGCCTGGACACCACGACCCCCGCCGGGAAGGCGATGTTTCAGATGATGGGCGTGTTTGCTGAGTTCGAGCGGGCGATGATTCAGGAACGAGTCCGTGCTGGCCTCGCGCGGGCCAGGGATGAGGGTAAACGCCTTGGGCGGCCCCCAATCGTCCCCGCACTCGAAAAACGGATCCGTGAGGCTCTGGCGACTCCTGGGAGGCCCGGTGTCCGCGTCATTGCCAAACAGTTTGGAGTTAATCCCGGCACGGTGCAGCGGATCAGCCGCCCTTTCGAGACAAGCCCGGTCGGTGCCATCGCCGTTCAGTGAAGCACCATCGCTAAACGCGGCGAACCCGTAGTCCAGCCGTTCCGCTTTCGGGCAAATCGGACATTGAGCCCGCATCGCCGAATGACCGCTCTTGCCCATCTGCGACATCGAAGCGCAATTTTGCTGTGAGGCAAAAGGCGCGGCGGTTCGGACGTAATGGTAGGCTGTGCTGGGCTCAGCTCTAGGGT
>VAZM01000545.1 GCA_005883135.1 Alphaproteobacteria bacterium
AGCAATTGCAGTGAATTGGGCACGGCGAGGCCAAGGGCTGCGGCGGTTTTGAGATTGATGACAAGCTCGTATCTGAGCGGGAGCTGAACCGGCAGATCGCCTGGGCTTGTGCCCCGCAAGATCCTATCGACGTAAGACGCTGCCGCTCGCACGAGCTCGAGCTGATTGATCCCGTAGGACATCAGACCTCCGCTCCCGGCATAGAAGCCGAACGAATAGATCGCGGGCAAGCGGTGTCGAGCCGCCAGTGCGATAATGAGGTCGCGCCGTGTCGCCGTCAGTGCGCTCGGCGTTACGATGAGGCCGCCGCCCTCCTGTCCGAAAGCTGACAAAACGCGCTCGATATCAGCGGCATTGCGGACCTCGGCCGCCGTCACGGATAGCCCCAATGAAGGGGCCGCAGCCTCGATCACATGCAGGAACGCAACGTTTGGCACGATCTCGGGGACATGCACGACTGCCACGCGGCGCAGATCGGGTGCGATCTGTTTGAGGAAAGCCACCCACTTACCGCCGATGGCCTGCTCGAAATTGTGAAAGCCAGTGATGTTTCCGCCAGGGCGCGGGAGGTTGGTCACAAATCCGCTTCCAACCGGATCGGACACCCAAGTGAAGACGATGGGAATGGAGCGCGTCGCTTTCAGCGTTGCCGAAACGACCGAATTGGTCGACACGAAAATGACATCAGGCGTCAGGCCGACGACTTCCTCGGCCATGGCGCGCATACGTTCCTCGCTTTCGCCGGTGAACCGGTAGTCGAAGCGAATGTTGCGCCCGTCCGTCCAGCCGAGCTCTTGTAAGCCTTGTCTGAAGCTCGCGAGATAGGCCTGCCACACCTCGTCGTCCTCGGCGAAGCCCATAATCACGCCGACGCGCCTCACTCCGCCGTTCTTTTCCGCGCGCGCCGTCAGCGGCCACGCCGCCGCCGCGCCGGCAAGCAGCGTGATGAACCCGCGCCGCTTCATTCAATCACCTCGTCGGCGCGGCCGAGCAACGAGGGCGGCAGGTCGAGCCCGAGCGCCTTGCCCGCCTTGAGATTGACTACCAGTTCGAATTTGACCGGAAACTGCACCGGAAGCTCGCCCGGCTTCTCGCCTTTGAGGATGCGATCGGCGTATCCCGCCGCGCGGCGGTAACTATCGAGACGGTCGTTTCCGTAGGCCAGCAGGCCGCCGAGTTCGGCGAAGATGCGGTATGGATAGACGGCGGGAAGCCGATAGCGGGCCGCCAGCGATGTGATCGCCGCAGCATGATCGAGCGGGAAAGAATCCGGCATCACGATCAGGCCGCCGTTCGGCTCGCGAGCATGTGCGGCAATCACGGATTCGAGCTCGGATGCTTCGTGAACAGGTGCGGCAGTCGCCACCACGGCGAGGGCGCCCGCGGCGGATTTGAAGGGGTTCAGCCAATATTCGGCATATGGCGCCGTCGCCGGGTTAAACAACATTGCGACCCGGGTCATGCGCGGTGCACTTTCCTTCAGCAGCTCAAGCCATTTACCGGCCATGGTGGGTTCCATGTTGGTGAAGCCGGTGACATTGCCGCCCGGACGCGGATAGCTCGCGACGAAGCCACTGCCCAGCGGATCAGAGATATTTGCAAAGACGATGGGGATGGTGCGCGTCTCATTCAGTAGCGCGGCCGTCGTCGGCGTGCTTGACGACAGGATCAAGTCGGGCTGCAACGCGACCAGCTCCTTCGCGAGCCGCGGGATCAGCTCCGAGTCGCCGGGCGCGGCCCAGCGGATGTCAACCCGGATGTTGCGGCCCTCGATCCATTCAAGCTGCTTCAGCCCTTCCCGGAACGCCGCAGTGCGCTCCTGCCCTTCTCGGTTGCTCTCGGCAAATCCCTCCAACACCCCGATGCGCCACATCGGTGCGCGTTGCTGAGCATGCGCCGCAAGCGGGCACGCCGCCACGCCGCCGAGCAGGGTGATGAACTCACGACGTTTTAGCTGAGCGCTCACTCGATCACCTCGTCGGCGCGCGCGAGCAGCGTTGGCGCAATGTCGAGAGCCAGCGCCTTGGCGGTCTGCAGGTTGACCACGAATTCGAACTTGACCGGCTGCTCCACGGGCAAATCCGCGGGCTTGGCGCCCTTGAATATCTTGGCCACGTAGGTCGCAGTCCGCCGGAACAGCGCAGGCAAGTTCGCCCCATAGGACATCAACCCACCTGCGTCCACGAACTCCCTCGCGGCGTAGATCGCAGGCAGTCGACTGCTCTTCGCGACGTCCACGACGCACCTGTGCTCCAGATAGAGCATCGGGCTCGGGAACAGAAGGAGAGCATCGGCGCTATCTCGGCGCATTGCGGCGAATGCCTCGTCGAAATCGCCAGGACCTTGCGCCGCCAGCATTTGCAGCTCCAGTCCCAGCGTGCGGGCGGCAGCCTCGGTTTCGTGCAGCATCTGCGCCATCGTATAATCGCTGTAGACTCCGGGATGCCACAGCACGGCGATGCGGGCGGCCCCGAGGCGCTTGGCGATCAACTCGGGACCAATGAAGGTCGTCCCGGTCACGTTGCCGTTCGGCTGCGCCAGACTGGCGACCAGCCCGTCACCGACCGGATCGGCCATCCCCCCGACGACGATCGGAATGGTTCTGGTTGCCTGCTGGGCCGCGCGGCCCGGCGGCGTGCTCACTGCAACGATCACATCGACGTTGCGTCGCACCAAGTCAGCTGCCAGCTCGGGCAGCCGATCCAGTTTCCAATCGGCAAATCGGCGTTCGATGGCGATGTTCTGTCCCTCGATGTAACCAAGATCGCGCAGCCCTTGCAGGAACGCGTCGAGACTTGTGGAAACCTCCACCGGGCTGGGCATCAGCGTGCCGATCAGTGGCATCTTCTGCGGATGCTGCGCGCGCACCACGATCGGCCAGGCGGCCGCGGCGCCGCCGAGCAGCGTGATGAAGTCGCGGCGCTTCACTCGATCACCTTGTCGGCAATGGCGAGTACGCCGGGCGGAATTGTCAGGCCGAGC
>VAZM01000546.1 GCA_005883135.1 Alphaproteobacteria bacterium
AAGCGCAAGTGATAACCGTGGCGCTCTGTCCGTCCGGCGACCGCGCCGCCGTCCTAGAGACGGCCGAACAGTGGGACCGTTTGGCTGACCAGCAAGAGCGCGCCACCGATCTGCGGCAGGGAAAGCCATAATGACCGACGAACTTGCGGTACTGTCCTAATTCCGAGTCTCCTTTCCTAATTTGAATATTCCACAGTCTTAAATTTGATTTGAGTCCGCTTACCGACACATCCCGTCCCGGATCAGGTGTAGGGTTCCTTCATCACCGGCCAATAACAACCAGAACTCAGGCGTCGGTGGCTGAGAGACCAATCGCGCTCCCGCCTGTATTCGGCTTGGGAGACGCGCCATGCTCCAGAATCTTAGTCGAGACATTCCCGAGTGCTACAGCCGTGCCGAGGAATGCAAGCGGCTGTCTGACGAAGCTTTGACCGAGACCGCTAAGGCCGACTATCTGGACATGGAGCGCCGATGGCTGTCCCTCGCCCTCGCCCGCAGCTATGAATTGGCCGAGCGGCTGTCGAATTTCACCTCTACGGCTTTCAGCCAGCGCAACACCGTTAAGGAATAGGCCGCCTCAGTTGGCGGCCTCTTCTCTTGCCCGTAGATCATCTGGAACGCCGTCGTAAGCACGCGCTCGTCAACAGGCCACGGCCCCTGAAATCCACTTTCTGTAAGCGCGGCTCAGTCCACGTCCGCTTCGATCCGAAAGCGGCCGAAGTGCTGCGTTGCCGAGAATAGACGCGATGTGCCATAAGCGGTCGTGAGCAGACGCAGCAACGCAGCCCTTATTCGATCACCTCGTCGGCAAGCGCTAGCAGCCGATCCGGCAAGGTGAGGCCGAGAATCCGGGCTGTCTGGGCATTGATAACCAGCTCGAACTTACTTGACTGGATGATGGGCAATTCCGTCGGCTTGGTGCCCCTGAGGATACGCCCAACATAGACGCCGACCTGACGAGATGCATCCACAACGTTTGATCCGTAGCTCATCAGACCTCCGGCTTCAGCAATTTCTCGAGTGCCCGAAATCATCGGAATGCCGTGACGTGCCGCCAGGTTAGCAAGTTGAACTCACCGGCTGGTGAAAAAGGGATCAGTGGAAACGAAAACTGCGTCGGGGCGTCGGTTCACAAAGGTTGCGAAAGCAGCATCGATCTCACGGCTAGTGTTGGCGTTTAGGATGTCGGATTCCAGTCCCATTGCGTGTGCGGCCACTTCGAAGTCTTGACGTGTGCTCCCGACAATGACGAATTGACTCACAATCAACGCGGCACGAGTGGCCGACGGCAGCAGTTCGCGCAGGAACTCCAGCCGTTTTGAGGTCATTTCCCCGCTGATTATGTTGACGCCTGTAAGGTTGCCCCCTGGTCGCGCGATGCTGGCAACAAGACCGGTCCGAACTGGATCTTCCGCGACGAGGAAAACGATGGGGATTCTTCCCGTCGCTGCCTTTGCAGGCAGGGCGGCCGGAGTATTCACCGCAATCACAGCCACCCGTCGTCGAACCAAATCCGCCGCAAGCTCTGGTAATCGATCGAATTGATTCTCAGCCCACCGGTACACGATCGCGACGTTCTCTCCTTCAACAAAGCCGGTCTCCTTGAGGCCCTGTTGGAATGCCCTCAAACGGTCCGCAAACACCGTAGCCGACGAGCCGTGGAGAAACCCCACCAACGGGATCGCCGGCTGCTGCGCGCGTGCTGCGAGCGGCCACGCAGCCGCCGCACCTCCGAGCAGCGTGATGAACTCGCGCCGCCTCATTCGACGACCTCGTCGGCGGTAGCGAGTAGCGTCGGTGGGATTTCGAGGCCAAGCGCCTTGGCGGTTGTCAGATTGATGACGAGATCGAATTTTCTCGGCTGCTCGACTGGCAGGTCGCCCGGCTTGGCGCCACGCAGAATTTTGTCCACATAGTCGGCGGCGCGCCGCCACAAGTCCGGGTGGTTAGGTCCATAGGACATCAGACCTGCCGCCTCGACCGGTTCCCGAGAACCGTGCATCGTCGGCAGTCGCGCGGCCAGCGCCAAGGTATTGATACGAATGCGGTGGCTATGCGCCAGCGGGTCGATACAGACATAAAGTGCATCCGCGCGGCCCTTCAGTGTCTCGAAGGCGGGCGCGATGTCTTCGCCTCGCCGGATTTCTGATGTGACGACCTCAAGGCCGAGCGGACGGGCCGTTGTTTGGACCTCGCGCATATCCAATAGGACGGCGGGACCGTCGACGTTGCCCAAGATCGCCAACCGGCGGAGACCGGGGACAACCTCGCGCAAAAGTTCGAGTCGCTTGGCCGCAACATCGGTTTGCTGGATCGACAGACCGGTGACGTTGCCGCCCGGTCGCGCCAAGCTCGCGACCAGACCGGTTTCAACCGGGTCGCCCGCTGCTGCGAAAACTATCGGGATGACCGACGTCGCCTGCTTGGCAGCCACGATTGCCGCAGTTGCTGATGTGACAATGACATCAACCTTGCGCCGGACGAACTCGGCCGCGATTTCGTCGAAGCGTTCGGTGCGACCCTCCGCCCAGCGATATTCGATTGTGACGGTGCGGCCCTCGATCCAGCCAAGTTCATGCAACCGCCGCACAAGGGCGGCGACCCATTGGCCATGGGATGAAGGCGTACCTGCGACAAGGAACCCAATGGTCGGCAGCTTCCCCGCCTGTTGCGCCCGCGCCGCCAGCGGCCACGCGGCTGCTGCGCAGCCGAGCAGCGCCATGGACTCGCGCCGTTTCATTCTATGACCTCGTCGGCGCGCAACAGGATTGAAGTAGGGACATTGAGGCGGAGCG
>VAZM01000186.1:0-1055 GCA_005883135.1 Alphaproteobacteria bacterium
CGATCCATATAGGCGAGGCTCGGCGCCAGAATGATTCCGGCGGTGTGATGGTCGGCGCAATCGCGTCCCGGCAGCGCCGTGAAGCTCGGCAGCTGCGAGAGCGCGACGTTGATGCGGAAGGTTGCGGAGGCGCAACGCCATGCGCGCATGCGGCGAAGAAAGACAGGCTCGAGCGCGCCCGGCGGGACCATCGCGGTATAAAGAAGCTTGGGATTGACGTTGGCGGCGACCGCCGCGGCGCGGACCATCTGGCCGTTCCCGAGCACCACGCCGGCGGCCCTGCCCTTCTCGATCAAGACCTCGCGAACGGGGGCCTCGGTCGCGATGTCCACGCCATGCGCCGCGGCCGAGCGCGCCATCGCTTGCGTGATCGCGCCCATGCCCCCGATCGCATGCCCCCAGAGGCGCTTTTTTCCGTTCACCTCACCGAAAGCGTGATGCAGGAGGACGTAGGCGCTACCGGGCGTGTACGGGCTAGCGTAATTTCCGACGATGGCGTCGAANNNAGTTCGCCCTCGAACCAGCCGTCGAGATAATCGCCGGCCGATTTCGTCATGAGATCGAATAGCGTCTGCAGATTGTCCGTGGAGAGGCGTCGCAGCCGGTTGCCCAAGCGTCCAGCCTTGAGCACCTCGCCGAGGCTCGCGAGTTTTGCACCGCGCGTGAGGTTTGGCGGCGCCTGCAGGACAAGACCGCGCAGCAGATCGGCGCTGCCGTCGAGCTCACGCGTGAAGGCGGCATAGCGTTCGGCGTCGCTCGCGCTGAATTTCGCGATATTGCTCTCGGTGTGTTCCTGCGCCACGAGCAGGTAGCTGCCGTCCAAGGCCGGAAGGAAGTTTTGCGCGCGGCGCTCGACGATCTTGAGGCCGTGATCGAAAAGCCGAAGATCGGCGATGATCTTCGGGTTTAACAAACTCACGGCGTAAGCGGCGACCGAGTTTCGGAAACCCGGATGAAACTCTTCCGTCACCGCCGCGCCGCCCACGATCGCTCGGCGTTCGAGCACCTTGACTTTCAGACCGGCCCTAGCGAGGTAGGCGGCGCAAGTCAGTCCG
>VAZM01000186.1:1090-4509 GCA_005883135.1 Alphaproteobacteria bacterium
TTACGTGGAGCGGAATGGGTGATGGGTCGCCTTGCTCCAGGATTTCCCGGTATGCTCGTGCGGACGGAACCGATTCGAATCTCACCCCTCGCTGCAGTCCTGCGCTCGGATCGTCGGGATCGAGCGCGGCAATGCTGATCCGGTTGGCAACCGATCGGCATCGGGGAATATATATAATCGCATGCCCGCAAGACTGTCACCGTCGCGCCATCTCCAGATCCGCCGATCCAAAGCCGGGCTGGGTCTCTTCGCCCGGGTGCCGATCAAGAAGGGACAATTCATCGTTCGCTATAGCGGCCGCAAGATTACGACCGAAGTCGCCGACCAGCTCGATACTCGCTACCTTTTCGAAGTCAACAGCCGCTGGACCATCGACGGCTCCAGCCGCAGAAATCGGGGGCGCTACATCAACCATTCCTGCCGGCCCAACGCCGAAGTCTATTTCGTCAAACACGTGATCAAGATCCGGGCGATCAAAAACATCAAGCCCGGCGACGAGATCACCTATCACTACGGCCGCGACTATTTCGATTCATTTATCAAAGAGGTCGGTTGCAAGTGCAGGGCCTGCCGCAAAAAGCGTGCCGAAAAGCGTGCCGAGATGCGCTTGCGCAGATTAAGGCGCAAGGCAAGGCGCCACCGGTGAGGAGCCTCGAGGTTCGCAGCCACTTCTGGACTCTCGGACACTCCCCGATATGGATCGCAAAATTTGATGCCTCGTTGGTTCTGGCCAGCGCGCCTTCCCCTCGAGCCCCCTAAGCAGTAGAAATGATCGTGTGGACTCGCGCTCACGAATGTGTGAGGCGATCGGGGCGGCTGCTCTTGCCTCGACGCGGTAGGCTAGCCATGCGGCGCAAATCGTTGTTGTGATTTCCGCTGCACCAACCGAGCACCGCTTGCCGTATCGCGAGGGATGGGAGTGGTCATGCGCAGCGCCGTCCGCAACCTCGGCAACGCCAAAATCCCGGCCTGCGGGATCGCCGCGATGGCCAAGGCGTCGGTGCCGGCACGCACCAAGACGCGGTTGGTTCCACCGCTGACCTTCGAGCAAGCGGCGCAATGTAACACGGCATTCGTGCGCGATATTGCCGAGAACATCCTCGCCGCCGCGGCTCAGAGCTCGATTGCCGGCTATATCGCCTACGGACCCGCCGATGCGCAGCCGTTCTTTCAGACCAATCTGCCGCCGGACATCGCGCTGATCGAAGCCTGTCATCCGTCGTTGGGCGAATGCCTCGACCACGCCATTGCAAATCTGTTCGAACGCGGCCATCGCGCCGCAGTGGTCGTCAACTCCGACAGCCCGACGCTGCCCACCTCGCTCCTGCTCGAAGCCGCCGAGGTGCTTGCGCAACCGGGCGACCGGGCGGTGCTCGGCCCAGCCCTTGACGGCGGCTATTACCTGCTCGGGGTCAAGGCGCGACATCGCCGGTTGTTCGAGGACATCGCCTGGAGCACGCAACACGTCGCGCGACAAACGGAAGAGCGCGCCGCCGAATTGCGTCTGCCCATGCATATTCTGCCCACGTGGTACGACGTCGACGATGTCTCGGCATTGAAAATGCTCGTGGCAGAGTTGTTCGAGGGTCAGTCGTTCGCTGCGGGCCTTCGTCCCGCGCAGCCGCGGCATACGCGGGCGCTGTTCCAGTCGTTGCTCGAGAGTTCGCAACTCAAGGATCGTCTCGCCCTCGACGCGTTGCGGGGGGCTGCCGAGTGAAACGGATCACCGGCCTCGATTGGCCGCTGCTGGCGCTCGCGGGCTGCCTGCTGGTGCTGTCGGCCACCGGCGCTGCCACAGTCAACCGCTTCGACGACCCCAAGATCGGCGTCTTTCTCCTCCTCCAAGCCGTACCTTATGCGATCGCAACCTGGCTCGTCCTGCGCGGCGCGGCCGAGGGCGTTGCGAGCGGCCGCGCGCTTGCGACCATTCTTCTCGCCGGCGTCGCCATGCGGTGTCTTCTCCTGCCGGGAACGCCGGTTTCCGACGACCTCTTCCGCTATATCTGGGACGGCCGCGTCCAAGCCGCCGGTATCAATCCATATCTTCACGTTCCCAGCGCGGAGGTGCTGACGCCGCTGCGCGACGCCGCGATCTACCCCTACATCAATCGCGCCGATTATGCCCCGACGATCTACCCGCCAACCTCGCAGATCGTGTTCTATCTCGTCACGCGCATCTCCGAGGCTCCGATCGCTATGAAGGCTGCGATGCTGGCCTTCGAAGCGCTGGCCGTGTGGGCGATGCTGCGATTGCTTGCGCTGCGCGGCCTGCCGCGCTCGCGCATCCTGCTCTATGCGTGGCATCCCCTACCCGTGTGGGAGTTCGCGCGCAGCGGCCACGTCGACATCGTCGCCATCGCCTTTCTGCTGCTGGCCTTCCTGGCCGCCGAACGGCGCTCGCCGATCCTCGCCGGCATCGCTTTCGGCGCCGGCGCGCTGATCAAATACTTTTCTCTGGTGACCGCTCCCGCGCTCTATCGGCGCTGGGACTGGCGCTTTCCCGTCGCCTTCGTCGCCACCATCGCGGTGCTATATCTCCCCTATATCGGCGCTGGTGCGAAGGTGTTCGGTTTCCTCGGTAGCTACATCAGGGAAGAGGGCTTGGACCGCGGGTCGGGAATTTTCCTATGGCAACTCCTCGGCGCCGTCGTCGCGCTGCCGCCGCAAGCCTTTGCGGTCTATGTGCTGGGCGCGGCAACCGTCATGGCGGCGCTCGCCCTCTTCGTTCTCATGCGGCCGCGAACGCCGGGCGGCGATCTCGCCGGCGGGATGATGCTCGCCATCGCTTTCACTCTCCTGGTTTCACCGCATTACGCCTGGTACTTCGCCTGGCTGGTGCCGTTCCTGTGTTTCTATCCCGCCGTCGGCGCGATCTATCTCACCTGCGCCTGCGGCGCGCTTTACTTCGCGCAGTGGCCGCCGACGTTGGGGCAAGCGATCCCGATCTACGTCCCGTGCATTCTCATTCTGGCGGTGGAGTTTGCGGTGCGGTACCGACGCAAAGCGGAGGCGGCGCATGCCGACGCCGTTATCGCCTGAGAGCAGGGTCGATCCCCGGCGCTACTTCGAAAGCGTCGAACAGCAGCGCGGCAACTATGCGGGCCGCCCGCCGGTCTGCGTCTATCTCGAGACCACAAACCGCTGCAATCTCCTGTGCACGACCTGCCCGCGCACCTACGCCGAGCTCGAGCCCCCCGCCGACATGAGCTGGGAGCTGTTCGTCTCGATCGTCGATCAGATTCCGAACCTGCAACGCGCGGTCTTGCACGGCGTCGGCGAACCAATGCTGGTGCGAAACCTGCCCAGGATGGTCGGCTACCTCAAGGACCGCGGGACCTACGTGCTGTTCAATACCAACGGCACGCTTCTCAACGAACGGAACGGCCGCGCCCTCATCGCCGCCGGCTTGGATGAGCTCC
>VAZM01000186.1:4593-13693 GCA_005883135.1 Alphaproteobacteria bacterium
AATCTGCAGGATCGTGACGGAGCGGATCGGCCGCGCGTCTCGCTTTGGCTGACCGGTCTCAAGGAGACCGTTGCCGCGCTGCCGGCCTTCGTCGAACTGGCGGCGCAAATCGGCGTGCGCGAAGTCTATCTGCAGCGCCTGGTGTTCTTCGAAGAGGATGCCATTGGCCTTGCTCGGCCCGACCAAGCACTCTACGAGCGAATGACGCGCGAGGAGGGAGCGCATCTCGAAGCGGCCGCCGAGCTCGCGCGTTCTCGCGGCATCGCATTTGCCGCCTCCGGCGGCGCCTCGGAGCCGGGCACGAGCCTCAAGCGCCACGACGAGGGTTCGCCCTGGACGCTCTGCCGGCGCCCGTGGACGGTGATGTATTTCACCGCCAACGGCCGCGCGCTGCCCTGCTGCATCGCGCCGTTCTCGCAGCGCGGCTACGAAAACTACACGTTGGGCGATGCCACCCAGCAAAGCCTGCGAGAGATTTGGAACGGCGCGGCGTACCGGTCGTTCCGCGACGCGCTGCTGTCGGACAAACCGGCGGCGAGCTGCGCGAATTGCGGCCTGCGCTGGAGCCTTTGAATGACGAGCCCGGCTGTTCTGCGCGAGGACGGCGCGGCGGGAAAAGCCGGCGGCGCGGTCGCCGTCGTCATTCCGACCCTCGACGAGGAGCAGTCCATCGCGGATGTGGTGCGCAGCCTACCGCGCGCCATCGTATCCCGCGTCATGGTGGCGGACGGCGGCAGCCGCGACGCCACCGTCGCGCGGGCGCAAGCCGCGGGCGCAGAGGTGATCGACGCCGGACCCGGCTACGGGCGGGCGTGCCTGGCGGCGGCGATGGCGGCCGAGGACGCCGACATCGTCGTCTTCATGGACGGCGACGGCGCCGACGATGCGGACAGCATCGGCCGGCTGGTCGAGCCGATCCGCTCCGGCTGCTACGATTTCGTCATCGCCTCGCGCGTCCTCGGCAATCGCGAGCCGGGAAGCATCGCCTGGCACCAGCTCGCGGCGGGGCGGCTCGCCGGCTGGGGCATGCGGCTCCTTTACGGCGTGCGGTATACGGACATGTGCGCCTTACGTGCGATCCGCCGCGACGCGCTCATGCAGCTGGGGATGCGCGAGTTGACCTATGGATGGAATCTCGAGATGCAGATGCGAGCCGCGCGAGCGGGGCTGCGCATCCTGGAGATCCCCGCCGACTACCATCGGCGGCGCGGCGGCAATTCCAAAGTCGCGGGAAGCGTCACCGGAACCATTCGCGCGGGCGCCCGCATCGTCGCGACCTTTGCCCGCGTGTCCAGCGAAACTCTGGGCAGGCGCAATCATCGCATTTGAGCTCGAGGTGAGAAGAACCATCGCGTTGGCACTCCTCGCGCTGCTCGTATGCGCTTCGCCCGCGCCGGCGCAGACCGCAGCCGATCTTCAGCTCGTGCTCGCCGTCGACGCGTCGGGCAGCGTGGATCGGGTCCGCTTCGATCTGCAGAAAAGCGGCTATGTCGCTGCGTTCCGGCATGCGCGCGTGCTGCAAGCGATCCGCTCCGGTCCCAACCGGGCGATCGCGGTCACGATGCTGCAATGGACCGGGCCGGCGCAGCAGGTGCAGACGGTAGGATGGAGCCTCGTCGGCGAGGAGGAAACCGCGAGCGCGTTCGCCGCCGCGATCGAGCGCGCGCCGCGTCAGCTGTTCGGCGGCGGCACCTCGATCAGCGGCGCGATCGATTACGCAGCGACGCTGTTTCCAATCAGTCCCTTTGCCGCGCCCCGACGCGTCATCGACGTCTCAGGCGACGGCTCGAACAATCGGGGGCGGCCGGTGGCGCTTGCCCGCGACGCGGCGGTCGCGGCCGGCATCGGCATCAACGGCCTGCCGATCCTCGCGCTCGAGCCCGATCTCGACCGCTACTATTATGACAACGTGATCGGCGGCGCAGGCGCGTTCGTGGTCCCGGCGCAGAATTACGAGACCTTCGCCGACGCCATCCTGAAGAAGCTCATCGCCGAGATCGCCGCCAACGACCGCTAGCCGACGCTTCGCGACCGGAGGCGTCGCGCCGGCGCGGAACCTTCTCCGGGCGGCGATGTTGTCTCATCGCCGTTTCGTTTAGGACGGAGGAGCTCGATGGCTCAGGTCATCACACGCTGCCGGCTCACCGGCCACTACATGTTCATGGGCATGGATGCTGATCCCAAGGAATTTAAACAATCGCTCGGGACTTTCGCACGCAAATTCTGCCCGTTCTGCTCCTGCGAGCACTTCTGGTACAAAGAAGATTCGAAATTCCTCGCTGCCGCCTCCGAGCCTGGGCCCGGTGTCCGGCAGGCCGGCTGACCAGCGCGTCACGTCGTCAGATCGTTGAAATCGGCAGGCTCGGGAGCGGGCTTGCCGATGTCGGCGAGCGCTGCGCGTAACTGCCCGCCTGCCCGATCGAGCACGGCCGTGGCCTCGTTCAGCTCACAGCCGTGCAGAAGCAGCACCGCCAGCTTGACGTTGCCGTTTGCACGATGCAATGCCTCGCGCGCCTGCTCGCCGCTCCTGCCGGTGAGCCGGGTCAGGATCGATTCGCTGCGTCGCACGAGTTTTTGATTGACCGCCTGGAGGTCGACCATCAGCCCGTCATACACGCGCCCTAGCAAGATCATGACCAGGGACGAGAAGACATTGAGCGTGATACGCTGCGCCGTTCCGGCCTTCATTCTGGTGGACCCGGCGATCGGCTCCGCGCCGGTGTCGAGCCAGATCGCGTGGTCGGCCCCTTTCAGGATCGGAGTGTCGCGGTTGTTGGCAACGCCGATCGTCAAAGCGCCGCGTCGCTTTGCTTCATTGAGGCAGGAGACGGTGAACGGCGTGGTGCCGCTGGCGGCGACGGCGATGACGACGTCATCGCCGCCGATTTCGTGCTGTTGGGTAAGGCGGTGAGCTTGATCGACCGCGTCCTCGGCTCCCTCGACCGAACGCAGCAGCGCGTTCCTGCCGCCGGCAATGAGCAGCAGCAGCCGCTCCTGCGGCCAACTGAATGTCGGAACGAGCTCCGCCCCGTCCTGGACGGCGAGCCGCCCGGAGGTGCCGGCGCCGACATAGATGAGGCGGCCGGGCCCACGCAATCTTTCCGCGGCGGCCAGCGCCGCCTCGAAAAGTTCAAAGCGGGCGGCCCTGACAGCTGCCACTGCCGTGAACTGACCCTCGATCAGCGCCTCGGCGATGTCCAAGGGCGCCCACGCATCGATATCGGAATATCGGGGGCTCGCGCGTTCGGTATCCATGATTCACGCGGAATGCTGACACGCAAAAGAACACTTGTCGATCCTAATTGGTTCTCGCGCATTTGCCGGCCGAGGGGCAGTCGAAAATGAACGGGCCGGCGGATGTCCTCTTGCTCGGCATCGACGGGGGCGGCAGCGGATGTCGCGCCCGCCTTTGCACGATCTCGGGCCGCACGCTAAGCGAAGGGAGCGCCGGGGCGGCCAATATTCGCCTGGGAGTGGAGCAAAGTTTTGCCTCGGTGCACGAGGCAACGGTTCAATGCATGACCGCCGCGGGACTGTCGACACGTGATTTCGATCGAATCGTTGCCTGCTTGGCACTGGCGGGGGCCAGCGAGCCGAGCCAGCTCGAGGCGGCACGCCAGCATGAGCACCCCTACCGCAGGGCGGTTTTCGTCACCGATGCCCAGGCCGCCTGCGTCGGCGCCCATGGCGGACGCGACGGCGGCATCATCGTGATCGGCACCGGCAGCATCGGCTGGGCCGAGCTCAATGGGCGTCAGCATCGGGTCGGCGGCTGGGGTTGGCCCATCTCCGATGAAGGAAGCGGCGCCTGGCTCGGGTGCGAGGCGCTGCGCCGCGCGTTGTGGGCCTGCGACGGGCGCGTCACGTGGACGCCGCTGCTGCGCTCGCTGCTGGCGAAATTTCGATCGGACCCGCACGCCATCGTCGATTGGATGACCGGCGCCTTGCCGAAGGATTTCGCGACCTTCGCACCGGAGATCATCGAGCATGCCGCCGACGGTGATCCGGTCGCCATCGAGCTGTTGCAGCTTGCCGGCGCACACATCGACGCCCTGGCGCAAGCGCTCGTTCGTCTCGGGACCGATCGCCTTTGCCTGGCTGGCGGCCTTGCCGGACCGATCGAGCCATGGCTGGCGGAGACGACGCGCCGTCATCTCGTCGTCCCCCGCGGCGACGCGCTCGCGGGCGCGCTGCAATTGGCCCGCGATGCGGCAGAGTCCTTGCATCGCGACCTCACCGCTTCGAGGTCTTCCCCGTGAGCGAGGGCGGCATCAACATCGAAGCGGACTGGCAAACCGGCCCCGACGCCGTGCGGCGGCAGGGAGCCGCGCTGCAAGCTCCGTTGGCGGAGCTCCTGCGTCGGGTCAGGCGCACGCCGCCGAACTTCGTCCTGACCTGCGCGCGCGGAAGCTCGGCCCATGCGGCGACGTTCGGAAAGCATCTGCTGGAGCGCCATCTCGGCATCCCGGTGGGCGCGTTTGCGCCCAACGTGGCCACCATCTACCGGCGGCGGATGACACTTGCGGGCCAGCTCTTCCTCACGGTTTCACAGTCCGGACGAAGCGACGACCTCATCGAGTCGGTCGAGATGGCCAAGGCCGCCGGCGCGCTCACCGCGGCCATCGTCAATGACGGCGAGAGCCCGCTGGCGAAAGCGTCCGACATCGTGCTGCCGATGGCTGCCGGCCCGGAGCTCAGCGTGGCGGCCACCAAGACCTTTGTGACCAGCCTCTCCGCGTGGCTTCATCTCGCCGCCGCATGGGCCGACCTCGATGACTTACGCGCGGCAATCGAGCGATTGCCGGATCGGCTCGCGGCGGCCATGCGGCTCGATTGGAGCGCGGCCTTGCAACCGCTGTGCGAGGCGAAGAGCCTGGTGAGCCTCGGCCGCGGTCCCACGCTGGCGATCGCGCGCGAGGCCGCCTTGAAGCTGAAAGAAACCTCGAACCTTCATGCCGAAGCCTTCAGCAGCGCCGAATTCCTGCATGGCCCAATCGCGCTTGTGGAGTCGTCGTATCCTGCGCTCATGTTCGTGCCCACGGATCAGGCCGCGGTGGGGCTGCGCGCGCTCGCCGCGGATCTGCGCCGCAAGAACGCCAACGTCTTCATGACCGGCGAGGCGGAGCCCGAAGGTCTGCCGGCGCTGCCGCCGGATCACCCCGACGCCGACGCGGTGTGCCTGATCCAGACCTTCTACGCCTTGGCGATCCGCGTCGCGCAAAGCCGGGGCATCAACGTCGACCTGCCGCGCCATTTGCAAAAGATCACGCGCACCAGATGAACAGGCCGGGGCTGCACGCCATCGCGGCGGACCATGTTTTCGACGGCGCGGTTGTGCGCGAGCGCACCGCCGTGGTCGTCGATGGCGCTCGCATCGCCGATCTCGTGGCGACGACGGACCTCCCGCGCACCATCTCCATTCATGCGCTACCCGAGGGCGCATGGCTTGCGCCGGGATTCATCGACCTGCAGGTGAATGGCGGCGGCGACGTCTTGTTCAACGACGAGCCGACGGTGCAAGGCATCCGCACCATCGCGGCTGCGCACAGGAAACGTGGGACCACGGGCCTGCTGCCGACGCTCATCAGCGACAGCGCGGAGAAAATGCGGCTCGCATTGGAGGCGGTCAACGCCATTGCCGGCAGCGAGCCGGGCATTCTCGGCCTGCATCTGGAAGGCCCTTATCTCTCCGGCGAGAGGCCGGGCGTGCACGACAAGCGGCGCTTCCGGCAGCCCTCGGCGGATGACCTCGCAATGCTGACCGCACCGCGCAACGGCGCGTTGCTCGTGACCTTGGCGCCGGAAGTGGTCCCGCCGGGTTTCATCGCGCGCCTCGTCGCGGCCGGCGTCCGCGTGTCGCTGGGCCATTCCATGGCAACCTACGGGCAGACGCGTGCCGCGATGGCGGAGGGACTGACCGGCTTCACCCATCTCTTTAACACGATGCGGCCGATGTCCAGCCGCGAGGGCGGACCGATCGCACAAGCGCTGGAATCGCCCGACGCGTGGTACGGCCTCATCGTCGACGGCGTGCACGTCGATCCCGCCATGCTGCGCCTCGCGCTGCGCGGCCTGGGACACCCCGTTCTGGTGAGCGACGCGATGCCGCCGGTCGGCGGAAGCCGCTCCGACTTCAAACTTTACGGAGACACCATCACTGCACGCGACGGCTATTGCGTCAGGGACGATGGTACGCTCGCCGGGACGGCGCTCGATATGGCGCGCGCGGTCGGCAATTGCGTTCGCCTCCTCGGAGTTTCTTTGCCGGAGGCGCTGCGGTTTGCGTCGGCGAATCCGGCGACGTTCCTAGGTCTGGGGCAGATGCTCGGCCGGCTTGCCGCAGGCTATCGCGCCGATCTGGTCGCTTTCGACCCGAGCGACATGACGGTTCTCACCACGTGGATCGCCGGGAGCGAGCGCAACTGATGCTAGTGCGTGATGTCGCATCGTCTGAGCGCAAACTCGGTGTGCTCCCTCTCCCCGTTTAGGGAGAGGGGGTTACGGCGGCACTGATGGATGCGAATCCCCTCACCCGTTTCTTGATGTTGCAAAAAAGAGTTGCCCTCTCTCCACCGGGGAGAGGGCACAAACGGCGATAGCGCGCCTGCGGCAACTGATGCAGTAGCGTGACCCCACCGACGCGGCGCGGGAATGAATCCCGGTGACCCACATCGGCGCAATGTACTCTCTAAGCTGGAACTTCGGCGCCTGAGTTCCGCGCTCATCACATATTGAAACAGCCGAAACGATTCGTTTCGCCGCGATAGCGTCTACGCGCGGACATATCACATTCTCGACGCAATTGGTCGTAGACCTGCGACCCGTCCGTACGCGCGGACACTCCCGAAAATCAGCACGGGGATAGCATGCGACGATTTCTCGCCGGAATTTCTACTTGCGCGGCCGCGCTGCCGCCGCTCGCCGCCGCCTTCATTGCGCTCCCCTCGGTGCCCGAGGTCGCGCTGTCCGACGCCTCGGGATCGGATGCGTCACTGCACGCGGCGCCTCCCGTTCCCGCATGCGGCTTGGACGACATCGTGGTTCACCCTTCGGATCCGTCGGCCCCGTCGGCTAACGAGACGCCTTGCATCGAGACGCCGAGCGGCGAGGCGTCGAAGACGCTCGCCGAAATCGCGGAAGCGCGTGCCTATTTGGTCGAGACCGCGAGCCCCGGTTACACCATGACGCTGCAAGGACCAGAGGTGGCGATCGGACGGCTGCATCCCGAATTCGCGGTTCGGCTGGAACACGCGATCCGCGAGGCGCGCAGCGCCGGGCTGCCGTCCGCCAGCGTGTTCTCGGCCTACCGGCCGCCGGCATTCGGCGTCGGCGGCTTTTCCAACAAATTCAATTCGCTTCACACCTATGGGCTCGCCGTCGACATGCGCGGCATCGGCGAGCCCGGATCGGCCGAAGCGGAGCTATGGCATCGGATCGCCGCCAAGAACGGCGTGGTATGTCCCTATGGCCCGCGCGACCGCGCGGAATGGAATCATTGCCAGCCCACGAGCGTGAAAATGATCGTGGCACAGAATCCCCTGCGCGAGACCGTGTCGTCGGCGGGACCCTACGACCTCGACAGCATGTTCGAGGCCGGCAATGCCATGATCCAGGATATGGCAAGTGCGGCAGACTCGTTGTCGCGAGCCGCGCCAACGCCCGTGCGCGCCTTGGAAGCCTCCGCCAAGAGTGTCGACGCAGTCGCGCGCGTTGCGGTGTTCCCGCGGACGAAGCGAATCTCGCGCACCGCGCTCACGCGCAGCGCCGACAAACCCAAGCACAACGCCAAGGCGGTGCGCGTCGCCGCGAAGTCGGCATCGCCGGCGAAGGCGGAGCGTCTCGCCGCGAAATCGGGACGGCATCCCAAGGCGGAGCAGGTCGCCACGAAGTCGACAGAGCGAGAGCGCCTTGCCGCCAAGTCGGCAGAGCGCGCGAAGAGCGTGCGCCTTGCGGCGAAATCGGCTCAGGATGCAAAGCCTGCCCCGCGCAAAGGACGCAGTGCCGGCGCCGAGGAGAGCCACCAGAAGGCAAAATCCAAGGGCGCGTAGTCTTGGTCTCGCAATGAGCTTTCGATGAGGGAGCGCACCGAAGCTCGGTGTGCTCCCTCTCCGCATCCAGCCGCTTCGTCTTCCGTCATGCCCGGGCTTGACCCGGGCATCCATCTTCTTTGCAGAACCTTCTTACGAAGATGGATGGATTGCCGGGCATAAGCGCGTTTACGCGCGTCTTTGACGCGCTATGCCCGGCAATGACGGAGATGGATTTGTTAGCTGCAGCCGACATCACTTGCCGCCCGCTGGTAGTTCTGCTTTCTCTCGGCCCGGCTCTAGATCACGGGTGATTGCCATGTACCAGCCCGAGCATTATCGCGTCGAGGATGTTGCGCAGATGCATGCGCTGATGCGCGCCAAGCCTTTGGCTGCGTTCATATCGTGCGGGTCAAGCGGCCTTTATGCCACCCATCTGCCGACCGTGCTCAAGGGCGAATGCGCATACGGGGTGATCGAATGCCATCTCGCGCGCGCCAATCCGCATTGGAAGGATCTGGCCGCGGCCACCGAGGCATTGATGATCTTTCAGGGGCCGGAGGGTTACATCACGCCCAACTGGTATCCGTCGAAGTCGCTGCACGGCAAGGTCGTGCCGACGTGGAACTATGCGGTGGTGCACGCCTATGGCCGTCCCGAGGTGATGCAGGACAAGGAGTGGCTGCGCCGGCACGTGAGCGAGCTCACCGCTCAGCAGGAGCGAAACGAAACGCAACCGTGGATGGTCACGGACGCGCCCGCGAGCTACATCGATGTGATGTTGCGCGGCATCGTCCGCTTCCGCTTCGCTGTCACGCGGCTCGAGGGCAAATGGAAGATGAGCCAGAATCGCGAGATGCAGGACCGCGACGGTGTCGCCAAGGATCTCGGCCAGCGCGGCGACGGCGACGACCTGGAGGTGGCGGGGCTCGTCTCACGGCAAATCGTGCCGAACGATTGATCGATGATGATGGTGCCCAGGGGCGGAATGCCAAAAGTTAAATGTATCAAATACTTGCAGTTACGTGGATCACTCGATTCTTCCACTGAATTATTAGAGTTTCCGTCGCGAA
>VAZM01000547.1:0-2793 GCA_005883135.1 Alphaproteobacteria bacterium
CAAATCCGTGAACGCGCGCTCGCCCGAGAGCGCGCCAGCCGAGAGCGGCGTGATGAATTCCTGCGCGGCCTTGGTGAGAATGCAGCGCACGGTGAGGGAGTGCTCCTTCAATCGGCGGATGAGATCGAGCGCCTTATAGGCGGCGATCCCGCCGCCGATGATCAGCAGAATGCGTAGCGTGCGGCCGGCGTGTGTGTTCCCTGCCGGGGGCGCCGCAGCATCCGCCCTCACCCCGCGGCGCTTTGGCTCGCGTTGGAGGATACGCGCGGAGCCCGCGCCTTCTTCCAGTTGCGCCTTGTCATCCAGCGCAGCGGCGGTGCGCAGAATGGTGCGCGCCTCATCCTCCATTGAGCGGCCGTTGCGCGCCGCGCGCAGGCGCAGTCGGCGTTTCAATTCTTCATCAAGTTGGCGAATGGTGATGCTGGCCATGCACCGCTCCGCAGGGGCAACTAGCATATGATTGCAGTGCAATCAATGCAATCACAGCATCAACGAATGAGCAAGTAGATCAGCCAGCCGAGCAGCAGGGCGATCGTCCACAAGGCGGCCGCGGTCCACCGGTTGCGCCGCGCCTGAGCGTGCCCGATGTTGGCGACCGTCTGCGGCGCGAGCACCAGGCCGTCGCGGGTGATGGCGTCGAGCTGTTCCGCCACCAGAGCGCCGCGCGAGAGCAGGCCCGGCATATCGGCCAGCACCCTGCCGACTTCGATCGCGCCTTCCGCGGCGTCTTCGATCCTCCCGACGGGGCCGAGATTACGCTCGATCCATTCCCGCACCACCGGCTCGGCCACCGCCCACATGTCGAGCCTGGGATCGAGCGAGCGGGCGACCCCTTCGACCACCACCATAGTCTTTTGCAGCAGCAGAAGCTCGGGCCGGGTCCGCATGTCAAACAACCCGGTGACCTCGAACAGCAGGGCGAACAGCTTCGCCATCGAGATCTCTTCCGCGGTGCGATTGTGAATCGGCTCGCCGATGGCGCGGATCGCCTGGGCAAAACTTTCGACCGAATGATGCCGCGGTACGTAGCCGGCTTCGAAATGCAGTTCGGCGGTCCGCTGATAGTTGCGGGTGATGAAGCCGAGCAAGATCTCGGCGAGGAAGCGCCGTTCCTTCGAGCCGAGTCGGCCCATAATGCCGAAGTCGACTGCAACCAGTTCGCCCGCGTCGTCCACGAACAGATTGCCGGGATGCATATCGGCGTGGAAAAAACCGTCGCGCAGGGCGTGACGTAAGAACGTTTGGATCACCGCGCGAGCGAGACGCTTGAGGTCGAAGCCCTTGGCTTCGAGCCGGGCGCGGTCCGAGAGCGGCGTCGCCTCGATCCATTCGAGCGTGAGCACGTCGCGCGCGGTGCGGCCCCAGTCGACGGCGGGCACCCGGAAGTCGGGGTCTTGTTTGGTGTTCTCCGCCATTTCCGAGAGCGCGGCCGCCTCGAACCGCAAATCCATCTCGATTGCGACCGAACGGCGGAGCGTCTCCACCACCTCGACGAGCCGCAGCCGCCGCGCTTGCGCGGATATCTTCTCGGCGTGGCGCGCCGCGAAGGTGAAAGCGTCGAGGTCGACCTTGAAACGCCGCTCGACCCCTGGGCGCAGCACCTTCACCGCGACGGGGCGAGCGCCGCCAGCGGTTGCGACCGCGGCGCGATGCACCTGCGCGATCGATGCGGCCGCGACCGGCCCGCCGAACCAAGCGAACAGCTCGGCCAGCGGCTTGCCCAACGCGGCCTCAACCGCGCGTTCGGCCTCCGCCTGCGCAAACGGTACCATCTTGTCCTGTAAGGCCTCGAGGTTGCGTGCCAATGCGACCCCGACGACGTCCGGCCGCGTCGCCAGGAACTGGCCGAGCTTGACGTAGGTGGGGCCGAGCCGGGTGAGCGCGGCTGCTATGCGATTTGCTGCGACACGGCTCGCGGGTCGCTCGACCAGCCGCGCCAGGCGCACGGCCGCGCGGGCGGACGGCGGCAGCAGCATCGTATCGATGCCTGCGAACACCCCCTCGCGCGCGAACACGAAACCGGCATGCCCAAGGCGGATGAGAGGGGCCGGGCTTGCGATCACAATCGCCAGCCCGAATGCAGCGCGACGATGCCTCCGCTCATGCGCTGAAACGAGACGCGGGCAAAGCCGGCCGCCCGCATCATTTCGGCAAGCGCATGCGGGGGCGGGAAGCGGCGGATGGATTCGACCAGATACCGGTACGCCTCGGCATCGCCGACGACGGTGCGTCCAAGCGCGGGAATCACGTTGAAGGAGTAAAAGTCATAAAACGCATCGAGGCCGGGCACGTCGACGGTGGAGAATTCCAGGCACAGGAACCGCCCGCTGATCCGCAGGACACGATAGGCTTCCTTGAGCGCGGCTTCGATGCGCGGCACGTTGCGAATGCCGAAGGCGATGGTGACGGCATCATAACTGTGGTCGGCGAGCGGTAGCGCCTCGGCGTTGCCTTCGATGAAGGCGATCGCGTCGTCGAGGCCGCGCTCGGCGGCCCGCGCGCGTCCGACCGCCAGCATGTCGGCATTGATGTCGACGACGGTTGCACGCGTGCCACTGCCTCCCGCCTGGATCACGCGGAAGGCGATGTCACCGGTGCCGCCGGCGAGATCGAGCAGCGTAAACCGTGGTGCTGCCGACCCGGTATCTCGGGCGGCTGCCGGGCGCTCTTTGGGCGGATTGACCGCGGTGACAAGAGCTTGCTTCCACGCGCGGTGCAGTCCGCCCGACATGAGATCGTTCATCAGGTCGTAACGACGCGCCACGCTGTGAAAAACGTCATCGACCATGCCTT
>VAZM01000547.1:2818-4068 GCA_005883135.1 Alphaproteobacteria bacterium
GTAGGTGTGTTCGCGCGGCATAGCCGATGGTCCTTCGCCGTCACGACCATAGCGCGCCAGCACGCAGGACGCTATGTGTCGGGCGGGAGTTAACCATGCCCGAACTGCCGGAAGTCGAGACCGTGCGCCGGGGGCTTCAGCCGGTGATGGAAGGGGCGCGCTTTCTCAAAGTCATCGCGCATCGCGGCGACCTACGCTGGCCGCTGGGTCAGGATTTCGCCGCGAGGCTCGAAGGCAAAACAGTCGAAGGACTCGGCCGGCGCGCCAAATATCTACTCGCGGATCTCTCCTCGGGAGAGGTTCTGGTGATGCATCTCGGCATGTCGGGCTCGTTTCGGGTCGCCCATCGACGCGGCAAGGCCATGCCCGGCCGCTATTATCACGAACGTGCAAGGAACGCGGCTCATGATCACGTCGTGTTCCACATGTCCTCGGGCGCGCGCATTTCCTTCAACGATCCGCGCCGCTTCGGCATGATGAAGCTCGTTCCGCGCGCCGAACTCGACCGCGAGCCGCTGTTGCGCGCGCTCGGCCCCGAGCCGCTGGGCAACGAATTCGACGCGGCGACGCTTGCGCGCGCGTGCAAAGGCAAGAAGACCTCGCTCAAGGCGGCGCTGTCGGACCAGCGGGTCGTGGCCGGGCTCGGGAATATCTATGTCTGCGAGGCGCTCCACCGCGCAAGGCTCTCGCCCAAGCGGCGCGCGTCGACGATCGCGACCAAGGCCGGTGCGCCGAACGCGCAACGGCTGGTCGATGCCATCAAGGCGGTGCTTGCGGAGGCGATCGCGGCCGGCGGCTCATCGCTGCGCGATCATCGCCGCACCGACGGCGAGCTCGGCGATTTTCAGCACAATTTTCGCGTCTATGACCGCGCCGGCAAGCCCTGCCCCACGCCGCGCTGCAACGGCACGATCAGGCGGATGGTGCAGGGCGGCAGATCGACGTTCTTCTGCCCAGTCTGCCAGCGCTAGTCCTGACAAGGCTTGACTGACCGACCGGGTGACGGGGCAAGCCACGAGCCGGCAGCGGCATGGGCTTTCCGCGCGCGAAGCGCCATGACAGCATGGCCTGTCTGAACGCAAGCCAAGGACAGCCATGAGCAGCGAAACCATCATTGTCGAACGACGCGGCCGCGTCGGCATCGTCCGTCTCAACCGGCCGCAGGCCTTGAACGCGCTCAACGTCACGCTGATGGACGAGCTCCTCGGCGCGGTCGATGCCTTCGACGCCGATGCCGGTGTCGGCTGCAT
>VAZM01000552.1:0-407 GCA_005883135.1 Alphaproteobacteria bacterium
GCTCAGGGAGGCGAAGGTGCCGAACACCTTGCGCGGCCCGGTGCGGTTCGACGAGTTCGGCAACGTCATCGGCAACATCTACATCCGCAAGGTGGAGAAGAAGGACGGCCGTTACGTCAACGCGGTGATCAAGACCTATCCCGACGTCAGCCAGTTCTGGACCTATAAGCAGGACGAGTTTCTCAAGAACCCGGTTTATTCACGCGACTATCCGCCGGCGAAGAACCTCGAGCAGTAGACTCCTTGCCCAGCTAAACTATCCTGCCACGAACTCGGTGTGCTCCCTCTCCCCACCCGAACTCGGGCTTGCCCGAGTTCGGCGCTTGAGTTGGCCGAAGTCGGGTAAAACCGACTTCGGGCGGGGAGAGGGTTGGGGTGAGGGGGCTCGTGTCCATCGATAGCCTTTA
>VAZM01000552.1:451-5328 GCA_005883135.1 Alphaproteobacteria bacterium
CGCCGCTTATCCAGTCAGCAAAAGGATTCAAGCGGGGGAAGGCGGAACGTAGATGCAGTGGCAGTTCTGGATCATCCAGACGCTCAACAGCGTGGCCTTCGGCGGCCTGTTGTTCCTGTTGTCATCGGGCTTTTCGCTGATTTTTGGCCTGATGCGCATTCCCAACCTGGCGCACGGCGCCTTCTTCATGCTCGGCGCCTATTTCGGCTTCACGCTGCTGCAGCTCAAGCTGCAGTTCTGGCTGGCGGCGCTTGCCGGCGGGCTCGGCGTCGGACTGATCGGCATCGTGATGGAACGCTTCGTGCTGCGCCGCCTCGCCGGCAACGAGCAAGGCCAAGTGCTGGTCACGCTCGGCATCTCCTTCATCATCGCCGATATCTGTCTTCTCGTGTGGACCGGCGATCCGATGCCCCTGTCGGCGCCGCAGGCGCTGCGCCCGCCGCTGCGCTTCGCCGGCTTCGCGTTCCCGACTTATCGCCTGGTCGTGCTGGCGATCGCGCTCGCCGCCGCGCTCGCGCTCTATCTCCTGATGGAGCGCACGCGGCTCGGCGCCATGATCCGCGCCGGCGTCGACGATACGGAGATGGCGCGCGGCGTCGGCATCCCGGTGTCGCGGCTGTTCACCACCGTGTTCCTGCTTGGCGCGACCCTCGCCGGCGTGGGCGGCGTGCTGGGCGGGCCGATCCTCAACGCCTATCCCGGCCTCGACACCGACATGCTGCCGCTCGCGTTGATCGTGGTGATCCTCGGCGGCGCCGGAAGCCTGCTGGGCGCCTTCGTCGGCAGCTTCATCGTCGGCTTCATCTACAATTTCGGCATCGCGCTGGTGCCCGACCTCGCCTATTTCGTGCTCTTCCTGCCGATGGTGCTGGTGCTGGTGTTTTTGCCGCAGGGGCTATTCGGGCGGGTGCAGATATGACGCCCCGCGCCGCTGCCGCACTAGCGCCGTGCGTGCTGGCGCTCGCCGCGGTGCCGTGGGTTATCGGCAACGAGTTCTACGTCAACATGGCGAGCCAGGTGCTCATTTACGCGCTGTTCGCGCTCTCCATCAACATGATGCTCGGCTACGGCGGCATGGTCTCGCTCGGGCATGCCGCCTATCTCGGCATTGCCGGCTATGCCTGCATCCTCGCCACCACCGCGGGCTACGATCAGCTCACCGCGGCGGTGTTCGCGGTCGCGCTCTCGACCACGGCCGCGGCGTTCTTCGGCGTGCTGTCGCTGCGCGCGCCCGGCCTTGGCTTCATCATGATCACGCTTGCGCTCGGGCAGATCGTCTGGGGCGTGGCTTATCGCGCCAACGATCTCACCGGGGGCGACAACGGCATCCGCCATCCGGCGCGGCCCATGCCGTTCGGCTTCGATATCAGCGACGCGCCGAGTTTCTACTATTTCACCTTGATGGTTTTCTTCGTGGCGTTGTTCTTCATCTGGCGCTTCGCGCGCTCTCCTTTCGGAGCCAGCCTGAAGGGCGCGCGCGACCAGCCCCGTCGCATGCGCATGCTCGGCCACAACGTCTGGCTCGTCCGCTGGATCACCTTCGTGATGGCCGGTTTCTGGGCCTCGGTCGCCGGCGTGCTTTACGTCTACTACAATCTATTTCTCAGCCCGCACGCGATCTCGCTGCAGCAATCCGCCGAAATCCTGCTGATGGCGATCCTCGGCGGCGCAAGCACGCTCAGCGGTCCCATCGTCGGCGCCGCCATCATCACGCTCGTCAAGAACGTGGTGTCGACCTACGTCGAGCGCTGGAACACGCTCCTCGGCGTCATCTTCGTCGTGGTGATCGTGTTCATGCCTTACGGTCTCGTCCCCGGCTGCGCGCAAGCGTGGCAGCGGTTGCGAAACCGCATGAAGGGCCGCAAAGAAGTGAGCCCCGCGGCGTCGGAGCCGGCGCAATGACGGCGCCGGCGCTCGAAGTCGCCCATCTCAGCAAGCGCTTTGGCGGATTGCCCGCGACCAAGGACGTCTCGCTCTCGGTGTCGCCGGGCGAGCGGCGGCTGATCATCGGCCCGAACGGCGCCGGCAAGACCACGCTGTTCAACCTCATCACCGGGGATCTCAGCGCCGATGCCGGCTCCGTGCGTCTGTTCGGGCAGGAGCTCATCGGCATGCCGACGCAGCGGCGCGTGCACCTCGGTCTGGCGCGCACCTATCAGATCCTCACCCTGTTTCCGCGCGAGCGGCTCGTTCACAACGTGGTGCTGGCACTGCTCGGCCTCGATCGCCGACGTTGGAACCCGTGGTCGATCCTGACCGCGAGCCGCGATCTCTATGCCAACGCCCGCGCGTTCCTCGAGCAGGTGGGACTCGGCGACGCCGCCGAGCGGATCGTGGCGGAGACTTCCTACGGCGAGCGGCGCCGGCTCGAACTCGCCATGGCGCTGGCGCAGAGGCCGAAGCTCCTGCTGCTGGACGAGCCGCTCGCCGGCCTCTCGCAAGCCGAGCGGCAGACCGTGCGCGCCTTGCTCGATGCCATCCCGCGCGAGGTGACGATCGTGATGATCGAGCACGACATGGACACGGCGCTGGGCTTTGCCGAGCGCATCACCGTGCTGCACTACGGCGAGGTCATCGTCGAGGGCACGCGCGCCGAAGTGGTCGCCGATCCGCGCACCCGGGAGGTGTATCTTGGCGACTGAGGCGCTCGACATCTCCGGCCTCGACGCCTACTACGGCGACAGCCACGTGCTGCACGCCGTCTCGTTCGCGCTCAAGGGCGGCCGCCTGCTCGGTCTGCTCGGGCGCAACGGCGCCGGCAAGACCACCTGCATGGCGACGATCATGGTCATGGGCTTCCTCAAGCCGCGGCGCGGCTCGATCAGCCTCTACGGCGAGAACGTCGCCGGGCTCGCGCCCGATGCGATCGCGCGCAAGGGCATCTGCCTCGTGCCGCAAGGGCGGCGCATGTTCCGCACGCTGACGGTGCGCGAAAATCTCATGGTCGCGGCGCAGGCGCGCAAAGCTGCCGGGTCCGGCTGGTCGATCGATCGTGTCTTCGAGCTCTTTCCGCGCCTCGCCGAGCGAGCGGCGCAGCTCGCGGGCTCGCTCTCCGGTGGCGAGCAGCAGATGCTCGCGATCGGCCGCGCGCTCATGGGCAATCCGCGCGTGCTGCTGATGGACGAGCCCTCCGAAGGGCTCGCGCCGCAGCTCGTCGCCGAGGTCGGCCGCACCATCGCCCAGCTCAAGGCCGAGGGGCAGTCGATCGTGCTGGTCGAGCAAAACATCAAGCTCACGCTCGACCTCGCCGACGATGTCGTCATCATGAACACCGGCCGCGTGGTGTTTCGCGGCAGCGCCAATGAGATCAAGCTCGACGACGCCATTGTGTCCCAGCACCTCGGCGTGTTTTGATGCCGATGAATAGCGATGCTGCCAATTTCGTCATGGCCGGGCTTGTCACCGCAAGTCGGGTTTACCCGACTTGCGGCACTTTATAATGAGGAACTCGGGCAAGCCCGAGTTCCTCTGCCATCCACGTCTTCCTTCGCTCCTGGAGAGAAAAAACGTGGATGCCCGGAACAAATCCGAGCATGACGACAAAACTAATGTTCCGCGCGAGGATCAACTGAATGCCCGATCAATGGAATAAATACGCGGCGACCGCCGCCCGCAAGCACGCCAAGCCGGGGCGCGAGGTCAGGCCGAAGAGCACCACCATCGACATCCATTCGCACGTCGCGATCCCGCAGGCGGCCGCCTTCGTCAAGTCGCACCTCGACATGTCCACGGTTCCGCTGGCGCATTTCGCCGACGCGCCGACCAAAGCGTTGAGCCAAAAGCAGGAGGAGGACATCCGCGCGCGGATCACCGGCTACGACGAGCGCCTCGCCGATCTCGACACGATGGGCATCGACCTTCAGCTCGTCATGCCGCCGCCAAACCAGTGCTATTACACGGTGCCGGTCGATATCGCGGTCAAAGCCGCGCAGATGGTGAACGACGGGCTGGCGCAATACGTGGCGCGTAAGGCGGACCGGTTCGTCGCGCTCGGCACCGTGCCGCTGAGCGACGGCGCGGAGGCCGCGCGCGAGCTCGAGCGCTGCATGACGTCACTCGGCATGAAGGGCGCCGAGATCTTGACCAACGTGGCGGGCCACGAACTCTCGGAGCCGCAGTACGCGCCCTTCTGGCAAACGGCCGAGGCGCTCGGCGCGCTCGTCGTTATTCATCCCAACGGCTTCACCGAAGGCAGACGGTTCACGCGCTTCTATTTCAACAACGTGATTGGCAACCCGCTCGAGACCACCATCGCGCTGCATTATTTGATCTTCGACGGCGTGCTCGAACGGCATCCCAAGTTGAAGATTCTCGCGGTGCACGGCGGCGGTTACCTGCCGGCCTATGCCGGCCGCATCGATCACGCCTGGGGCGCGCGCTCCGATGCGCACGGCGATTTGCCGCGGCCGCCGACCAGCTACCTCAGGCAGATCTATTTCGACACGGTGGTGTTCACGCCGCACCAGCTCGCCGAGCTGGTGCGCCTCTACGGCGCGGAACGCATCATCATGGGAACCGACTACCCCTTCGACATGGCCGAATTCGATCCGATCGGCCACGTCACGGCAGTGGAGGGCCTCGATGCCGCCGCCGTCGCCGCCATTGCCGGCGGCAATGCGCGCAAGCTATTGGGGATGTAGGTCGCCCTCATTCTGAGGAGCGCGCGCAATGACTTGTGCTTAACGCACGGCACGGTGCGCGCGCGTCTCGAAGGATGAGGGCGGCCCCATGCTTCGAGACGCATCGCAGCGTACACGCTGCGATACTCCTCAGCATGAGGCCGGGCACCGTTTAACACAGATGCTTGCAGACAAAATTCTTGATCGTGCTGATAGGATTTTCGGAGCCGCCGGCACTCGCCTGGCGTTCCGCGGCTT
>VAZM01000187.1:0-9033 GCA_005883135.1 Alphaproteobacteria bacterium
TATCGACGTCAAGGACCGGGGCGTCCCGGTCGACGATATCGTGCTGATGCAGATGGCAAATTACGGGCTGAAGCTCTACGGCAGTGCAATCATCGTGAATGGGACATTCGCGGCCAAGAAACCCGACGTAGTCAGGAGCTTCCTGCACGCGTTCCTGCGGGGTCTGAAACATACGATCAGGCGTCCCGTGGAGGCGGTAGATTCCATTGCCAAGCGCAACGATGCCGCCAAACCCCAGGTCGAGCTCGAGCGCCTGCGTATGGCCATCAACGACAATATCGTCACGTCGGAGGTGAGGGCCAATGGCCTCGGTGGGGTCGAGGCATCACGGCTCGACGAATCGATCTATCAGATAGGATTGGTCTACTCCTTCAAGACCAAACCTAAGGCCGATGATATTTTCGACGCCTCCTTCCTGCCGCCGGCCGACAAGCGCAAGATGAACTGAGGCCAAAAGCGCGCTCCGACTAACGCGGTCACGCCGGCGCGTCGCTCCTGACGGCTTACAGCCGAATTCCCTCGCAACGGAACAGGGAGTTTCCAAATATGTATCAGGAAATTTATCGCGGAACACGGAATGTAATCGGAGGAGTCTGATATCAGGCTAAGTTTGGATTTGCTCGTGAGCGCATTCCGCTCGTGCAAGCACTGACCAGTGCCTCATCAAAAAAATCTGTTCTTGGGTCTTGGCAATTCAAGATTGTCGCGCAGCGTCTTGCCTTGGTATTCGCGACGGAAAATTCCGCGCCGCTGCAATTCTGGCGCCACGCGGTCGACGAAATCATCAAGCCCCCCTGGAAGATATGGAAACTGTATCGTGAAGCCATCGGAGCCTTCGGTCCTCAGCCATTCCTCCATTTCTTCGGCAATCGTTGCGGGAGTGCCGACCATTGCAAGTCCGGAGTGGCCGCCGAGGCGTTGCGCGAGCTGCCGCACGGTAAGGTTTTCGCGCTTCGCGAGATCGATCGCGCGCTGCTGTCCGCTCTTTGAGGCATTGCTCTCTGGAATGTCAGGCAGCGGCCCATCTGGATCGAATTTCGACGCATCATGGCCGAGCGCGATCGACAGCGAGCCAATGGCGTTTGAGTAGTGCACGAGGCTATCGAGTTTCGCCCGCTTGGCGCGCGCCTCCTCCACGGTATCACCGACTACGACGAAGCAGCCGGGAAGGATCTTCAGATGGTCCCGCGACCGTCCGACTTTTTCCGCCCGGCTTTTCACGTCGGCATAGAACTCTCGCCCCGCGGCAAGGCTCGATTGCGCAGTGAACACTGCTTCCGCCGTTTCGGCCGCGAGTTGGCGGCCGGCTTCCGACGCCCCTGCTTGGACGATGACCGGCCAGCCCTGGATGGGCCGTGCAATGTTAAGCGGTCCCCGCACCGACAGATACTTGCCTTTGTGGTTGAGCACATGCAGCTTGTCGGAATCGAAATAAAAACCCTTTTCGACATCGCGGACGAACGCATCATCTGCCCAGCTGTCCCATAGGCCGGTCACCACATCGTAAAACTCGCGCGCCCGAGCGTAGCGTTCGCTATGCTCCATGTGCTCTTCCATCCCGAAATTCAGCGCAGCATCCGGATTCGAGGTGGTGACAATGTTCCAGCCGGCGCGCCCGCCACTGAGGTGGTCGAGCGAAGCGAAGCGCCGCGCGATGTGATAGGGCGCGTCGAAGGTGGTCGAGCCGGTGGCGACAAGGCCGATGCGCTCCGTAACCTGTGACAACGCTGACAAAAGCGTGAACGGCTCGAAGGAAGTGACTGTATGGCTGCGCTTCAACGCATCGAGTGGCATGTTAAGCACAGCCATGTGATCGGCCATGAAGAAGGCGTCAAACTTGCCGCGCTCGAGCGTCTGCGCAAAGCGCTTAAGGTGCGCGAAGTTAAAATTTGCATCCGGGAAAGCGCCGGGATAACGCCATGCTCCGGTATGGATACTCGCTGGCCGCATGAAGGCTGCGAGCTTCAGTTGACGTCCTGGCGTAATTGACAATTGAGATGCCTTAACAAAGCGTGCGGCAACTCCGATCAATCTAAAGGGAAAACAGTCTCGGTAACAAGATCGAGGCCCATTTTTCGGTGTCTCGTTTTTGATCGACGGGGTCGGCCCGCCCGGGTGACGTTTTGCCCTTACAGGGCGGATTGTAGATGTGGAACAGGGGCCCCGCCGGCGATTGCATAATGAGAGGTTACGGCATTGGGCCCTACCTCTACGCCCTGACTCGGGTCGATCATTCCTGGGTTCACGGCAAGCGGATCGTGCGAGAGGGCAGACTCGTCGGAGTGAATTTGGAGCGTCTTGTTGACAGGGTGTGCTCAGATTGCCGTGCAGATCGATGATGCGGAAGGGACGCCAACCCGATGCTTCCCCAAGTCGCGCCGCCTCATGTCGGGCATCTAGCCCGCTCGGCGACGCTCAGTGTGTTGAGGTTCGACGGTTCGCTGTTTTCGCGCTGCCGAGCTCGTCTGCGCACAGCGCCTAGTCCTCGCGCCGTGCTTACAGGATCGGCTTTCCCCCCGTCACCGCGATCGTCGCGCCGGACACGTAGCTTGAAAGCGGATCGGCCAGCATGACATAGGCGGTCGCAAGCTCGGCCGGTTGTCCCGGCCGCTGCATCGGGACCT
Source organism: Alphaproteobacteria bacterium (assembly GCA_005883135.1). Taxonomy (GTDB): domain Bacteria; phylum Pseudomonadota; class Alphaproteobacteria; order Rhizobiales; family Xanthobacteraceae; genus VAZQ01. Next base: position 2,625 of record VAZM01000187.1, read on the forward strand.
GCTTGCCAAATTTCGTCACCGCATCTTCTGGCATGGTCGAGGGGATGAGCGGCGTCCAAATCGGTCCCGGCGCCACGGTATTGGCGCGAATTCCTTTCTCGGCCAGCAATTGCGCCAGTCCGGCTGTGAAGTTCTGAATCGCACCCTTCGTCGTCGCATATGCCAGTAGTGTGGGATTGGGAGTATCCGAATTGATCGACGCGGTATTGATGATGGCGCTGCCGGGCCGCATGTGCGGCACGGCCGCCTTGGTTAGATAAAACATGGCGTGAATATTGACTTTGAAAGTGAGCTCCCATTCCTCGTCCGAAATGTCGTCAATCGACTTGAAGGTGGCTTGATGGGCGGCGTTGTTAACGAGGATGTCGATCCCGCCCAGTTCGGATACGGCCTTTTTGACGATGTCCCGGCAATGATCCGCGTGCTGTACGTCGCCGGGGACGAGCACAGCCTTCCTGCCGGCATCCTCTACGACTCTTTGAGTCTCCTTAGCATCCTCGTGCTCGTTGAGGTACGCGATGAGCACGTCTGCACCCTCGCGCGCATAAGCGATCGCAACTGCACGGCCTATACCGCTATCTGCGCCGGTGATGACCGCCTTCTTATCCGCAAGCCGACCGCAGCCTCGGTAGGTGCGCTCGCCGTGGTCAGGCACCGGTTCCATAACTTTCGTCTGGCCCGGCATCGGTTGTGTTTGGTTGGGAAACGGGGGCTTCGGATGCTCATTCATGGCAGTCGGCACCTTGCAAAAGTTCTTGAACGAATTCCTGCGAACGAATGCTCAACGAGCGAGCGGCGTGCCAAGTTCCTCATGCTCGCAGCGGTCGGGCTCTCCTTCGCACGTGTCGGATAGGCGACATTTGCCGCCGAGCGCTCGAGGACTCGATCGGGGCTGAGCGCGAGCTGGTGTGAGCGGGAGCACAACGAATTGCCAGCTGGCCGCTTACGATCGAGACGCTGTTTCGGTCGCACGCCGGGTGTCCCACCACCAGATCGTCGGAAACGCCGACAAACCGTAGATAGGCATTCGCTCTGGCTTGCCAAATCTGTCCCATCGGGCGGTGCGGACCTTGCCGTAGGTCCACTGCGGAACGACGTAGTCATTCCATAAGAGAACGCGGTCGAGCGCTCTGGCGGCGGCAACGAGTTCCTCGCGATTCTTCGCAAATACGACCCGCTGAATTAGAGAATCGACCGCCTTGTTGGCGATGCCGAGGATGTTCCGCGAGCCGGGCGTAACCGCAGCCTTGGAGCCCCAATAATCTCGCAGCTCATTGCCGGGGGACAGCGTCTCGGTCCATGACTCGACGACAACATCGAAATCCCACTGCCGCAGTCGGTTCGAATACTGAACGTCATCGACAATGCGCACCGTGACCTCGATACCGAGGCGTGCCAGGGACTGTTTGTAGAACAGTACAACGCGTTCGTAGCCCGGATTGCCGATCAGGAATTCGATTGTTAACGGTTCCTCTGTTGCCGCATCGACGAGCTTGAAATCGCGCACGCGGAAACCCGCCGTCTGAAGCAATTGCATGGCTTCGTGGAAATTGTGCCTGGCTGCGCTCGGACTTCCGCCGACCGGATTCCGATAGGGCGTAGTGAACACTTGTGGCGGCACGTCTGCACGCACCGTGTCGAGTATTCCGAGCTCGCGACCTTGCGGCGTTCCGGAGCAGGCAAGCTCGGTCCCTTCAAAATAACTGGCGATACGCTTGTACTGTCCGTAAAAGATGTCCTTGTTCATGCGCTCAAAATCGAAGGCGAAATTGAGCGCACGACGAAGCTGCGGCGACTTGAATTTGCGGCGGCGGAGGTTGAAGGCGAAAGCCTGCATAACCCCGACGTTGCGGATCGGGAATTCCTCGAGAATGACCCGCTTGTCCTCGACCGCGGGAAAATCGTATCCGGTCGCCCAACCCTTTGCTGAATGCTCTTCATACCAATCGAATTGGTCGGCCTTGAATCCTTCGAATTCGACCGTCCAATCGCGGTAATAATCGAAGCGCAGCTCGACGAAATTGTCACGCCCGATCCGGACGTTGAGATTTTTGCCCCAATAATTCTCGACGCGCTCATACACGACCACGCGGCCGGCCTCGAACTCCTTGATACGATATGGCCCTGATCCGAGTGGGGGCCCGAGCATGGTTTCAGTTATTTCCCGTTTGTGATTCGGATCCCCCCACCAATGCTTCGGCAAGATCGTGAGTTGCCCCACGATCTGCGGCAATTCGCGATTGCCGGGGGAATCGAACGTGAATGTGACCTCGCGCTCGCCCGTCGCTTCGGCTTTGACGACATGGCGATAATAAGCGGAGAGTTGCGGATTGTTGGTCTTGAACGCCGCGAAGGAGAAAATCACGTCATCGGGCGTGACCGGCTGCTCGTCGTGCCATTTCGCTTCCGCATGCAGACGATACGTGACTGAAGAGAAATCGGCCGGATGCGTCAGCGCTTCGGCAAGCAGCCCGTATTCCGCCGATGGCTCGTCCAGCGCGGGCGTCAGCAACGTGTCGTAAATGAGCTCTACCCCCGCCGCGAGCTTACCCTTCCATCCGGCCAAGACCATGTTGAAGTTGTCGTATGTGCCGAAGGCGGCCTGGCGGAGGGTGCCGCCTTTTGGCGCACGAGGATTCACGTAATCGAAGTGGGGAAAGCCGGCGGGATACTTGAGATTGCCAAAGAGCGATAGTCCGTGGCGCCAGTTTTGCGTTCGCCGTCCCCCGGATCGCGCGGCATACGCTTCAAATCCGGTGATGCTCGGGGTGAGGAGCGCCCCACCCGCGATCGGTAAGAAGCATCGGCGCGTAATGAGCACGTTAAGCTCCGGTAAGGTTCCGCGGCTTGCGCGGATAAACCGGTTGCAGCGCGAAAGCACCGCCACCGGCATCTCAGGATGCGATCCTTAGGCGAAACCACAGGGAGGGCAGGGGCCGCAGCGTGCCGGAGCGCCGAGGTGCCGCCCTTTTGAATCAACCGGCGCGCTGCCTTCCGGTTCCGATTCCCGTCGCCGCCGGGTCAGCAATCTCGGGACGTGCTCGCAGGCGGAAAGGGAAGAGGGCCCCGCCTGCGGATCGTTTACTTTGACGGTCTAAATGGCCGCTCTAGATTTTCGGAACGGTAACCTGGCCGTTGTCGATCTTCACCAGATAAACGTTCGGCGTGCTCTGGCCGCTTTCTTGCCCCTTTGGGCCGTCTTTCTCGAATTTGATCGGGCCATTGAGCCCGAGAATATCCACCTTCCACAGCGCGGCGCGAATCGCCTCCGGCTCCGCCTTGCCTGCGATCTTGACGGCCTCGGTGATGGCTCGAATGCCGTCATAACCGCGAAAGCTCGAGGTAAGTCCCCCGAATGGCAGCCCTCTGCTGTTCCACTCTGCAACAAAGGTCTTCGCGGCTGCCGGGTCCGGCGTCGCCTCCGGCGCCCAGGGTGCAAAGAAAACGAGATGCCACGTGCCGTCGGCGGCTTTGCCGACGTTGGTGATCAGCTGATCGGGATTTTGCGATCCACCGGTGCTTATGATGCGCAGATTAAGGCCGAGCGATGCGGCCTGCTTGAGAACGAGTGACAGCTGCTCGACCGCCGTGGTCACGAACAGAGTGTCGGCGCCGGAGCCCTTGAGCTTGACAAGCTGGGCGCTCATATCCTGCGCGCCCTGATCCATCCGCTCCACCAGGCCGACGGCAATGCCATTGTCTTTGAGAATCTTGCTGAACTCATCGGCGGTGCCTCGGCCCCAGTCGTTGTTCACGACCAGGAAGTCGGCCTTCTTGATGCCGAGCCTGCTGACGATCTTTCCGAATACCACCGCTTCGACCTCGGACGGCGGGGCGATGCGGAAAATATAGGGATTGCCGGATGTCGTGATTTTCGAAGATGAGGACGTCTCGACCAGCATCGGCACCTTATATTCCATCAGCTTCGGCATCACGGCCAGCGTTGCGGTCGATGCAGAGGCTCCCATGAGCACCGGGACTTTGTCACGAACGATGAGCTTCTCGGTTACTGCAGCGGCTTCCGTCGGATTGCTCTTGGTGTCCTCGGTAATAAGCTCGACCTTCTTACCGAGCACGCCGCCTTTGGCATTGATCTCGTCAGCGGCAATTTTGGCGCCGTTGACGACATCGGTGCCGGCTGCCGCGAAGGCGCCGGTCAGCGGCTGCACCAGGCCGATTGGAATCGTCGATTGCGCGGGCGCGTCGGTGATCAAACTCAATGCGAAAACCGTGATTGCCACGGTTTGGACCATCATGGAATTGTAACCCTTCATATCCAGTCCTCCACTTCGTCCGTCTAGCGTCTGCGATCAGTTGAGTCTGCGGCAACGTGTTCGCACTCGTCTTCACGGCATCGAACGCTGCTCCACCTTCCCGGAGGCGGCCACGTAGCGATAACGCGCCCCTTCAATCGGCACACGGTCGCGGACGCGCGCCGCCAGCCAATCCGCCATCATAGCGTACCAGTGCGGGCCCAGTTGCGACGACGGAAGTCGCCCCGGCGCGTGCCGTTCGTTTTGATAGACGACGATGTCGACCGGTCCAGGCACCTTCTTGCAGGTTTCGAAGACATGTTTGATCGGTGCGAGCTCATCGAGTTCTCCGCCGAGGACCATGAATGGACAGCGAAGATTGGAAACCCGCGTTCGCAAATCGAAGCCTTGAATGAATTCATCGAACTCGGTCTCGTCCTCGTAGCCGGCCATGAACATGAAACGATTTTTATAGGTCGGCGATGCCTCTTCGAAAATCTTGGTGAAGCCCGGCTCGAAACACGGAAGGCCGACCACGACCCCACGAAGGCGATCGGCAATCGCGCTGGACAGGACGGTCGCCGCGTAAGAACCAAAGCTTCGTCCAAACACGCCGATCCGATCCTGATCGAGATCCTTTCGCGTGTCGATCCAGGCAATGCAAGCGCGGCCCGCGTCGGCGAAATTGTCGGCCGTCACCCGCAGACCGTGCATCAGAGGCTCGGATTGCCCCGGCCCATCGATTGCCAGCGCCGCAAATCCCCGCTCGAGCATCTTGTCGCCATAGCCCCAGACGAGCTTTTCTTTGAAGGTATCCATGCCGGGCAGCATGATGACCAGCGGGTGGGGAGGCTGACCCGCCACAGGAAAATGCAGCCAGCCGGGCAAAATATGCTGGCCCATGGTAATCTCAACACGCTCGATCTTGTGGTGCGCCCGCATGGCGTAGCGGGCGTAGCAATCCAGCTTCCGCGCATTCAACGTAAGATTGCGCTCGTTGATTTCGTCGATCGGCCATTGCGCAACGCCATAATAAATCGAGGCGACCAGATAACATTCCCGTGCTGTGACCTCGTTGCCTTGTTGCTCAGCTTCATGGGCGCGCGCTTCGCGGCCGGCCGCGACCTCCTCGAAGCTCGGCGAAATGTCGTCGAAGCGCTTTGCCTTGCCGGCAACGATCGCCCAGTCGCCCATGCCCTCGAACCCGATCGGCGCCGTGACCGTGGCCATGCGCAGCAGATCCCAGTCCAGGCCGATGGTCGAGACGACGGAATCCAGCAGCCATTTCTGCTCGCGAAACCGTCTTGCTCCACGCGTCCTCATTTCCGCCCTCCGTTGCGCATGCATGCCGCGACCATCGGTCCGACGGTTTCGGGCTTCGAAATCCTCGCGGTGATCAGCCGTTCGCGCCATGGCCGGCAGAAGCATCGATTGCGCCAAGGATGCGCTCGGGGGTGAGCGGCAAATCATGAACCTCGACGTTGAGGGGCCGTAGCGCATCGTTCACGGCCGACACTATTGCAGCCGGCGGCCCGACGGCGCCGCCTTCGCCCAGACCCTTCATTCCAAATTCGGTGTAAGGGGAGGGCGTGTGCATATGGAGCACGCGAATGTCCGGTATTTCCGTCGCGCCGGGAAGCATGTAATCCAGCAGCGTCGAGGCCAGCGGCTGCCCTTGGGCATCGAACGGCATGACTTCATAAAGACACGTCCCGATTCCTTGTGCCGTCCCACCGCAGATCTGCCCATCAACGATCATGGGGTTCACCAGGGTGCCGCCATCTTCCACGACGACGTAATCCAGAATTTCGATGATACCGGTGGCCGGGTCCACGGCGACAACTGCAGCATGGGTGGCGTAGGTGAAGGTGCCGCTGTCGCGCTCGGCGCGATAGCCCTCGGTGACTTCAAGACCGCCAGTGTTGACGTCGGCGGGAAGGTTTTGCGGTTGCAAATACCATGCGCGCGCGACCTCGCGCAAAGTGATGCTGCCGTTTCCGGCGACGACGTTGCCGCCCTCGATCCGCACCGTCGCAGCATCCGTCTGCAGCAGCCACGCACCGATGTGGGCGATCCGCTTGGCAAGGGCGCGTGACGCGCGCGCCACGGCGCCGCCGCCATGCACCATCGAGCGCGAACCCCACGTGGATGTTGAG
>VAZM01000187.1:9076-9540 GCA_005883135.1 Alphaproteobacteria bacterium
GCGACTTGAGCGTATGTCGTCTCATGTCCCTGGCCGTGCGAATGCGTGCCTACTCGGATTTCGACGTTGCCGTCCGCGGTGAGCCGCACATTGGCCTGCTCATAACCGGGAATGATCGGGCGTCCCCACGCGGCGAGGACCGAAGTTCCGTGCGCCCCTTGCTCCACGAAAAATGACAATCCGACGCCGATCAGTCGGCCGTCGGGCTCGCGAGTCTTCTGGCGTGCGCGTATCTCGGAAAAACGGATGGTCTCGACCGCACGCCGCAGACATTCGGGATGATCGCCGCTGTCGAAATGCTTGCCGACCACGTTGTCGAATGGCATTTGCTCGGGCCGGACCATGTTTCGCAACCGCACTTCGTAGGGCTCCGCTCCAATTTCGCGAGCAATGGCATCCATGACCACTTCGATTGCCAAGCAGACGCCCGATCGTGCGACGCCGCGGTAGGGAATGATCGGACA
>VAZM01000187.1:9632-9829 GCA_005883135.1 Alphaproteobacteria bacterium
CGCCAGGAGCGTGCCGTCTGGAGAGGCATAACCGGTGATCTGATAGTGGTGTTCCCGGCAATTCGCGTTTGCGCTGAGATGCTCCGGGCAATCTTCGAGCCAGCGCACGGGATGATCGACCTGCTGCGCAAGCCAACCGAGTGCGACTTCTTCACGGCACAACAATCCTTTGTATCCGAAGCCGCCCCCTACATCGG
>VAZM01000553.1 GCA_005883135.1 Alphaproteobacteria bacterium
TTCGGTCACTATTGGCATAAGCGGACTTAGTGAGAGATCTGCCCGTTTGTCCGCTTTCCGCGGGAAGCGGACATTTGCTACCGACTGCCGCTGATGGTGTACAGCGCTTTTGATGCTGTGGACGGCGCGATCAACGATCAAACGGGTGAAAGTCTGCACCGGTCGATCCACCACCGTGATCGCTACCCATTTCTGGCAATGGGGTCCCAACTCATGCACCAGCGGGTCAACGCAACGGCTCAAACGCTGTCTCGGGAATTCTGAGCACGACGAGGAACGTGATCGTCGCGGCCGCGATGAGATAGTAAGACGGTGCCAAGTTGCTGCCGGTCACACCGATCAGCCACGTCGCGATGAAGGGCGCGAAGCCGCCGAAAATCGCCACCGCGGTGTTGTAGCCGATTGACAAGGCGGTGTAGCGCACGCGGGTCGGAAGGAGTTCGGAATAGACTGCGGGGCATGCGCCGGAAAAGAATGACAGAAATACGATCATCACCATCTGGGCGACCAACGCCAGCATGGGGCTGCCCGAGGACGCCATCATGAAAAGTGGATAGGCGAGGACGATATAGCCGCCGCAGGAGAGCATCAGCAGCGGCTTGCGGCCAATGCGGTCGGACAATGCGCCCCAGATCGGGATCAAAATTACGAAAACCAGCAGGCAGCTTGTGCCGATCCATAGTGCCGAGGATGGCGCCAGCTTTGCAACCGACACGATGTAGCTGGTCATGTAGATGATCGGTATGTAGTAGGCGACGGTGTTATGCAGCGTGAGGCCGAAGATGGTCAGGGTCTCGCGGAAAAATTTGCTTGCCACCCGTAAGGTTGACGGATGTTCTCTCGCTTCCAAATTGCCGGTGAGGCGCTGGCGATCGCGGCGCTTTCGGCGAGTGCCGTCGCTCAGAACGCGCAAGCGCCCATCAATACGCCGACAGAGCTAGAGTCAGCGCTGCTGGCATGCTGGGTTCCGCCGCCGATGGAGCAGTCGCGTCCAGGCATGCAGATCACGGTGCTGATGAGCTTCAAACGCAACGGCGAGCTATTCGAACAGCCAAGGATCGTTTTTCAATCGCGGGAAGCGTCGGATACGCAACGCTCGTCATACCGCGACGCCGTGGCGCAAATGCTCAAACGATGTGCGTCTTTGCCGTTCACGGAGGCGCTCGGAAGCATCGTAGCCGGCCAGCCGTTCACCATGACCTTCACTGATGATCGGGAACAAAACCCCTGATTCATCCCCGTCGATGCGATGGGCAAGTCGTTTTGTGCCATTAGCCAACATATGCAGTGCCAACCAACACAATCACTAACTGAATTCCTCAACGGCGTTGGGTATCCTGCCCACCTCCTGCCCGTCGAAAAACGATTTCATCAGCACGCGTTCGTCCTTGCCATGCACTCGCACGTCGTCGACATCGCCGGCGAGCCCGGAATGGCCGTAAGTCGGTATGCCGGCATTGCGCAAGTAGCTGCCGTCCGTCGCGCCGGCGCTCATGGTGGGAACGATCGGCGCGCCTGGCCAGAACTCGGCCGAGACCTTTGCGATTGCCCCCATGATTTCTTCATGCAGCGCGGATGGCGCGCTCAAGACCGGCTCTCCGATTTGCGTCACGTCAATCCGATCATCCGCTAGAACCCGCACCAACGTCGCCTTGACTTCGTCTACCGGCTCGCCCGGCATGATGCGGCAGTTCACCGTCGCGCGCGCAATCTGCGGCAGGGCATTGTAGGCGTGCCCGCCCTCCAGCATGGTGGCTACACAAGTCGTGCGCAGTTGCGCGTTGTAGACCGGGTTTGCAGACAGTCGGACAAGCGACAGAGAGGCTGGATCCGGCCGCCCGGATATGACGGACCGGATATCGGCGGCAACCTGCTCGCCTTCGAGTTCGGCTGTGCGTTCGAAATACGCGCGGGTCGTCTCATTCAACTTGAAAGGGAAGCTGAAGTTTGACAGGCGTACGAGCCCTCCCGCCAGCCGATAAATGGCGTTGTCTTTTGTCGGCAACGAGCTGTGGCCGCCGCGATTCTTCACCTCAAGCTGATAGCTCAACGAGACCTTTTCGCTCGTCTGAACGCTGTTGCGGATCGGTTTGCCATTCTTTAACCCGACAGGGCCGCCCTCATTCAACGCAAATTCAGCGTCGATCAGGTCGCGATGGTTTTTCAACAGCCATTGAATCCCCAAGGCATCACGGTCGAGAATTTCCTCATCGGTCTCCAGCGCAACGATAATGTCTCGATCCGGCTTGTACCCCTCCTGCAAATAGCGGATGAGGTTGGCAACAAAGGCGGCCGCCATGAACTTGTCATCCGCCGTGCCGCGGCCGTAAAAATAACCGTCCTTCTCGATCAGGTTGAATGGATCGACCGACCAGTCCTCGCGTCTCGCCTCAACCACATCAAGATGTGCGAGCAGTAGGATCGGCTTGCGCGCCCCCGTCCCGCGCAACCGCGCCACCAGATTGCCCTTGCGGGGTGCGGGAGTGAACACTTGGACATCCGATTCGCCGAAGCCCGCGTTGCGAAGTCGTGCGGCCATGGCCCCGGCCGCGGGCGCGGTGTCGCCTGTGGCGGTGACCGTATTGATCTCGACAAGCTGCTTGTAGATGTCGACCGCGAGTTGCTCTTGAGCGGTGCGTGACTGGGCACGTGCCGGCTCTCCGAAGGAAGTCCAAGACACGAGAGCTGACACGAGAGCTATTGCAGCCAGAATGACCGAGAACAGTCGTCGCATCGTTTCTTCCTCAACTACTCCCTGCCGCCACAGCGTGGGAGCGCTCAGGGGTTCGCCTTTGTCACATTCGTCACGCGCCGGTGCTTATCGATCATATTGGCGGCACGCCAAGCCGATAGAATCGCGCCCTCTTGCCAGGGGCCGATCCGGCTCAGATGTTCACCAGCGAAGTAGAACGGGCCGTCCGGCGTATTGAGGAGAGAGTACTGGGTTTCCTGGCTATTGCCGAATCGCGCGGCGAAGCCGAGGCTGTAAGGCATCTTGCTCCACGCAACTGCCATCGGCTTCTCCAGCTCCCGGCTCCGGCCAGGATGCAAACCCTCGATTGCCGCGCGCGACATGTCGAACTGTTCGGGCAGCGGCCTGCTTGCGAGTTCATCCGCTTGCCCGCCGATCGCATAGGCGCCGAGCAAAATTCCCTTGTCCGAGAAGAGACGGTCGCTGGGATACCAGAGCTGGGTGGTCGGACCTGCCGTCCATGAAATTCCGCCGTAGATGTGCTCGTCGGCTTCCCAGAATCGGCGCGACTGCCACGCCATCTTGACGGCGTTGGCGTAATCGACGTCGCGAATGGCGGCCCGATAGGCAGGCGAAAAGTCGCACTCGATGCCCTGCAAGACCTTGAGTGGGATTGTCACAATGCAATAGGCCGCCTCGATGGCGTCGTGCCTACCGGTTTGCTTGTCGACGAACGATATGCGCACGCCGTCGTTGGTGCGGCGGATGGCGGTGACCTCGCTGCCAGGGCGGACGACGCGGCCGAGCTCCTGCGCAAACGCCTGCGCGATGCGGTCCATGCCGCCGACCGGTTGAAACATTGTGGCCTGCTGCGCGAAACTCTCCTCGAACAGCATGGCGGCCCACATGTCGGCGTCGAGCAGCACGCCGAGGCGCACGGGATCGCGCCTTACGCCGGCCTCCTCGGCCGGGCCTGGCAGAGTTTTGTAGCCGGAGCGCGTTGAGCCTTCGTAGCGCAAATCCGGCGACAGGTCCCCATAATGCTGCAGAAAGCTGAGCATCCGCTCTTTGTCGTGCGCGGACAATTCCTCGTCGAGTGCGCCGCGGTTGATCGCCTTTGCGAGCAACTCCGAGATTTCCCCGCGGGCGTCGTTGATCGCTTGGCGCAGCTCGATTGGCTGGCCCTC
>VAZM01000554.1 GCA_005883135.1 Alphaproteobacteria bacterium
CGGAGTTCATCGAATTCGCGATCGACGAGGAGAGTGCGATCGACCTCGAAGCATTGCTTGCCGGCATGGGCTTCAGCAAGGCCGGCGCGCACATCTCGAAGTCCGTATCGCGATGGAATCAGGGCGACATCAACATCGTGGTCAACACCGAGAAGGAAGGCTTCGCGCATTCCTATAATATCGTTCACGGTACCTCAGTGTGTGCGATCGCGCTCAAGGTCGAAGACGCGTCCGCAACTCTGGACCGCGCTCAGAATCTGCTGGAGCAGCCTTTCAGGCAGGCCGTGGGCCCAGGTGAACTCGATATACCGGCCGTGCGAGGCGTGGGCGGAAGCCTCGTCTACTTCACCGATCCGACGAGCGAGCTCGCGCGCGTTTGGGACATCGATTTCGCGCAGCTCGGTGGCACGAGCCTTCGCGCCGGCGCCGGCCTCACGGCCATCGATCACATCTCGCAATCCATGCATTACCAGGAAATGCTTACCTGGCTGCTCTTTTACAAATCACTTCTCGATGTTGACAAGTTGCCGGAACAGGACGTCCTTGATCCGGGCGGCCTGGTAAAGAGCCAGGTGCTGCAGTCTGCCGATGGCGCAATCCGGCTGATCCTGAATGCCTCACAATCTGCTCAAACATTGTCCTCGCGTTTTCTCTCGGAGGCCTTCGGATCAGGCGTGCAGCACATCGCGTTTGCATCGAGCGACATTTTCGTGGCCGCCAAAGCATTGGCGTCGAATGGCGTAGCGCTGTTGCCAGTCCCCGAGAACTACTACGAGGATCTCGAGGCGAAGACCGACCTTTCCGGCGATGAGATCGATCGTCTACGGGCATCTAACATTCTCTACGAAC
>VAZM01000555.1:0-3085 GCA_005883135.1 Alphaproteobacteria bacterium
TCGTGCGCTGAGTGTTTCGTCAGTTGGTCATTTGCGCACGCATCGGCACACATGACAAGTCTCGGCCCGCCTCTTCAGGGTCCGGGACCGGGTTAGGGAGTTCTAGTCTGACAGACGACCACTGGGCGAAAATAAACCGGCTTCGGCACCTTCACGAGAGCGGGGACTCCAGGGCGCTAGCGCCGCTCCCGCCGGAGTTCACCACGTCTGATCGCCGACGACGCCATCGACTCTCATATTTTGCTGCGTCTGATAGGCGCGCACAGCGGACTCAGTTCTTGGCCCAAAGTTTCCATCCATTGGTCCAGGATCGGTTGCGCTATTAGCACCTCCAAATGTCAGCGATCCTTTTTGCAACGCGGGTACCGCCGCTTGGAGCCGCGCGCGAGTCTCGGTGTTTGCGGATCCGCCGGAAGTGTCTTCCAGGCGCTGCAGCCCTCGACGGCTCACGCCGAGTCATGTAAAGATTCTTTACATGAGCTGGTCCAGAGAAGGCGGCCGTTCAGGTCCTCGCAGCTACCACCATGGCAATCTGAGAGAGGCCTTGATCCGCGCGGCGTTGGAATTAATCGCACAGAAGGGACCCGCCGGTTTCACCTTCGCGGAAGCTGCCCGCTGGGCAGGAGTGAGTCCGGCGGCGCCCTACCGACATTTCCGCGACCGCGACGAACTGTTGATCGACGTGGCACGGCGCGGCTTCGATGGTTTCGCGGTGGCGCTCGAAAGCGCCTGGGGCGGCGGCCGTCCAGATGCCTTCACAGCCTTCGACCGCGTTGGCAAAGCCTATCTCCGATTTGCCAAGAGCGAGCCGGCCTACTATTCCGCGATGTTCGAAGCGGGCATTCCACCCAAGGCAAGCCCGCCATTGCAGGAAGCAGACGAGCGGGCTTTGGCCGTGTTGCGAACCGCCACCGAGCGGGTCGTCGCCACCATGCCGGCGCAGCATCGCCCTCCCGTCCTGATGATGACACTGCATATCTGGGCGCTGTTGCATGGCATCGCTTCCCTGTTTGGGAGAGGTGATGCGGCGCGGCGTTCGTTCCCAATGTCTCCTGAGGATTTGTTGGAGGCAGCATTGCTCATCTATCTGCGCGGTTTGGGCCTGTCCGTGCCGCCAGTAGGTCCTGGTTCTTCATAGCTCCGGGTACTTCCCCCTTGACGAGCAGCCGATAACATGTAAATGTGATTAACATTCACAGGCGGAGGCCCCCTATGCCGGTTGTTGCAAAGCTTGATGAGCTGGGAAAACCAGCGTGGATTGCACTAATGATTCTGGGTTTTCTCATCTGGTGGCCTCTTGGTCTTGCCACCTTGGCATTTATCGCCGGGAGCGGACGAATGAGTTCCGCAGGAAGCATGACGCGCTGGTACGGCGCGGCGGACCGGATGCGTTCTGCCGGGACTTGGTGGCAGCCGTCGCCGCGCCAGAGTGGCAATCGCGCTTTTGATGAATATCGCCAAGAGACGCTACGGCGGTTGGAAGAGGAGCAGCGGGAATTTCAGGAGTTTCTCACTCGCCTGCGAATGGCGAAGGACAAGGCGGAGTTCGATCAGTTCATGGCCGAGCGTCGCACGCGCAGCGATCCGTCGTCGCGGGAGAGCTCCGGCCCATCATCATCGTCGTCGCAGAACTGAAACTTTGGGCGGAGCACGGCGGCTCCCGCGCCGCGCGCACTTGGTCCTCAGAAGTGAGGTTCAGTTTGGAGGCATTATGCCAATCATTCGGCTTCTGCAGAATGCCTCATTCGGACCTGATGAGATCAGGGTCATAGTTCGGGCCTTTGACGACGCATTACGCACATTGGGGGTGGATCGCAGCAGTCTGGTTGCGGAGGCTCTAGCCAAAAAGATCATTAAGCTTGCGCAGCAGGGCGAAAGAGATCCCAAAACATTGCGTCAGCACGCGGTTCGATCGGTTTCGCAATCCGACTTGACCGAGGATATCAGTCACGGCGATGCACGTCTGCAAAGACCGTTGCAATGAATTCGAGATCGCGCACCGCAGTTGTGCTGCCGGATCCGTCATGCGCATAGCCCAGATGCACGCCAAAGAAATGCTGAGAGTGAAATCTCTTTCAAGCGCACGTCGAAGACGGTGGCAGCGTTGGTCTGAGATTCAGCCCACTCCCTTCAGGCAGGTATATGATTTTATTTTGCAGGCGGTGAAGGGCGATAAAGCCACTGCAGATGCAATTTTTGAGGATTACCTCGCTGGCAAACTATCCGAAGAACTATTGTCAATTTCGGGGCGTTGGGTGAGCGCGGATCAAGCAGGCTCAACAAAGGGCGAGATCGAGAGGAATGGGGCGGCGCAGAGAGAGCATGCGGCGGGGGGCTTGGAGTAGGTGATGAGGCCTTCACTGCGGTTGCGTGAGTACATCGAAGCTGCGAAACTTGCGCAGCAACGCGCACATAGCGAACAAAATCCATACGCAAAGCAAATATTGCAGGAAATCGAACGATCCTACTATCGTTTGGTTGAAATCGAAAAGTGGATGGGGGACCAGCAACCCTATAACCGCCCATTTGCCCATTTCGGGATGTTCAACGGACGATAAGCTGCCGGCGACTTGGATCGTGGCTGGCTGCTCGCCCCCGTCTCCCCCTTCCGAAAGGCTTTATCCGGCAACCGGATTTTTCGTGCGGAACGGTGGGTGCGGCTGGCCTCAAGCCGGTGATGTTGTTGTTTCGGCTGTGCCGCAGCATGTGCGGATTGGGCTGGTGGTCGCTGGCTAACCCTCATCCTCGGCGTCCCGGGATATCTGCAGCGAAGAGCGCGTCTTTCGCCACGTGCGGGGCACCTGATCCATCATCGCCTCCTCACTGGGCGGCCGCGCTTTGCTCGAAAGGGCTGGAGGCCGCCAGCCTGCCAATCGTCGTGGCAAGCCGCTACCTAGAACGCTCGTTGCCCGCGCCAGCGCTCTGGCGGCGTGGAGAAGTACAGCTGGAGCGCCTCGCGGCAGGCGCCTGAACACGGCTCGACCGCAATATCTTCTCCGGGGCCGGATTCGAAGATCAGCGCCGCGGCCTTCTCGGCACAGTTGATGCAGACTCCAGCACGTAGCATCCCGCAGCCCGTGCAGTT
>VAZM01000555.1:3100-5312 GCA_005883135.1 Alphaproteobacteria bacterium
GCTCTCGTTCATCACTGCTACGGTGGCGGCGACGTGGCGCGCAGTCAATGCGCAGTGAAACGTGCTCCACCCGAAAATCTGCCTCGGTCCATGGTACCGCTGGGTGCGCCCGCCAGAACAGCGCAGCGATACTGGCTAGAGCAGGAGCGCCTGTGCAGCCGACACGAGAACCCCGCCCGAGTCCGACCTGGGGCGGGGCCTCGCGAACCCCATAGTGCATGTGAGAAGTAGGACTTGGGGACTCCTTCTGTCCATTTACTCCCACCGCCAGCTCTTGGCAAAGGGAGGCGCCATCGCGGCCTCACGCGGTAAGCCGTGCGTCGGCTTCCTTTGTTCACTTGACCGTGCCCGAGAACAGTTTACGTAGTCCGCGCGGGATAACCGAGCTTCGCATTAACGACCTGAGTGGGAGCCCCCGCAACGCGCGAATCGTGCGCATCGCTCTGGAGGGAATCGAAAGCAACGCGCAATGAAACTTAGCTCTGCACAACTCGAGCGAACTCTGGGCCAATTCGAAGCACGCCCCATCCCCGATGACCATCCGCTGATTCCACAGCTCAACGACTTGTTCGGCGAACACACGTTCTTTCTCGACAGCCACGGGCTCAACATCGTTGAGCCGGTCGAGGCGGCCGGACTTTCCGGCGTGGTCGTGAATTTAGCGAGCTGGAGCGACGACAGCCAGTCCGGTCTGGAGGTGCACGAGCCCAAAGCGACCGACGTCGTCATCACGCTCGAATTGCGGCACTGATTCTGAAGCAGGACGATGCTTTCTACCCAGCGCTTCTGCATTCCCACAGCGCGGCGGTAAAGCGAGCAGGATGGGGCCGACTGATGCGCGTGCGTTGGACGCTGCGACGAGTCCACCACTTGGCCACGTCGCTCTGGGCGTCTGTACTTCCGAACCAGCTTTTCAGATATAGGAGTCATCACCTTCGATGGCATCAATGGGGAGGTAAGCGACCCGCGGGTAAGTGGCATCCGCCCAATCTTCGTGGCCGCACTTGCCGCAGCGATGCTTCCAGCGTGTACTGAATCTTGTGATGCTCTCCAGTGGACAGCAGTTCCCCATTGCAACCGACCTGTTCGCACATCCAATGTCGATATACTGGCGTGACCGGCTCTTCTCGAAAATGCATTATCCGTCCTCCCACGCGGGCTCACCGATAGCGACCCAACAGATGGGGTAATCGGCCTGCCAGCTTGTGGATAGCTGAAAATTAGGGTGCTGCGCTTCAGGCTGATGGTGAAACGAGGTCCGCATATGCGGCCTCAAGCATCAGAAGGAGAAGCGCAGCATGGCCTATTTTGCTGGACTGGATGTGTCGGTCAAGGAGACGAGCGTCTGCATCGTGGATGATGCGAGCAAGATCGTGCGGGAAGCGAGGGTGGCGAGTGAGACGAACACCATCTATCGCTTTAAGCGAGTTGGGCTGGAAGCTGGACCCGGTCGCAGTTGCTTTACAGCGTTCTCGCCGAAGCGGGCTTGCCAGTGATTTGTGTTGAGACGCGACATATGCTGCTTCTCCCCGCCCGACAAGATTTGATCCCAAGGCCCTTCCTCATCGAGGCGCCCGGCAAGATGGCCGAGTTCGACTTCGGATTTGCTCTTCCCTGTCGAGGGCTTTTGGTGGTGCCAAATTGCGCCCGGCCTCGCCAGGCAGTCGCCACCTCACCGAGCCTCACTTACAGACGGTTCCCTAGCGCGAACGACAAATGCCTGTTCAACAGCTTTCTGAAGATTGGTAACAAACTCCTTGTTGCGTGACGTAACGGCGTCTACATCGCCACTGGATGTTCTCAAAATCAGCACATATACGCGCCCAGGCCAGATGAGTTGAAGGAGAAGCGCTGCGAACATCACCGCGACCCCAGTTACAGCCATTGAAAAGTAGTCGTCCGATAATCCCGTCATGCGAGATTGCACTATCGCAGCAGCAAGAATACCAAGCCCAAGGAGAAAGATGAGGACAGCTAACGGATTAGACCTTTTGCGTCGCCCGACTTGAACACTTCCGATGTTCGCGATCTGATACGAGGTGCCTCCGAACGTGGCGATGTGCGGAGTAACTCGTGCGTCCTTTAACTCAAACAGAAGCTCCTGTGGCATCCGAGTGGTAGTTCCGTTCTCTACTTACCGGGGAGATTCGAACACGCTCAGATGTGCTCCGTCCAGTTCGAAGACCGATGTCCCATATAAAAAATTTGACCG
>VAZM01000188.1 GCA_005883135.1 Alphaproteobacteria bacterium
CCTCGGGCAGGCGTAGCGAGGCCCAGTCCGGACGAATGACCGATCTCACGTCTCTGACGCTTGCGGACGCGCGCGACCGCCTTCGCCGGCGCGAGTTCTCCGCCGCCGAGCTCGCCGACGCGCACCTTACCGCCATGGAGGAGGCGCGCGCGCTCAATGCTTACCTGTTGGAGACGCCGGATCGAGCACGGGCGATGGCACAAGCGGCCGATGCGCGTCTCAAGGCGGGTGACGCGCGCCCGCTCGAAGGCCTTGCGCTCGGCGTCAAGGACATGTTCGCCACCAAGGACGTGCGCACGACGGCGGGCTCGCGCATCCTCGACGATTTCCTGCCCAGCTACGAGTCGACCGTCAGCGCCCATCTTTGGCGCGACGGCGCGGTGATGCTGGGCAAGCTCAACAACGACGAGTTCGCCATGGGCTCGTCGAACGAGACCTCGTTCTTCGGGCCGACCATCTCGCCGTGGCGGCGCAAGGGAGCGAATACGCCGCTCGTGCCGGGCGGCTCATCGGGCGGCTCGGCCGCGGCGGTGGCAGCGGGCCTGTGCCTCGGCGCGACCGGCACCGACACGGGCGGGTCCATCCGCCAGCCGGCGGCCTTCACCGGCATCGTCGGCATCAAGCCGACCTACGGGCGCTGCTCGCGCTGGGGCATCGTGGCGTTTGCGTCCTCGCTCGACCAGGCCGGGCCGCTCGCGCGCACGGTGCGCGACGCCGCCATCCTGCTCACCTCGATGGCGGGGCACGACGCCAAAGACACGACATCGGTCGATCGGCCCGTTCCCGACTACGAGGCGGCTATCGGCAAATCGATCAAGGCGATGAAGATCGGCATTCCGAAGGAGTACCGCGTCGACGGTATGGCGACTGAAATAGAAAACCTGTGGGAGCGCGGCGCGCAATGGCTCGAGGCCGCCGGCGCCGACATTGTCTCGGTGTCGCTCCCGCACACCAAATACGCCTTGCCGGCCTACTACATCGTGGCGCCGGCGGAAGCCTCGTCCAATCTCGCCCGCTACGACGGCGTGCGCTACGGCCTGCGCGTTCCCGGGCGCGACGTCGCCGACATGTACGAGAACACGCGCGCGGTCGGTTTCGGCAAGGAGGTGCGCCGCCGTATCATGATTGGGACCTACGTGCTCTCGGCCGGCTATTACGACGCTTATTACTTGCGCGCGCAGAAGGTGCGCACGCTGATCAAGCG
Organism: Alphaproteobacteria bacterium; assembly: GCA_005883135.1. GTDB lineage: Bacteria > Pseudomonadota > Alphaproteobacteria > Rhizobiales > Xanthobacteraceae > VAZQ01. The sequence continues at coordinate 1,205 of VAZM01000188.1, forward strand.
CGATTTCGAGCAGGTCTTTGCCTCCGGCGTGGATTCGATCCTGGCGCCGGCGACGCCGTCGGCCGCTTTCGGCATCGGCGAGAAGGGCGGGGCCGATCCGGTCGAGATGTATCTCAACGACGTGTTCACCGTCCCGGTGAACCTTGCGGGCCTGCCAGGAATTTCCGTTCCGGGCGGCCTGTCGGCGGAGGGCTTGCCGCTCGGGCTTCAGCTCATCGGTCGCCCCTTCGGCGAGGAGACGCTGTTCTCGCTCGCCCACGTGATGGAGCAAGCCGCGGGGCGCTTTTCGCCGCAGCGATGGTGGTAATTGTCTTCGGTGGGATTGCCCGCGATGGATCTGTCCCAGTTCAAGAATTCTCTCGCCCATGCCAAGCCGCCGGCCGGGCTCGCGCCGGCGCTCGTAGCGCTGTGGTGGGCGGGCAAGGACAAATGGGACAAAGCACACAACGTCGTCATGGACGAGGGTGGCAAGGATTGCGCATGGGTTCATGCCTATTTGCACCGCGTCGAGGGCGATCTCGACAATGCGCGCTATTGGTACAACCGCGCGCAACGGCCGCTGCCGAGCAAGCCGTTCGTCGCGGAGTGGGACGCGATCGCCGAAATTTTATTGCAGAGGCAGCCTTGACCGAGTGATGCCATCGCGCTTTCGGGGGCATCGAAGTGGCGTCCGTTCGGTCGTCACGCTCGCTCATAGCGTACGGCCCGGTGGGCTCATCATTCGCGAATGCTGATGCCTGCATCCTTAATCAGCGGACCCCATTTCTCCATTTCCGATTTGAGAAATCGTCCGAGCTCGGCTGGCGTCGAGCCGACCACGAACAAGCCAAGTTCTACCAGACGGCCCCTGATCGCGGGATCGGCCAGTGCGTCAGCGGTGTCGGCGTGGATTTTCCGCACGATCGTCGCCGGCGTATTGGCCGGCACGAAGAAGGCGTACCACCCCGCGACATCGAACCCGGGCAGGCCGCTCTCCTCCAGCGTGGGCACCTCCGGCGCCGCCGGGGTTCGTTTGGCGGTCGTTACCGCAAGCGCGCGCACTTGATTTTGCTGCATGAGCGACACGAGCGGGGCGATATTGTTGAAGAAAACATCGACCCGTCCGGCGATGACATCGTGGATCGCGGGCGCCGCGCCGCGATAGGGCACGGTCGTCATGCCAATACCGGCCGCGCGCTTGAACAGCTCGCCGGCAAGGTGGGGCGACGTGCCGTGGCCTGGAGTTGCGAAGGTGAGTTTGCCGTTGTTCGCCTTGGCGTGGGCGATGAACTCCGCGACCGAACGCGCCGGCGAAGAGCTCGGCACGACCATCGCCCCTGGGATATTGCACGACGAGGGTAACCGGTAGGAAGTCGGCGACCGGGTCGTAGCTGAGTTTCGGATAGAGGAATAAGTTGACCGCTTGGAAATCTCCCGCCAGGAAAATCGTGTACCCATCCGCAGCGGAGCGCGCCGCAGCCTCGGCCGCGATATTCCCGCTGGCTCCTCCTCGGTTCTCAATCACCACCTGCTGGCCCCACGTTGCAGCGAGCCGGGCCGACAGGATGCGGGCGATCGCGTCGGCTCCTCCGCCCGCCGGAAACGGCACGATCAGGCGAACGAAGCGGCTTGGCCAAATCTCCGTCGAGGTCTGGGCGAACGCGCTCGGCCCGAGAAGCGCGAGCGCTGCAGCGAACGTCAAAGCCGCGGCGCGTGAAATCCCTTGGCGGATCTGCGCGGCCGTCCTTTGGTCAAGGCCTTCACGCAGTCTCATTCGCGGATCGTGATGCCGGCTTCCTTGATGACCGGTGCCCATTTGTCCATCTCTGCCTTGAGAAAGGCCGCGAGCTCCGCCGGGCTCGCGCCCACCACCACCACGCCGAGCTGCTCGAGCCGCTCCGTGGTTGCCGGATCGGTGAGCGCGGCCACCGTGTCGGCATGCATTTTGCCGATGATCTCCGGTGGCGTCCTTGCCGGTGCAAAGAGTGCATACCAGGAGGACACGTCAAACCCGGGAACACCGGCCTCGGCGATCGGCGGCAAGTTCGGGACTGCCGGCGTGCGCTTGGCTGTCGTCACCGCGAGGCCGCGCAGCTTGCCGCCCTGAATGAGCGGCAGCACGGCGCCGATATTGTTGAACATGACGTCGACCCGCCCGGGCAGCAGATCGTTGAGCGCAGGTCCTGCGCCGCGATACGGCACGTGCAGCATCTCGATTCCGGCCATGCGTTTGAACAGCTCGCCGGAGAGATGCACCGAGGTGCCGTGACCGGACGAGGCGAAGGTGACCTTCCCGGGGTGGGCCTTGGCGTAGGCGATGAAGTCGGCGACCGAATGGGCGGGCGAACTCACCGGCACCGCCATGATATTGGCGTACTGACAGAGAAGCGACACGGGCGCGAGATCGGTGATCGCATCGTAGTTGAGCGAGGGAAACAGGAACCGGTTCACCGCAAGCGGCATCGATTGCAGCAATATCGTGTAGCCGTCCGCATCCGCGCGCACGACCGACTCGGTGCCGATGTTCGTCGCGCCGCCGCCGCGGTTCTCGACCACCACCTGCTGCCCCCAGATCTCCGACAGCTTGGCGGCCACCACGCGCGCGATGGCGTCGGTCCCTCCTCCCGGCGGGAACGGCACGACCAGTCTGACGAAACGGCTCGGCCAACGCTCTGCGGAAGAATCTTGCGCCGCGGCGGTGCGTACACCGAGGACGGGCGCGAGCACGGCCGCAGCCGCCAACCCGATGAGGCAGCGGCGATCGAGCATCGCAGCGCTTGCCTGGGATATCACTCGTCGACCTTGATCTTCGCTTCGCGGATGACGGGACCCCATTTATCCATTTCGGCCTTGAGAAACGCAGCAAGCTCCTGCGGCGTCGAACCGACCAGGGTGGCGCCGAACTGCTCCAGCCGCTCCTTCACGATGGGATGGCCGAGCGCCGCGACTGCGTCCGCGTTGATCCTGCCGATGATGTCGTGCGGCGTCTTGGCCGGCACGAACAAGGCAAACCAAGTCGAAACGTCGAACCCGGGGACGCCGGCTTCCGCAATGGTCGGCAGCTCCGCCGCCGCTGGCACGCGCCTTGCGGCGGTCACCGCCAATCCGCGCACAGCCCCGTTCTTCACTTGCGGCAAGCTCGCCGTAATGTTGTCGAAAATGACGTCAAGGCGGCTCGCAATGACATCCTGCAATGCCGGGGCCGCGCCGCGATAGGGCACATGCGTCATCTCGATCCCGGCCATCCGTTTGAACAGCTCGCCGGAGAGATGCACCGAGGTGCCGATTCCGCCGGAACCGTAGCTGATCTTGCCGGGGTTGGCCTTGGCATAAGCGATGAACTCGAGCACCGACTTCGCCGGCGAGGAATTGGGCACCACCATGATATTCGATTGCGTACAGATGAGTGTGACCGGCGCGAAATCGGCGACGGGATCGTAATTGAGCGAAGAATAGAGAAAGCGGTTGGTCGCGTGCGGCACCGAGGTGATGTAGAGCGTGTAGCCGTCGGGATCGGATTGGGCGGCGGCCTGAGCGCCGATATTGGCCCCGCCGCCGCCGCGGTTCTCCACCACCACCTGCTGACCCCACGCTTGTGAGAGCCGGTTGCCCAAGATGCGAGCGATGACGTCGGTCGCGCCTCCGGGCACGAATGGAACGATGATGCGCACGTGCCGCTCGGGCCATCCTCCTGCGGCGGTCGATCGCGCGAACGCGCCGCTGAGCGCCGAAGCGGCAACAAGCCCGGCGAAACGGCGGCGCGTGAGCATCGGCTCGTCCTCCCGGACCCTCGCTTCGTGAGCCGAGCGAAGGCGCGCGCGCTTTATCCACGCGACTTGATTTGTTCAGGAGAGGCTACTGCCGCGCGCCACGTGCCACAACGGCCCTCGTGCTGCGAAAGGTCGCATACCCGTGGTTGCCGCGGGCGGATTGGCTATTTGCCCTTCCCCTCCGCGATCGGGGGAAGATCGGCATCGCTATTGACGGTCTTTTTGCCCACGTGCTCCCCGCCATTGAGCAGGAATATGGCAAAGGCGATGGCAATCAAAGCGCCGAGGATGGCGCCAAGCGCCCCATTGCGTGCCCTGTTGTCGTTCATCACCGAACTCCGGTCATTCGGACGTAAGCCCAACGCCTGTGCCGGTTGACGGTTCCTGCGCACGGAGCCGCTGGAAATTGCGGCAGCCTTGTGGCGCCTCGCCGAAGCGTCTAACAAGCGCGGTGCAGCGGCGCGGCGCGCTGCGGGTGTGCGTCGAGGAGTGCTGCGCTGATGCCGTCCAAACTCATCAAGGGCGCAAGCGGCGACTGGGAGGTCGTCATCGGCATGGAGGTCCATGCTCAGGTGACCTCACAATCGAAACTGTTTTCGGGCGCCGCGACCGCATTCGGCGGCGAACCTAATTCGCAGGTATCGCTCGTCGATGCCGCCATGCCGGGCATGCTGCCGGTCATCAACGAGGATTGCATCAAGCAGGCGGTGCGCACCGGGCTCGGGCTCAAGGCGCGCATCAATTTCAAATCCGTGTTCGACCGCAAGAACTACTTTTATCCCGATCTGCCGCAGGGTTATCAGATCAGCCAGTACAAATCGCCGCTGGTGGGTGAGGGCGAGGTCATCGTCGACTTGCCGGACGGGGAGACCGCCACGGTGGGGATCGAGCGTCTGCATCTCGAGCAAGACGCGGGAAAGTCGCTGCACGACCGGCATTCCACCATGTCGCTGGTCGATCTCAATCGCGCGGGCGTGGCGCTGATGGAGATCGTATCGAAGCCGGACATGCGCTCTTCCGAGGAAGCCAAGGCCTTCATCGCGAAGCTGCGCGCCATCCTGCGCTATCTCGGCACTTGCGACGGCGACATGGAGAAGGGCAACTTGCGCGCCGATGTGAACGTGTCGGTGCGAAAACCCGGTGCGCCGCTCGGCACGCGCTGCGAGATCAAGAACCTCAATTCGATCCGTTTCATCGGCCAGGCGGTCGATCACGAGGCCCGGCGCCAGATCGAAATTCTGGAGGACGGCGGCGCGATCGAGCAGGAGACGCGGTTGTTCGACCCGAACAGGGGCGAGACGCGCTCCATGCGCAACAAGGAGGAGGCGCACGACTATCGCTATTTTCCCGACCCCGACCTTCTGCCGCTAGAGCTCACGGCCGCTTTCGTCGATGATCTACAGACGCATCTTCCAGAATTGCCGGACGAGAAGAAGGCACGCTTCACCCGCGAGTACGGCCTCTCTGGATACGACGCCGGCGTTCTGGTGGCGGAGCGGGAGATTGCCGACTTCTTCGAAGCAGTCGCGAAGGGCCGCGATGCGAAAGCTGCCGCCAATTGGGTGATCAATGACCTCGCGGGTCGACTCAACAAGGAGGGCAAGGACATCGCCACCGCGCCGGTGTCGGCGTCGCAGCTCGGCGTGATCCTCGACCTGATCGCCGCCGGCACGATTTCCGGAAAGATTGCCAAGGATTTGTTCGAGATTTGTTGGCGCGAAGGCGGCGATCCGCGCGCCATCGTGCAGGCGCGCGGCATGCAGCAGGTGAGCGACCTCTCCGCGATCGAGCCACTCGTCGAGGAGCTGATTGCCAAAAACCCGGACAAGGCGGAGCAAGCTCGAGCGAAGCCAGCGCTGATCGGTTGGTTCGTCGGTCAGGTGATGAAGGCGACGGACGGCAAGGCCAACCCGAAGGCGGTGAATGAGCTGCTCAGAACCAAGCTCGGACTCTGAAATCGAGAGCGAGCATTCGACGGCCGGACGAGAAACAGCGATACGGAATTTGCGCGCTCACCCCCGCGTCGCATCCGCTCTCCGTGCTTTTCAGCGAATCACTTGCGGGCCGATTCGCTCGATTCGAGCCTGATCGGGTGCTTGCAAGCAGGTTTACCGGGCCGTCGACAGAAGATTTTTTGCACAAGCCGCTCGGTATGCTTAACACGCGGTTGCGAGGGCTTCTGCAGGCGCACGCGTGTTGCGCGTTCGCCTTGCTCGCTGCAATCGCCGGAAAAACAGAACAGCGCGAAAACCCTTGCGCCATCGGTATTTCTACGCGATCGAAAAAATATCGCGCGCATCGTTGCGCACTCGTGCCGTGCACGTTGTCGTGCGCCCCGCCTGCGCTTTTCGAGACGCAAGATGTGGTGTCGCTGCGCGCTCGCTGGCGCTTCTTCGCGCAAAAACGCTGGTTTTTTTACCGCGCTGTAGTAATGCCAATGCAGTGCGCGCGATCCCCGCGGGCACTGAACGACATCGCCACTCACTCATGGCTAGGAGGGCAGCATGGCGAAGAAGCGAAGGAAGACGGCGAAGGCAGCGAAAAAGGGCGCGAAGAAGACCAAGCGCCGGAAGAAGAAGTAAGCGCGCGCCGCGCATCAGTCTTCGACTTCGAACGACGTCGATGACTGCGTCAAACGGGCCGGCGCGAGTCGAACTGCGGTGAGCATCGCGTTCGACGTTGCCGGCCCAGTCGACGCCTGAGGGCGTCGGCGAGACAGGGGCTCGAGCTTCATCAATCTCAGTTCTGGGGCTGATGAAGAAGAGGCGGCGGAGCACCTCCGCACCTCGCCGCAGCACAACTCCGCTGCTGGACTCGTAGCCCTGGCTCTCGCCGACGCCCTCGGTATTTTTTTGGCGCGCGCCGCGCTGCCCGAAGCGCGTGCAAACCTGCGGCCCGCCGCACTCCTTGACAAATATCGGCGCTCGATGGGTTGCGGTCTGGCGGCTGCGGACTTAAAGCCGGTCGCATCCTCGTTTTGCGAGAGAGCCCATGGTCCGCACCGCCGCGACGTCCACCCGCAAGAAATCTCCGCGTAAGGAACGATCGTCGTCGCGACCGACCAGGGTGGCGGCGCGCGCGGGCGGTAAGAAACCGATCGACCTCTATTACTGGCCGACGCCCAACGGCTGGAAGATCACCATCATGCTCGAGGAGTGCGGGCTTCCTTACAGCATGATCCCGGTCAACATTCCCAAGGGCGATCAGTTCAAGCCGCAGTTCCTGGCCATCTCTCCCAACAACCGCATGCCGGCGATCGTCGATCACGATGGTCCGGGCGGCAAGCGGATCTCGATCTTCGAGTCCGGCGCTATTTTGCAATACCTGGGCCGCAAGACCGGAAAATTCTATCCCAAGGACGAACGCACTCGCGTCGACGTGGAGCAATGGCTGTTCTGGCAGATGGCCAATCTCGGCCCCAAGGCCGGCGAGGCAAACCACTTCCGCAACTATGCGGCCGAGCGGCTGCCATACGCGATCGAGCGCTTCGGCAACGAGATGAACCGGATCTACGGCGTGATGAACCGGCGGCTTCAGGACCGAGAGTTCCTCGCCGGCAAGTATTCAATCGCCGATATCGCTTGCATCGGCTGGGCAAGCCGAGCCGAGCGCCACGGCCACGACCTGAGCGCCTTTGCAAACGTCAGGCGCTGGCTCGCGACCGTGCTGGCGCGCCCGCCGGTCAAGCGCGGCTTGGCCGTCAAGGTCGATGCGGCTTTTCACGTCGACATGAAGGATCCGAATGTGCGCGCGGTTCTGTTCAATCAGCGCGCGCGCTGACTTGCGAGGCGGGCCGCGAAGGCCATTTCATCAAAACTGGCTTCGGTCTCTTTCGGGGACCCGCCGGTTGCGAGTTCGCAGCGGCGCCTGCTTGACCGGTGCCGAGGTGGCCGATACGGAAGTTTCATCGCCGGAGACGTGGCCGAGTGGCTGAAGGCGGCGGTTTGCTAAACCCCCAATGTAGCCCAACGGCCGCCAACACGGCCCAACACTAAATCTGGCGGCCCTGCGTACCAACCC
>VAZM01000189.1 GCA_005883135.1 Alphaproteobacteria bacterium
TGATCCCGGCGGCGAGAAACAGCACGAAGGCGATGCGCATCTCGCCGGCCGTGATCGCCCAGACCACGACCGGCACCAACAGGATGCGGCCCAGCGTAATGAGATTCGGAATGCTCAAATCGGCGCCCCGGCTCGGCCGCGAGCCCCATCATCACCACCACCCGTCGTCATGCGGCCATGCGCGGGTCAGTATAGCCGCGATCAAGCCATTGCACAGGCGCGGATTCCCAAGTACCCAAACGCGAGCGAACGCGCGGCCGTCGGCTCGCGACTCCATCATTTCGAGCACCGGTGTCGAGGGGACGACCGACGGTCGAACAAATCAACCTGCTGCGGATAGCTGCCGATGCCTGCTAGTCGCGGACGACCTCGATCGTTGCTGGTGAGCGCATGGCCAAGAAGCGCGTCGCGGTGCTGATCTCCGGCCGCGGCTCCAACATGGCCTCGCTGATCGAGGCGGCGAAGGAGCACACCTATCCCGCCGAGATCGCTGTCGTGGTCTCGAACCAGCCGGACGCGCCGGGGCTGGCGCGCGCGCAGGCGCAGGCAATTCCCACGGCCCTGGTCGACCATCGCCCGCATGGCAAAGATCGTGCCGGCTTCGAGCGTACGCTCCAGGCGGTGCTCGATGCGCATGGCGTGGAGCTCGTTTGTCTCGGCGGTTTCATGCGGCTGTTGACGCCGCAGTTCGTGCTGCATTGGCAGGGCCGCATGCTCAACATCCACCCCAGCCTCTTGCCTTCGTTTCCAGGTCTCGATCCGCACGGGCAAGCACTCAAGGCCGGCGTGAAGATATCGGGCGCCACCGTTCACTTCGTCGTACCCGAGACGGATGCCGGTCCCATCATTGCGCAAGCGGCGGTGCCGGTGCGCGACGACGACAGCGCCGAAACGCTTGCTGCCCGCGTGCTCGAGGTCGAGCATCGAATTTATCCGCTGGCGCTTAGGCTCGTGGCGGAAGGACGCGTCAAGATCCTGGGCGGCCGCTGCCTGGTCGAGGGCGCGCATCCGGCGCAAGGCGCGTTGCTGGTTCCCGAGGCGGAGCGGCGCCAAGCTGGGACGGGTGGAAGAGAATAGGGCGTTAGTTTTCCCTGGGGTCGCGCGTCTGCCGAGTGTTGCGTCCCACCAAAACAAACCCCCGGCGCATGGCCGGGGGCTACGGGAAAACTCGTGGCCGGAGCACCGGCCTTCCCGCCACGTCAAGACACCTTGAGATTCTCGGCCGATGTCTTGCCGCGATTGGTCACGAGCTCGTATTCGACAGTCTGACCCTCGTTGAGCGTGCTCAGACCGGCACGCTCGACCGCCGAGATGTGGACGAATACGTCCTTGTCTCCGCTTGAAGGCCGAATGAACCCGTAGCCTTTAGTTGGGTTGAACCATTTGACGGTGCCCTTTTGCATCGTCTGTCTCCTAGTCTGTGAAGTCTCGAGTGAGCGAAGCACGACCGCATCGCTGCGCACCGCGCCACAACCCGGGTTTTGGGAAGATCCGAAACGAATGCGGCCGATCGGCACGCAGCGGCCGGAGCGGCCAAAATCCGAATTGCGCACAAAAAAAAGACGAAAAATGCGGCCTTAGCAAGGCTTCCGAGGCGCACTGGCGCCCCCGACGACCTCGCCTGCATGCGAGAGTGAGAAGGCAACTCCTCTCGATTGGCCCCGCCTCGCACGAACGATTCATCAGGCAGAGCATCCAGGCGGCATTATCGCGAAATCGCGCGGAAATTCGCCGCCCTCTTGTGTGTTATGATCCATAGGAAGCTTGAATACCAAACTGGGGGAAACCGCATGAGCACTCTGACGTCAGACCCACGCACCCTGCCGGCAGGCGAACCGAAGCCGATCATCTCACCCGTATCCTCGTTTTATTGGCATGCCCGGGACCTCGGCTGGCTCGTCGTGCGCCTCACGGCGGGCGGAATGCTGCTGGTCCACGGCATCATGAAGCTGATGCCCATGGCGCAGCAGGGCTTTGCCGCGACCATCGGGGCCTTTGCCACCGGCAGCATGGCGCGCCGCGGAATCGAGCCCGCCATGATCGCTGCATATGTGGTGTTCTTCATCGAGACGATCGGCGCGGTGCTGATCATCCTCGGGCTATTCACGCGCTTCATCGCGGCTGCGGCAGCCATCGAGTTCGCGGTCATCACGTTCGTGGCGCACTGGCCGCAAGGCTTCGCCTGGTCGAGGGGTGGATGGGAATATCCGCTGTTCTGGGGGCTGATCCTCTTCGCCATCGCTCTGCGCGGCGGCGGCCCCTATTCACTCGACCGCAAGCTCGGTTGGGAGCTCTAACCGGTCGCAAGGAGCAATAGCACGCCGGCGCAGTCCTGGTCGTCAGTGGACCGCGCGTAGATGCGGCCCTCAGACTTCTTTGTGCTCGATGTGCCACTGCCTTCGAGCAACGGCATAGCCGACGATCATCAGCGCGAAGGCGGCGCCGCGAACGGTCCATATCCTTACGAGATCGGGGTGGGCGCCGCCGAACAATGTATCATTCACCCTGTCGACGAGAATCCAGATCAGCAGCGCGACGCCTGCGAGAATTTCGTCGAGTATCAACCGGCGATGCCTGCCGACTAGGATGTAACCGGTGCCGAGCACAATAATTCCGCCGACCGGACCGCCCCAGATATGCAGTTGGTGCTGCACAGGCTCACTGAACCAGTCACCCAATACCGAATCGGAGGCCATAAGCTCGCCCGCAACCCACCCGAGAAGCGCGCCGCCGCCCCAGACCAGGACTCTGTAACGCTCCAAAAGCAGCATAAGGATCCCGCTGCCGGCGATGATTAATGGAATGCTGGTGGCCAAGCCGAAGATGATCAGCGTGGACTTAATCGCCGTGGAATGCGCGAGATCTACCTGGGCCGCGGCATTCTTGGCCGATCCGGCAATCGCGAGCACATTATCCAGACTCATGACGATGTCGGCGATGGCGACGATAATCATTGCACGCCAGAGGGTGTGTGCGCGCTCGACGCCCTCGTCGTCGCTGTCGGCGTCCTCGGTAACGAGCTTGATTGCAACGTAAAAGAGGAGCGCGCCGCCGACGAGCGTTACGTATGCAAACTCCATTGCCTCGGAGATTACGAACGTCAAAATGATACGCAGGAGCACTGCCATGCCGGAACCGAGGATCATGCCCCAGGCCCGCTGCTTCGGAGGTAGGGTGAGACAAGCCATCGCAATGACAACGGCGTTGTCCCCGGAGAGGATAATGTTGAGAAGGATGATCTGAAGCACACCGGTCCAGAACGGGCCATGCGTCATGTGTTGTAATACAACGTCCACCGGTGTCCCCTGTGTGTACCTGTTCGTTCGATCTGCTTGGGGTGTTCCTCGCCCAGCGCAACAACCGAGGGCGGCGAAAGGTCACGCCGGACGGAACGCCTTCACCCGACGATTTCGTTTCCCGAAAAGAACTGCGCGATTTCCTGCTGCGCCGTGTCGGGCGCATCCGAACCGTGCACCGAATTCTCGCTGATTGATTTCGCGTGGACCTTGCGGATCGTGCCCGCAGCCGCCTTGGCGGGATCGGTCGCGCCCATGACTTCTCGATACCTCGCAATGGCGTTTTCACCTTCGAGCACTTGCACGACCACCGGCCCGGAGATCATGAAATCGACAAGCTCGCGGAAAAACGGCCGTTCGCGATGCACCGCGTAGAATTTTTCCGCCTGCTCCCGGCTGATGCGGGCGCGCTTCTGCGCCACGATGCGCAAACCGGCGCGCTCGATCATATCGTTGATCGCTCCGGTCAAATTGCGGCCGGTGGCATCGGGCTTGATGATCGAAAAGGTACGCTCGATCGGCATTGCATTTGTTCTTCAGGAAAAGAGGCGCGACGACTGCGGCGGCTTATAGCGAGCGTGCGGTAGCGCGGCAAGGCACCACTCCCGCCGCATGGCAACGGCCTGGGCGCCGATCCCGGCGTGCCGGCAGCGCGCGAGCGGCGCTTTTGGCGCTGCGCCATTGAACCCCGCGGATCGTTCGCCCGACTGACTGGCAGGATGTGCGAGCACATCCCCATAAACAAGGAGAAGACCCATGATCCGCAAGACGATTTTCGCTGCGGCCACTCTCGCCGCCATCGGCGCCGCTGCGCTCATCCCGACCCAAGCCGCCGCCGGCGGAGGCGGCAAAGGTGGTGGAATGGGCGGCGGCTATCACGGGCACGGCGGTCATGGCTATTGGGGCGGCGGCTTCGGCGGCATCGTCGTGATCGCACCGAGCTGCTGGCGGTGGATCCCGGGCGTCGGCAAGGTGTACGTCTGCTACTGATCTACTCGAACTCGACGCAGAAGCCCCGGTCTCGCCGCGCGAAACCGGGGCTGTTCGCGTGGGAAAGCAATCGCCTTCGGCCCGAAGCAGGTTTGCTTTGGCATTGAGCCTTTCTATGCGAGGGCGATGAGGCGCGCGGGGGCGCCGGTTGCGTCCTTGACCTTCGCCAAACCGACCACCAGCGTGGCGCCCGCGGCCGGCACCTTGTCGAGATTGGCGACATTTTCCAGGCCCCAGCGGCCCGACGGCAACCAAGCGCGATGAACTTTGAAATCCTTCGAAGGACCATGGTCTAGCGATAGCGTGTCGACCGCCAAGCCCACCACCTTGCGCTCCTTCATCAGCCACTCGGCCGCTTCCGGACCGACACCGGGAAAGTGAAATACGCCCGAGGAATCCTTGCCGGTGAATTTGGCCGCGTCGCCCACGTGCTGCGCCCAGCCGGACTGCATCGCTACGCAGCAATTGTCCGGGAGCCGGCGGTACTTCCGCTCCCAGTTCGCAAGATCCTCGCGGCTGAGCAAGTAGTCGGGATTCTGCGCCGCTTTCGCCGCCACATCGATTACCGCGAGCGGCGCGACCAGCGTGTCCGCTGCAATTTTTTCGACGGTGGCACCGGATTCCGAGAAGTGGATCGGCGCGTCCAAGTGCGTGCCCGCGTGTTCGATGAGTCGCCACCAATAGAGATTGAAGCCATCCTTCTTGAGGTCGAATTTCTTCTCCATCTCAATTCCGGGCACGCCGAAAAAGGTGGGAAACTCGGCCGACATGGTATGAGTGAGATCGATCGGTGATGTGAAGCTGCGGGCGGGCGCCGCGCCGGCGATCTGCGGCGCCGCTGCCGTGACGGCGACGGACGCGGCGATCGCCCCCTTGAAGAAGCGCCGCCGCGAAACCGCGTCCCACACCGCTTCCTGACATCCGGCAACGCACATGCTGAGCCTCCATTCTATCGGCCGCCCTCACGCGAGCGGATGCAACATTGGCGATTGCGGCGTGGATGCGCAATCCGGCAGCAAGCTCGCGTAATACGCAGACCAGCAATCGGAAAAAAACGACGACCCACCCAGCTGGCGCCTCGCCCTGCGGGGCCGGATCACGTGCCGGTTGGTTTCTTTGCCGGCGCCTTCTGCGATTTTGCCGGCGCGGGCGGCGGCGCCGGGGCGCGGTCGATCGAGACCAACCGCCCGCCGGCAAAACGGTAGATCCCCGGCAACGGTCCGCGCAGATAGGTGAGCGTCACGATGCGCTCGCCGCGCTCATCGGAAGCAAAATCGATCTTGTCCGCGACACCTGCGCGCCGCACCACATCGCACTCCGTCATCTGCAATGCGATGCCGCCGGCAACGGGCGCCGCCCCCCCTGTCGTGGGGTCGCTCCCGGCTTGCTCACCTTCGCCGGCGCACTGACCGGCAGCGTTGACGAGATCAGCCGCCGTTACCGGGCGCAGCGCAAACTCGTTCTTGCTGCCCGAGAAGGTCGCCCAATCGGGCTTCCGCAGCAAAGTTTCGGGCTTCGGAACGAGCGTGAGATTGTTGAGACCGAGATCGGACGAGCATGCGGCCAGGGCGCAGCAGAACGCCGCCACGGCAATCATGCGCAACCGAATTTGATTCACTGTTTGCATCGCAACGGCCTTGGTCCCGCCTACCGGTCTCGACCGACGCGCCAGCGGGCGAGAATTTGCGTCAGCATGATCGGTTTGATCAATGGCTGTTTTCGCTTGCTGACGCGAGAAGTTGAGGCAAAGCCTGTCCTCCTTATAGAGCGAAGGCGCGCGGGGCGGCAACGCCGCGCAATACCTATTGCGGCCGTACCCGCGGCTGCGTGATGCGGACCGCGATCACCCAGGAAACCCAGAGGAACAGAAAATACATCGCCAGAAACACGGGCAGACTCGCTGCCGGCACGGTCCGTTCAATCACGAGCCCGACGAAATAGGCAATGAGGTCGCCCATGATCACCAACCCGACATAGACGATCAGCAGGGACATGGCTCGCTTCCTCGGCCGGCTCGCGGCCGCGATATTCCAACACGTTTGTGCAAAAGCCACAATAGCGGCGCACCGCCGATGCGGGCACATTCCCGAGCGATTCTCGTAGCTTCGGCAGCGGCGACTTCGGCCCAGCTCACGGCAAGCGCTGCCAGCGCCCCTCCTCGTCCGGCCGCCAATACGTGACGTCCAAGCCTTTGGCCTTGCCTTCGCTCCAGTGTGCGCGGGCGGCGGCTACCGCTTCGGCATCGTCTCCGTCCACGAGCAGCACGATCCGTTGGTAGCTCTCGGTGTCCGCCGGCATGGGTACGCCATCGATGAGAAAGCGCACGGCCGCGCCGTTCGGGTTATCGCCTCCGAGCGTGAGCAGAACGGGTTGCTCGCTCGCCTCGGCCTCCCGCCAGGTACCGTGCGGGAGGAAGCTGTCGTCGCGAAACGTCCACAAGTGCGCATCGAGCGCTTCGACTCGCTCCTCGGAGGCTGCCTGCACGATCACGCGCCAGCCGCGCTCGAGCGATTTTTCGATCAGCGCGGGAAGCACGCGCTCGAGAGGTTGGCGTTGCAGCTGATAGATCAGGATTTCGGTCATGATGAGCGCGCCATCGTCACGCGTTATCCACGACGGCGCCGCGATCGGGATCAGGCGCTACTTCTCGTAATATTCGGCAATGAGTCCATCCAACAACCGCACGCCGTAGCCTGACCCCCAGCTCCGGTTGATGTCGGTTTGCGGCGAGCCCATGGCCGTCCCGGCAATGTCGAGATGCGCCCACGGCGTCTTGTCGACGAAGCGCTGCAGCAGTTGCGCGGCCGTGATGGCGCCGCCGTACCGGCCGCCGGTATTCTTCATGTCGGCGAACTTCGAATCGATCATCTTGTCGTATTCCGGTCCAAGCGGCATACGCCAGACCCGCTCGCCGATCTCATTGCCGACCTCAACCAGCCGCTCGGCCAGCTTATCGTCATTGGCAAACAAACCCGCGTATTCCTGCCCGAGCGCGACGATGATCGCGCCGGTTAAAGTCGCAAGGTCGATCATGAACTTCGGTTTGAAACGCTTGTTTACGTAGTGCAGCAGGTCGGAGAGCACCAGCCGGCCCTCGGCATCGGTGTTGATGATCTCGATCGTCTGTCCCGACATGGTGGTGACGATATCCCCCGGGCGCTGCGCCCTGCCGTCGGGCATGTTCTCCACCAGGCCGATCGCGCCGACCGCATTGACTTTCGCCTTGCGCCCAGCAAGCGCATGCATGAGGCCGACGACGCAGGCGGCCCCCGCCATGTCGCCTTTCATATCCTCCATGTTGCCCGCGGGCTTGATCGAAATACCGCCGGTATCGAAACAGACGCCCTTCCCGACGAAGGCGAGCGGCGCGGCGCCGCGCTTGCCGCCGTTCCAACGCATGATGACCGTGCGGCTCTCGTGTTGGGAGCCCTGCCCGACGCCGAGCAGCGCGTTCATTCCGAGTTTCTTCATCTCCTTGATGTCGAGCACGTCGACGGCGACACCGAGCTTCTTCAGCCCGCCGGCGCGCCGCGCGAATTCTTCCGGGTAGAGCACGTTGGCGGGCTCGTTGACGAGATCGCGCGCAATGGCCACGCCCCCCGCGACCGCGGCGCGGGGTGCAAACGCCTTCTCCGCAGCCGCCACGCGCGCGACCGCGATCTTGACCTTCACCTTTGCGGGTCTCTCCTCCTCGTCCTTGCGTTTGGTCTTGTAGCGCTCGAAGGTGTAGCCGCGCAGTTGCGCCCCGAGCGCCATGTCGGCGGCGCGCTCCGGCTTGAAGGCGCCGTCGGGCAGATCGGCGACGAGCGTGACATCGCTCGCGCCCGCGGGAATTCTGCCCATGGCGGCGCCGCCCAATTTGACGAAGTCGCGCGCCTTGAGATCGCGCGCCTTGCCGACGCCGACGATGAGGAGGCGCGGCACCTCAAGCCCCGCTGGCGCGACGAGGTCGAGCGCCGAGCCGTTCTTGCCCTTGAATCGGTCGGCACCCGCCGCTCGCTGAACCAAGTCGCCGGTTGGAGCGAGCGCGCGCCGCGCCGCCGAACCGAATTTGAGCTCGTCTTCGCAGAACAGGACAAGAACGCCTTTGGCGGGCGTGCCGAGGGGGGCAAATTCAAGCTCCAGGCGGCCAGGCATAAGGCTCGTCTCCTCTCGAGTGGCACGCAGCGCGCGTCCCAAAAGTGGAACCCGGTTTTGCGGAGGCGATCAAGCCTGTGCCGATTCCGCAATAATCCTGGTCCGGTGTGCGGGGAAGGGGCCGGAACTGACGCGTTTTCCCCGCCTCCACTAAGGCACGCGGCACCGTGACGCCATCCGCCCCCCGGCGGCGACCGAGTTCATAAGGTTAAAACCTGGTCCCAGACCACTTATCCCAAAAGGGATCTTCGGCGCCGTCGACGGGGCGGGACCGGCAACCCCCTGTGGCCGCCGAGAGACACACGGCGCCGATTAACGTTTTGTTGTGCATAGTCAAAGGCTTTGCCTTGGCCAAGCCACTTTGTTGCCGGATCAAATACGGGGTAAAAAAGGGCTTCGATTAGCATCGGTGCACTGCGGCGGGCATAGGGGGTCCGACGCACCGAGGCTTCGTCGCGAGCGGGGACGCGCAAATCGATGGGGTCCATCGGCCGATATATTCTTCGCACCACGCTTGGTGCGTTCCTGGTCATTTGCGCCAGCGTGACCGCGCTCATGTGGATCACCCAGGCGCTGCGCGACATCGACCTGATGACGAATCAGGGCCAGAGCATCTTCGTATTCATCGGCATCACCGGCCTCATCATTCCGCTGCTCGTGCTGATCATCGCGCCGATCGCGCTGATGATCGCGGTTGCACACGTGCTCAACAAGCTCGGCAACGATTCCGAACTGATCGTGATGAATGCGGCCGGGATGCCGCCCTGGGTTCTATTCCGCCCGTTCCTCGCCGCCGGGCTCGTCGTCTCGCTGCTCGTTGCCGCGATCAGCATCTATGTCTCGCCCTGGGGGCTACGCGAGCTACGGCGCTGGGCAACCGAAGTTCGCGCCGATCTTGTCTCCAACATCGTGCAGCCCGGTCGTTTCATCCAATTGGAACAGCGGGTCGCGCTGCACATTCGCGAGCGGCGCCCCAACGGACAGTTGCTCGGCATCTTGATCGACGACCAGCGCGACCCCAAGGAGCGGGCGACCATTCTGGCCGAGCAAGGCGAGATCGTGAAAAACGAGCGCGGCGCCTTTCTCGTGCTGGAGAACGGCAGCGTGCAGCGTCATGAGACCGGGCAGCGCGATCCTGCGCTGGTGACGTTCAACAGCTATGGGTTCGACTTGACCTGGCTTTCGAACGGCAACCAGAGCTTGAAATACTCGGTACGCGAACGCTACCTCTGGGAGCTCTATGGTGGCTCGCGGACAGACATCGCGTTTGCCGACGAGCCGGCGCAAGTCCGCGCCGAATTTCACGACCGAATCACGGCGCCGCTTTACCCGCTCGCCTTCGTCGTGCTGACCTACGCCTATCTCGGCGCGCCGCGTACCACGCGACAGGGTCGCACCATGTCGCTGCTGGGCGCGATCAGCGCCGTGGCGGCGTTGCGCGGACTTGGCTTCGTCGGCACGATCGCAGGGGTGCACACGCCGATCGCACTGCTGCTGCCCTATCTCGCGCTGATGACGACCTTCGTGCTGGGCTATATCGCCATTTCGCGCGGGGTCATCATCGAGCCCCCCGTGTTCATCGCCAATGCAATCACCCGCGTCATGGAGCGCATGACGCAGCGCACGAATGCGCTGATGGGTCAAACGCCATGATCGCCGGCACCCTTTCACGATACTTCGGACGGCGCTTCCTCTCCGCCGTGATGGCGGTATTCGCGGGAACGCTGGTGCTGACGGCGTTGATCGATTATCTCGAATTGTTGCGCCGTTCTGCGGACATCAAGGAGGTCTCGCCCTTGGTGATTGCGCAGATCACGCTGTTTCGCGTGCCCTTCATCACCGAGCGGGTGATGCCGTTTGCCGTGCTCGTCGGCGCGATGTTCTGCTATTTGAACTTGTCGCGCCGCTTGGAGCTTGTGGTGGCAAGGGGGGCGGGCATCTCGGCCTGGCAATTCATCGCGCCCGCTCTCATCATCGCCGGGTTCATCGGCGTCGTATTGACGACGGTTTACAACCCGATCTCGGCGACCTTGCGCGAGTATTCTACGCGCCTGGAGGCCGATCTCTCCGGACGCGACAACAGCTTCCGCAGCACCGGACGCGGTTTCTGGCTGCGCCAACGCAGCGAAGACGGCCAGGCCGTGATCAACGCCAAATCAAGCCGGCAACAGGGAATTGAATTGGGTGGCGTGACTGTCTTCCGCTTCGACGCCGACGGCCACTTCCGCGACCGCATCGAAGCGAAAAGCGCAACGCTCGAAGAAGGGCACTGGCGACTAGAGGAGCCTCGGTTCTACGCCAGCGGAATGGCTCCCTCGGACCGCGAGACGCTCCTGCTCAAGACCCCGCTCACGCCGGTGCAGGTCGGAGAAAGCTTCGCCACGCCGGAGACCGTGCCGTTCTGGGAACTGTCGTCGTACATCGACCACGCCGAAAGCGCAGGATTGGCGGCCGCCGGTTATCGATTGCAATATTACCAGCTGTTGGCACAGCCCTTCTATCTGGCGGCAATGGTGCTGCTGGCCGCTTCCGTCAGTTTGCGGTTTTTCCGCTTCGGGGGCGTGCAGAAGATCGTGCTCGGCGGCATCGGCGCCGGCTTTGCGCTCTATATCCTGTCGAAGGTCACCGGAGATTTGAGCAAAGCCGAGCTGATGGGCCCCTCGATTGCGGCAGGCCTGCCCGCCGCCCTGGGGTCGATGGTCGGCTTGATCGCGCTGCTTTACCAGGAGGACGGGTGATGGCACGCGCTGCCAACCGTCCGCGATTGCCGCGCCGCCGCACGTCGTGGGGCGCGCTGGTCATTTTTGCGGCCGCCCTCGCGCTGCTTGCGGGCGCCGGCGCCGTGTCGCCGGCGACGGCTCAGCTGCTGATGTTCCCGCCGCGGCCGAAACCGGTCGTGCGGCAGGAGCGTTCGCAGGAGCAGATGCTCGTGCGCGCCGAGGAGATCAACTACGACTACACCAACGAGCGCGTCTCGGCGGTCGGAAACGTTCAGCTCTACTTTGGCGGTTCCACCCTCGAAGCCGACCGGGTGATCTACGATCAGAAAACCAAGCGCCTGCACGCCGAAGGAAACGTGCAGCTGACCGAGGCCGACGGCACCATCTCCCACGGCGAAATCATGGACCTGAGCGATGATTATCGCGACGGCTTCGTCGACTCGCTGCGGCTCGACGCGCCCGAGCAGACCCGTTTCGCGGCGCCGCGCGCGGAGCGCTCCGGCAATTTCACCGTGTTCCACAATGGCGTCTACACCGCCTGCGAGCCGTGCGTGGAGGATCCGAAGAGGCCGCCGAAATGGCAGGTCAGGGCGGCACGTATCATTCACGACCAAGACGAGAAGATGATCTATTTCGAGGATGCGCTGCTCGAATTCGGCGGCGTGCCATTGGCCTATATGCCGTACATGTCGGCGCCCGATCCGACGGTGAAACGCAAGACCGGGGTGCTGACGCCGATGTTCAGCAGCAGCTCGGTCTACGGGTTGGGGGTGGCGGTTCCTTATTACTGGGCGCTCGCTCCCGATTACGACTTCACCTTCACGCCCATGATCACCACCAAGCAGGGCCCCCTGCTGCAAGGCGAGTGGCGACAGCGGCTGCTCGACGGCGCCTACAGCATTCGCGCCTCGGGTATTTTTCAACTGGACAAGGAACCGTTTAAGGACACGGCGGGTTTCCGCGACTGGCGCGGAAGCCTGGAAACATCGGGCCAGTTCAACCTGTCGGACAAGTGGGTGTGGGGCTGGAGCGGGACGCTGCTCTCGGACAAGAACTATCTCTATGACTACGGGCTGATCCGTAACCTGCAAGTCCCGAGCAACCTAATCGGCATCAACATCACCCCCGATTATGCGTTGTCCCAGATCTATCTCG
>VAZM01000556.1:0-2365 GCA_005883135.1 Alphaproteobacteria bacterium
ATCAGGCTGCAAAAGTCGACGCGGTGAAAATGGGGGTCCTGGTCGGCCATGATATCGGCGAGGCCGGTGAATTGGGTCGTTTCCGGCCGGTGCTTGAGGCCGTCGTAAAACGCCTGGAGAAGGTCCTCCGTGAATTGCGGCGGAGGGGGATGGGCCGTCGCCACCGCTTCCCGCTGCGCGTCGGTGAATTCGTCATAGCCCAGGCCCACCAGGTCCATCAGCACGCCCTCCGCAGCAAGCGCGGCGATGGGATGCAGGTGCGCAGAGATTTCCGGCGTGGTGTGCAGCGCGATCGCGAGCCAGACCTTCTCGATATCGCTTTCCGAGATGCCGTGGCTTCGCAGGAAGTCGCGCGCCGCATTCGCGCCGTCCACCTCGAAACGCAGCCGACTTTCCCGGAAACCGGAGGTCAGGCCGATATCATGGAACATGGCCGCCGTGTACAGCAGCTCCGGATCGAAGATCAGCCCCTTCCGCTTCCCGGCCAGGGCGCCCCAGAAATAGACGCGCGTGGAATGCTGAAACAGCAAGTCGCTCTCGGTATCGCGAATGAACCGCGTTGCTTCTCGCGCCAATTGGCTGTCGGGAATCTTCACGCCGGAAATCTCGTTGACCATCATGCTCGATCTTCCACCAGTAGCAGGTAAAGTCCCGAACTCACTGCCTTTCCGGTCGGGGCGAGGCGACCGGCATTGTTGCGACGCCAAGCTTGAAATTGCTCAATTAATGCCGATCGGGCGCGAGCGGTTCCTTTTCCGATTCCCGAAAACCCCCCATAAACCTGATCTCCCACACGCAGGTCCCCCGACTGCACGGCGACGACTTCGCCGGACAGATCCGAGCCCAGAGTGAGGGGCAGTGGTTGCGGCAAAGCGCTCTTTCCGGCCCTGATCCAGCCATCCCATGGACCGACCCCAGCGGCTTTGACTTTGACGAGACCTCGCCAGGGCTCGGATGGGGCCTGAGGATTCGCTCGAACCTCATGACATCTGGTGGCCCGAACTCATGCACCCGCCACGCCATCATTGATGAAAGAGTGTGGTCCTCATTGCCTTGATGAGCGATGCTGCTGGGAGCCATCACATGCTCCTAACGCCATCGTCAGGCCATCTATCGCGATCCCTACTTCTGGTCCGGTATGGAGGAATCGATCAAGCCGGGGCTCACTCAGGTCGGGGGCGGTCGCACGGCCCGATCGATAGTCTTGCTGCCGGATCGGCGAATGCTTTTCACGCCAACGGCCGGTGTCCCTGACTTCTCCGCGATGATCCGGTCCTGTTCTTCGATGACGGCACGCGCAGCGGCATCGCCATCGAGGCCCCCGAGGACGTCGCTCGGGACTCTGCGATTGGAACGCACCGAGCCGTCTTCGTAAACCACGTCGAAAAGCGTGAATTCAACGCGCGTTGCTGGCTTGCGTGCCATTTTGCTTTTCCTGTGATTGTTCAACGCTGCCAAGTATCGGTCGCGGCATCACCAGCATCGAGCCACGGCCGGCAAGACCAAATTGCCCAGCACGTAGCCTGGATGGGCAAATCAATGGGGGATGACGGCAAAGCTCGAATGCGTGCATATATATAGTCGCGAGGGACCAAATCAACCCGCCGGACAAGGAGGGAGCCAATGGCATTCAAGCCGAATTATCGTCGAGACCGGGCCGAGCGACAGAGGATGGCACGCACACGCGCCGAGGAAAAACAAAGAAAAAAGGAGGAGAAGGCTGCGCTGCGCAAAGCCGAGCGTGAGGCCGCCGACCCCACGCCGGATGAGAAGGAAACGACCGGGCAGGGTTGAGGGCTACTGGTTCGCGGAGCACCGCCATTTCCCGGGCAGGGATGTCTCTGCAATCGCTTCCGGCATCGGGCGCGTCGCCGACCTGCATGCACGACGCACAGTGCGCGCACAGCCGCAAGCTCGTCGACGGCAAACCTTCAATAGCGATGCCATTCAACGCTCTGCGAGAGCACTGGTTACCAATGTAACAGCCTGCGCCGGACTGCTGCCGACAGCTGGATTGCTGCCGACAGCTGGGTTGACGTTGCGGCCGTGATCACATACATAGCTGCCCGCAACCAGTTTTCGGTCTGCCTTGCGACGCTCCCGGTTTACGGTGCCCAGCCAGCTTCCCCAAAATTGGATGATCGGCCACGCGATGCCCGCGTGATCGGATAGAACGCAATGCAATGAAGGAGGCCATGATGGCCACAGGTACCGTGAAGTTCTTCAATACGCAAAAGGGCTTCGGATTCATCACGCCCAGCGACGGCAGCAAAGACGTGTTCGTGCACATCAGCGCGGTCGAGCGCGCCGGCATGCGCAGCCTTATGGAAGGTCAGAAGGTCAGCTACGACGTCGTGACCGAGCG
>VAZM01000556.1:2446-5188 GCA_005883135.1 Alphaproteobacteria bacterium
GAAGCCGAAGGAGTCCGCTCTGACTCAAAGCGGATATGCGCGGGGCTACGTCGCCCCCTTTCGCTTGACCGGCCTAGGGCTCCGAGGATTGGCGGCGTCGCGAGCCAACCGAAGCGCCCGCAGGCGCGCCGTCTTTTCGCGCGTCGCCTGCAGTTCGGTCTGGTACTCGGTCATTGCTTGCCCGCCACCACGCAACTGCTGTCCTTTTTTGAACAGCGCTTCGGCACGGCGGTGCGTCTCGTCGGTATTCATGCTCGATACGAAACTCCTTGCAAAAAACTGTGGAGAGGGTCTCGACCCGTCCGCCTGACACGTGGCCGGATCGATCGAGATCGCGGCCGCTTCTGTGTGGCTGGCAAACTCAAGTGCAAATCACTGAGCGGGGTACCATTTATACGTAGGGTACGATTAACAAAATGACAAGGCGGTCGGATGGATCAATGCAAGACCTCAGGCCGCACTCAGGGTCGATACAAACCCCAAGGTCGTCGGCTGCACCGAAGCTCGCTGGCCTCAAGGGTAGCGTTCTAGGACAGCCTTTTCAACTCTCTTTCCACGGCATCTGCTGAGTGCCCGACGTTCCGCACTGCTTCTGAGAGCCTTTCCTTTGATACATTGAATTTGTCGGCCCAGTACTGAACTTCGTGGGGCTCAAGAAGGCTGATTCGGCTTCGATCCGGCGAGCCTCTCTTGGTAAGGTCATCTGGCATGCTTTATCTCCGTCCAGAGACCAACGCGGTGGTGAATTGCTAGGTTCCCAAGTGTTTTATTGAACGTGTTTTATTGAACCGTTCATAGTGCCCGGCCCCAGTCCGGCGGTAGCTTCACGACCGCTCCTGACCTTGATGTGCACCGTTCGATGAAGGAGTGTCCGACATGCCATCTACTGGAATCGCAAGCTTCGAACGTCGCCGCCAACGGCTCCTCTCGCGCCGTCGTTTCGCCGGTCGCATGCTCAAGGCCGTCGGACTGTGGTGCATGCTTGCGGTTGTCGGTTTGGCCATCGGCATGGCCGGCTATGCCGGGTTCGAGGGTATGTCGCTTACGGATTCCTACGTCAATGCGGCGATGATTCTTTCCGGCATGGGCCCGATGGGTGAGCTGAAAACCGCGGCCGGGAAGATTTTCGCAGGATCCTACGCGATCTTTTCGGGTCTTCTGCTTATCATCGCAACCGGCTTCGTATTGGCTCCGATCTTCCACCGCGTACTGCATCATTTCCACGTGGAGAGGCAGGAGCAGGATTGATGCGAAGAGGCAGGATGTCGGGATCAGTTTCTGCTACCCCACCGGACCCCGGCGCCGCGATGCATCCATTTCGACGGGAACAGCGCGAACTGCAGTTGCAACGTTGCAGCGGGTGCATGGTCCCGCCGACTTTTCCAAACAGATCATCCTCCTGTTCACGCGACGAACTTGTAGCCGTCGCCCCAGCGCCGCACGCGCCCGGTCGAGGGCGACGGGAAGTGCACTACGCACATGAGGGTGGAAGAATCGCAAAAGCGATCGAACACCTTGCGCCGCGTTTGTCCGGCCATCCGGGAGTCGTAGTCCGCGCGCATGCCAAGCTCGGGATATTTTCCCTGGATCGGCGAGTGGATCATGTCGCCGGTGATTAACGCGTCCTGCCCGGGCTGGCCGACCAGCACGGAGTAATGGTCGATCGTGTGACCGGGCGTCGGGATGAACTGGATCGACTCGTTGAGAACGAAATCGCTCTTCACGACCTGCGCGCGGTTTGCCTCCACAATCGGCAGCACCGAGTCGGTGATCCACGGAACAGCGGACCTTCTGCGTCCAGTACGCCAGCTCGCGGTCGGCCATTACGTATTTCGCCTTGGGAAAGGTTGGCACCCAGCGCCCGTTCTCGAGCCGCGTGTTCCAGCCCACGTGGTCGACATGCAGGTGCGTGCACATCACATAATCGACATCGTTGACCGTCAGCCCGGCCGCCGCGAGGCCTTTCTCGAAGCGGTCGCTGTTCATCATGTTCCAGAACGGCCGCGCCGGCCGCGGCTTGTGATTGCCGACGCATGAATCGATCAGAATATTGTGGCGCGGCGTCTTGATGACGAAGCTCTGCACGCATAGCAGCAGCCGGCCGCTGGCCGGATCGATGAATGTCGGCTCGAGCCAAGAACGGTTCTCCTCGAGGACCTCTTTGGTAAGCGTTGGGAAGAATTCCATCGGGTCGAAGAACGGCCCCTGCTGCTCGACCACCGAGTAAAGCGTGATGTCCTTGAGTGCGATTGCTGTCGTCATCGTTGATGCGTTCCTCCACAAGTAGCCCGGATTGAGCGTAGCGAAATCCCGGAGACCAGGTCTAGCGTAAACGCATGTCCGCTTTTCCCCGCGAGCCGACGTCTCGCTCGTCGCCTGGTCAAAAAGGGGAAATGGCGGCCGACTTGGTGCTCCCGCGAATGCACAACGGTCAGCGCAGGTACAAGGATCCCAGATATGCGGTCAACCGCCCGCCGATGGTCACGCCGGCCCACAACAGGCAAATCGCCGCGACAAGTTTGCGACCACGCGAAGAGACTGCTCCTTTTGCTTCCCAGCCGGCAGCCTCTCGCTTCATCGTGGTCTGAAACACCCGCGTCACGACCAAGGCGATGAGAAGCAGCGTGAATTTCACCTCGAACATGCCATCGGCCAGATATTGCGCGGGCTTGGTAATCCACAGCGTGACGCCGCTGAGGATTTGGCAGGCGGCGGCAAACCAGATGAACGGCACCAGCTTGT
>VAZM01000557.1 GCA_005883135.1 Alphaproteobacteria bacterium
ATCACCATCACCGAGGTCGCCAAGGCCGCCTATGCGCCGATGGGACCGCTGACCGATAAGTTCGGCGTGGGGCTCGAGGCGAGCGGCAGCTACAGCGCCAATCCGCCCAGCCATCCCAACGGCGCGCATGTGTGCGAGCTGGAGGTGGACCCCGAAACCGGCGCGGTCACGGTCGATCGTTATTTCGTCGTCGACGACCTCGGCCGCGTGCTCAACCCGCTCATCGTGCGCGGGCAAATTCACGGTGGCGTGGTGCAAGGGCTGGGACAAGCGCTCCTGGAGCACCAGATCTATGACCGCCAATCCGGGCATCTCGTCTCCGGCAGCTTCATGGATTACGGCATGCCGCGCGCCGATACGATGCCGAACGTGGAGTCGGAGCTCGAAGAAGTGCCGTGCAAGACCAACCCGCTCGGGGTCAAGGGCATCGGCGAATCCGGCACCATCGGCGCGCCACCGACGGTGATCAACGCGCTGATCGACGCCCTCGCGCCGCTCGGGGTCGATCGCATCGATATGCCGGCAACCCCGCTGCGGGTTTGGGAGGCGATCAGCAGGGCGCGCTCGAGCGCCCCGGCGCAGACCGCGGCGTAGCCCGAATTACGCTACGAGCCGTGCTAGCCCGCGTGCGGCCCCCGCAGGGGCGGGCGCATCCGCGCCGCTCTCGCTGGAAATCAGACACCGCTTGCCCCTTCGTTTCGCCGTATCACGCCGCCGCGCGCGCCTCATCCAAGATGCCCGCGGCAATCTTTTCCGCCACCATGATGGTCGGAATGTTGGTATTGCCGCGCGGCAGGGTCGGCATGATCGAAGCGTCGACCACCCGCAGCCCGCCCACGCCGCGCACGCGCCCCGTTGGGTCCACCACCGCGTCGCGATCGCCCGCCGCGCCCATGCGGCAGGTACCCACTGGATGGAACATGCCGGCGACGTTCTGGCTGATGTGCTCGGCGAGCGCCGCGTCATCCTGGACCAGGGCGGCGAGCTCAACGCGCCGGTCGGCCAATGCCGAGAAGATCGGCCCCGCGAGCGGCGGTACGAGGTCGAGGAGTGCGGCGAGCGCCGCGCTCGCGATCCGGTTCGCCGGAGTGATGCGATTGAGGCGCCGCAAGCGATCGTCGAACTTCACCGGAAAGGTGATGCCGCTCATCGCCCGCACGCGCTCGTGCGCCAGAATCTCGACCGCCAGGCGGAAGCCCTGCATGAAGCGCTTGAGGTCGAGCTCGTGGCCGGTGAAGTTGAATTCGACGCAGGGCGGCGCGGCATCGCGCGCCGTGAGCGAGACCCGGCCGCGCGCCATCGGCTTGAGCAGGGTGGGCGCCAGATTGGCAACCTGAAAGCCGAGCGCGCTCCATGACGTCTTGCACTGGACATTGATGTACATATCGGCCGGCGGCGCGCCCGGCAGCCCCGAGGAATAACGTAGCGCCGTCATCGGGTGCGGCCGCACCGATGCGGCCTGCCGTTGATGGCGATGCTGAAACAGGCCGAGGAAGATAATGGCGTGGTTGGAGAGATTCTCCCCGACGCCGGGCAGATCCGTGCGCACCTCAATGCCGAGCTCTCGCAACCCGCCCGCCGCCCCGATGCCCGAGCGCATCAGGAACGCAGGCGAGTGCACGCCGCCGGCGGAGAGAATGACCTCGCGCCCGCGCAGCTCCCTGACCGCGCCGTCGATGCGCGCGGTCACTCCGGTGACGCGGCGGCCGTCAAACAACAAGCCCGTCGCCGTCGCGCGATTGATGATGCTCAAATTGCTGCGCGCGCGCACCGCCGTGTCGAGATAGCAGATCGCGGCCGATGCGCGTTTGTGCGGCCAGTTGCTCATGGGAACCGCGCCGTAGCCGTCGCGAAAATCTGCATTCATGTCGGCGATGAACGGGATCTGCCGCTCCTGCGCGAAGGCATGGACGGCTTTCGACAACGGCGCCCAGTCTTCCGATTTGGTGCGCCGGATCGGCACCGGGCCGCCGCGCCCGTGCAGCTCGCCGGTGAAATCGAGCTCGTCCTCGAGCTTGCGGTAATAGGGCAGCACGTCGGTCCAACCCCAGCCCGCCGCGCCCTGCGCTTCCCATTCGGCGTAATCGTCGGGCGTTCCGCGAAAGGCGACCATCCCCATCACCGAGGAGCCGCCGCCCATGATGCGGCCTTGCAAGTAGCTCACCGGTGGGGAATTGTCCTTGCGGCGCCAATGCACTTTGAGGCCCGGCCAGAAATAGGCGTCGTTGTAGTACGACGTCGCATAAGTATCGAGGACGTCGGCCGGCTCTTTCCCCGGCGGCGTGTCCGCTCCGGCTTCGAGCAACAGCACTTTCGTGCTCGAGCGTGCAGACAGCCGGTTCGCCAGCACGCATCCGGCCGCGCCGCCGCCAATGATGATGGTATCGAAAGTGTCGGTCATGGGAGGGAGGGAACTGACGCTGGTCCGGAGGGGAGCTGAGGAGCCGTGCATGACGGGGAGGGGAACGCTGCATCAGCATTGCACAACAAAACATGCGCGCAAGCAAAGCATCATTTTGGTCGCCCGCACGTTGAGAGGGATACCTCCCGATGTTAGGTTCATTGCCGTTCTCGGCGAAGGCGGGCAAGCCGATAATGGCTGATGCCACGGGCATCGCATTGCGCGAAGCGCGAACCATGCTCCTATGATCCGAGCAGCGATCGTCGGATTGGGGCGCTGGGGGCGCTCGCTCGTTGCGTCGGTGCAAGGCAAGAGCGCAGAGTTCTCCTTCGTGCGCGGC
>VAZM01000558.1 GCA_005883135.1 Alphaproteobacteria bacterium
TAGCGACGCGCAGGTTCTCGTATCCGCGCAGTGATGGCGCAGCGTGGACGCTCACGCTGCGCGACGTGATCGACCGTGCGGCCGAACTCGAGATGGCATACAACCCCAACGACTGCGTGGAGCTGCGCTGGGGTGCGCCGGCCAAGAGCGAAGAGGCCTCGACCTGTAAGCGCTACGCACCCGCAGCGCAGCACGAGAGGATGCGAAAATACCGCGTCTGGTTCCACGAGCGGCGCCGGCCGCCGCGGGCATGAGCGGTTGGGTGACGCTCCAGTCGCCCGCCGTGACCGGGAAGACGGCGATGCCGGAATGGTGATGCACCAGGATCTGGCCGGCCCGAAAGGCTCACGCAACCGTAACTACAAGCATTGCTGATACACGCTGAGGCGCAAGCGCTCATCAAGCGCGATTGTATGTCGTCGAGCAAATAACAAGCGGCACGACTCAAAATGTTGCAATCGCCTGTGCCCAGATTGCGACCATACCCACAAATAGCGCCAGCGAGGCCAGTGTGGCGATTTCTTCAACAATGGCGCGGCCCATGTTACTCACCCCACAGTGTCCGAAAATCCAACGAGTTCGCGTGCGTGAATGTGCCTTTCGCCGACCCCTGGAAAGGCTCTCGTTTCATTGGTCGCGCTGGTGATGGAAAGGTTCAATTGCACGCCTAACACTAGGTTTATCGTTAACGAATCTGGTTGTCTGCAGTGGCACAATTCGGCCGCCTCCACGTTAACTGTACCGGCCATGGCGAAGAAAGCAGACAAACAGCAAGCGTCGGCGCTGGACGAGGTCCGGCGGCATGTCCGCATTTTTGTCGATTTGGGCCGGGTTGCGAGTGAAAGCACCGATGAGGATGGATTTCTCGACCAAGTCGTGGTGCAGGTCGCAAGGGCAGTGGAGATCGATCACGTCAAAGTCCTTAAATATCGCCGCCGGGAGGCCGACCTACTCATCGCCGCCGGGTTCGGGTGGAAAGAGGGCGTTGTACGATCGGCTACCTTGTCTGCCGATTTGCGGTCGCCGCCGGGCCGCTCGTTCCAGACCGCCCAGCCGGTCGTCATCAAGAACTTCCAAGCGCAGGATGACTTCGTTCATTCCGGCCTGCTGCAGGATCACGGCATTGTCTCACTGGTCAATGTGCCAGTGCTGATCGAAGGGGCGGCTTGGGGCGTGCTGGAGGTGGACAGCACTCGCCCGCGCGATTTCAGCCAGGACACGATCGAGTTTCTCACCGCTACCGCCGCACTGATTGGCGCATTTCTCCAGAGCCACCGCGGCGAATTAAGCGAGGGGGCAAGGCTGGCAGCCGCCGCTATGCAGGCGCAGAGCCGGGACGTGCTCCTTCGGGAAATGCAGCATCGCGTTAAAAACAGCTTCCAGATCATCCTGGCTTCGATCGCCATTCAGAAGCGACGCTACGCCGCTGGTGATGCTCAACGTGCGCTGGACCACATCACCAGCCGCATCAACGCGATCTCGCTCGCCCACGACCAGCTGGCGCCCCACGAGAAGGGACAGATCGTCAAGCTCTCCGACTACCTGCGTGCGCTCTGTCTTTCCATCAAACAGCAGACCGAGGGAATTGAGGTCGACGTGCAGGCCGACGAGCTTGAATTATCGATCGAACGTGCAGTGCCGCTGGGCCTGATCCTGAATGAAATTGCAACCAACAGCATCAAGCACGCGTTTGGCCCAGATGCCGGCGGAAGAATCACCGTTAAGCTGGTCGCGGGCGTCGGCTACGGCGAGGCTCGTTTAAGCGTGGCGGATAATGGCCGCGGGATTAAACAGCACAACCCCACAGGTACCGGGTTAAAACTGATCGTCGCGCTGGCCCGCCAGATCGGGGGCACGGTCGATCAGGAGAGCTCCAATCAAGGTACAAGGACGTGGCTGACCTTTCCGGTGGGATGATAAGGCAAACCGAAGACGGTAGTTAGCCGATAAGGTGCAATGTCGTTCGACCGACGATGAGCTGAAAGCGATCGGCCGACTTCGGTTTGCCGGCTGGTAAACTGTCCTTTATCCCGCAGTGCAGCGGCCTCCTGCCGTTTCGTATGGCGTGCTATCCTTTGGTCGGCCTGGCGTAATGCTCAACCCGATTCAGAATATTTCAGGCCTGGCCCAAAGACTTTCGGACTTCTTTTCAGCAGGTTGAGCGTGCAGGAGACCGGCAGTGTCGAGGCGGGAGGAACCCCGATGGCACAAAGCGGACATGCTAGTCGTGTCGCTCGATGTCCGCTTTTGGGGGTAAAGCGGACATTGCTGAGTCAGCGGCCGATGTCCGCTCCTGACCCTATCCGGNCTTCTACGGCGGACGGTTCGCAAGGTCTCATCTTTCGCGAAGAACCGGATGCTGCAGTGGACGGAAACGGCCGTCACGAATAATATATTTTGGGGGCGCAGCGACTGGACGAGGAGCGGCTTGGCAAGAAAAGTAAGAAAAAAGACCTCGTTTAATCCTAAATTGTTTTTGGCGACGGTAGACGGCGGTCGAAGCGTGGCCAACTACCGGAAGAACGAGATTGTTTTCTCACAAGGCGATCCTGCGGACGCGGTATTTTACGTCCGCGAGGGCAAGATCAAGCTCGCCGTCAAGTCCAAGCGGGGCAAGCAGGCAAGTTGCACCCGCCGGCTGTTGAAGAAGGCGTCGCCGCCCACGAAGAGGGCGTCGGGCCGCTCGCGCACAAATGTTGCGAAGGCCGCGTTGATCTCGCCGCTGGTTCCGGC
>VAZM01000560.1:0-450 GCA_005883135.1 Alphaproteobacteria bacterium
TCCCGGTTCCTTCCCGGCCGCGGCAATACGAATTTGCCCGCCTCAATCTCACCCATACGGTGTTGTCCAAGCGCGTGCTCACCGAACTCGTACGCGGCGGGCATGTCGGAGGTTGGGACGATCCGCGCATGCCGACGCTGGCGGGGCTGCGCCGCCGAGGGGTGCCGCCGGAGGCGGTGCGCGATTTCGTCAAGCGGATCGGAGTTGCCAAGGCCAACAGCATGGTCGACATCGCCATGTTCGATTTTTCGGTCCGCGAGGTCCTCAACAAGACGGCCTTGCGACGCATGGCGGTGCTGCGTCCGCTGAAGGTCATCATCGAGAACTATCCCGACGATCGTCTCGAGGAGATCGAAGCAGCCAACCACCCCGACAACCCGGCAGCGGGCACGCGCCGCCTGCGCTTCGGCCGCGAGCTCTATGTCGAGCGCGACGATTTCATGGAGAACC
>VAZM01000560.1:508-3238 GCA_005883135.1 Alphaproteobacteria bacterium
TGCCGCGAGGTAATTAAGAACGCGGCGGGAGAAGTGGTGGAGCTTCGTTGCACCTACGATGCCGCAACGCGCGGCGGCAATGCCCCGGACGGGCGCAAGGTGCAGGCCACGCTGCATTGGGTGTCGGCCGCCGATGCGGTGACGGCGGAAATTCGGCTCTACAACCAGCTTTTCACACGGGCCGATCCCAACGCCGCCGACTTCGCCGCCGATCTCAATCCCGATTCGCTTGAGGTGCTCACAGACTGCAAGCTCGAGCCTGCTCTCGTCGGCATGGATACCGCGGAGCCGGTGCAGTTCGAGCGGCAGGGTTATTTCTGCCGCGACCAGGATTCGACGCCTGACCGCCTCGTGTTCAACCGCACGGTCGGGCTGCGCGATAGCTGGGCCAAGGTGAGTGCCGGGAGGGGCGCATCAGTCTAGATGCGGTGCACCAGCTCCCGGGCGAGGGCAGGGGGGACGCGATCTCAGCGCGGCGCGTAGTGGCGGAACTCGTTGCGCAGAAAGTTGCCGATCCGTTTGCCGCGATTGCGCAGCACGCGTAGCAGTCCGGCATCGACGAAATAGGTGTGCAGGATACTGTCGCGTGTCGTGACTTCCGGACCGACGCGGTCGGCGGAATGCCAGGTATCCTCGCCGACCGCGAAGGCGTAGCCCGAATTGGGCACAAACTTCATCTGCGTCCGTTTTGGCAAGCTCCCGTCGGGGAGCTTTTCATGAAAGATCGTGCCGATGTCCGGATGGGAGGCATCGTGGGGCAGGAAGAGTTGCACCGTAATCCCCTTCCAGCGCGTGTCGGTATGCGGGTCGATCTTGTAGCCCGGCACATCGCGCGTGAGGATGCCGATGGGATACATACCTACTTTGGCATAATCCGGCCCGAAGCGGCGCGCCAGCGCGGGCGCGAGCCGACGTACGAACGCGGCCTTCACCGGCTCCGAGCAAAGCGCGCGGCCGATAATGTCCCAGACCACGCGCTTCTCCGGCGGCAGATGCCGGATGTATTCGGGGAAAAGATCGATCTTCACCCGCGTAGGCGTGCCGTCTGCCAGCACGTTGCATTGGTTTTGACCGTAGAGCGGCCGATAGTCCAACGCTTGCGGCATCGCAGCCAACATGGACGCGTAGACGTCATCGGGAAAGACCCGCTCGAGTTCAAGGTGATAGAAAGGGGCCTCGACAGCGCGCGCGCCATCGATCGATCTCACGATGAAGTCGCACAAACGCTCCACCGCGCGAGCGCGATCCGCGCGCCTGAGTTCAACACCTTGGTCCATATCTACCTCAGAACTCCTACGCCTGCCGACAGAGCGCAACGCGATCCGAGATGCCGTTTGCGCATTTTGCCACGCTCGATCTAGCGCGGCTACCACATCCTGCCGCTTACGATCAACCTCGAAAGACTGGCTTCGCGCTGACCCACTGAAGCCGCAGAGCGTGATTTTGAGATCGGGCACTAATCCTCGTTCCGGGTCAACGCTGTGGATGCCGTTCCAGTGGCCTGTCAGGCCCGCCAGCCGTGTGTACTATGCACCGGTAGGGTTCAGGCGGGGTGTCGAGGAACCGCGCGATGGTCGAGCAAGGCAGATCGCGCGGACGAGCCGAGGCGTGGCGGCCTTGGATTGCGGCGGGGCGCAGGCCCGCGCTGGCCTGGCCGCAGGGCCTCACCGATTTCGCGCGCCGGACGGTGCAGCGCGTTCGCGAATGGGCGGCGATCGAGGCCGCTCCCGGCCGGCTGGTGCCGTGGCTCGCGATCGGATTCGGCATCGGCACCATCATCTATTTCGCCATCGACCGCGAGCCCGCGGTCTCCGCGGCAGCGCTGCTTCTCGCCGCCACGGTCGCGGCGGCGATCCTATGCCGTCGCCGACCAGTTGCATTTCCGGCATGCGTAGGTCTTGCCGCCGTGGCGGCCGGATTTGCGACCGGCGCGATCAAGCGCGAGATCATCGCCCATCCGGTGCTGTCGGCGCCGGCCTGGAATGTCGATATCGCAGGCTTTGTCGAGGTGCGGGAAGAACGCGAGCGCTCGGACCGCGTTGTCGTGCGCGTCGCACGGATGTCAGGGGCGCGATTGATCGAAAATCTCGAGCGCGTGCGAGTCTCGGTGCGCAAGGGCACGGCGCCGACGGTCGGCACTTTCATCGAGTTCAAGGCGCGGTTGTCCCCGCCGCTCGAGCCGTTGCGGCCCGGCGGCTATGATTTCGCACGTGATATGTATTTTCAGCGCATCGGCGCGTCCGGATTCGTGCTGGGCTCAATCCGCCCGATCGAGGCCCCGCATGCGCCGAGCCTAAGGCTTCGTTTCGCTATCTTCCTCGACGGCGTGCGCGAGGGGATCGACAAGCGCATCCGCGCGATTCTGCCCGGCGACAAAGGCGCTATCGCTTCGGCCCTGATCACAGGCAAACGGGACACCATCTCGACGCCGGTGAACGAAGCGATGTACGTCTCGGGCCTCGCCCATGTGCTCTCGATCTCCGGCTATCATATGGCGGTGGTGGCCGGCATCGTGTTCTTTGCGCTGCGCGCGCTGTTTGCACTCATGCCGGCCTTCGGCAACCGTCATCCGATCAAGAAATGTGTAACTGCCGTTGAATCGTCTTGACTATTTCGAATTCTGCTACCGAATTGCTACCAATCACCTCCGTTTCAGGGCCGCTCTCATCGCTGCATCAATGGTCGTGGCAGCGTCCTCCTGCATTGACGGAAGGACGTGGCTGTAGGTGT
>VAZM01000190.1:0-2970 GCA_005883135.1 Alphaproteobacteria bacterium
CCGAAGGAGCGCGTGCACTGGCGCTCAACGGCGCGGAAATCGTACTCATTCCAAGCGCCACGCCGGACAAGTCCCTCTCGCGCAAAGTCTGGGAGAAGGAGCTGTGCGCACACGCTATTTTCAACGAATATTTTGTTGCGGGACTAAACCGCACCGGTAAGGAAGGCAACTACGTGTATTACGGCCACAGCGTCGCATTCGATCCCTCCGGCGAGATGCTGGGTCAGGCCGGTTCCGATGAGGAAATCCTTCTCATCGACTGCGATTTCGAGCTGATCACGCAACGACGGCGCGCCTGGCAATTCTACCGGGACAGGCGACCGGATACCTACGGCATACTCACCGCACTGGTGCCTTAGGTCCAATAGCAGGCTAGCAGTGCGGCNNNNCGTTTGCGGCAGTCGTGCTGATTGCGGCGGGATTCGCAACGGACGGGAGAGCGGCCGATAAGATTCGATTGGCCTACACCGTCCAGATCCATCAAGCCAATATGATGGCACTCCGTGATTACGCGAGTAAGCATGGCGTTGAGCTGGAGCCTGTTCCGATGCGGCGATATGCCGATCAGCAGTTGGCCCTCATGACAAACGAAGTCGACGTTGCAGTCATTGGCTATATCAATGTCGGCCTCATGGAAGAAAAGAACTTCCGTGACTATCGGGCCATTTGCGGTGTGTTCACCGGCGGACAAAATTTGACCTTGGCCAAAAACGTCAAGGCGGGAATCTGGAAGGAGCTAGAGGGACTCAAATTGGGCACGGCTCCCAACAGCTATTCGGAACTGCTGTTCAAGGCGAGCGCGAGGCTTGGCGGTGCTGATCTTTCCAAAATTCAGACCATCAGCTTCGCCGCCGGCGGACCGCCACTCCTTGCTGCGCTGAAAAACCGCCAGATCGATGGATTCGTGTCCTGGGAACCGAACAATGCCGACGCCGCGATCGCCGGCGACGGGTACTACAGCTCGCTCGACATCGGTGACAATCCCACGCGCAATGTTAATGGCCTGCTGGCGGTCAATGCCGCCTTTCTTCAGGCACACCGGCCGGCCGTCCTCGGCCTCGTGCACGCGACAATCGAGGCCACGAACGCGCTCAATCAGGATCGCAAGCTGTACGTCGATACTGCGATGAAAGGCACTGGCTCCTCCCTTGAGGTGGTCAATGAGGCGATTCCGCGTGGCAAGCTGGACTACGCTCTCTACGCCAAGGAAGCCAAAGCGTTGCTCAAAATGGTACACGATGCCAAGTTGACGCAGATCGATACGTCGGGAGCGGTGGACAAACAGTTCGACTATTCGCTGCTCACCGAAGCAACCGGCAAATCCAAAAACCAGCTCGGCGGCGACTGACCAACAGGCCGATGGTGACCGTCACTCCGGTCGCGACTTCGAAGAGCAGCGATAACATTCGCGTCCTTGCAAGCGCTCGTCTCATCGGCCGGCGCATCGCAGGGCCGCTAATTGTTCTTGTCCTCTGGCAGGTCGCTTCGAGCCTGCAATGGGTCGATCCGCGTTTCGTCCCTTCCCCTGTGATAGTCGCGTCGTCCTTGAAGGAATGGATGTTTGGCTCGGTCGGCGCAACGCCGTATTCGGGCACTTGGTTCATGCACGCAGGCAATAGCTTTTACCGTGTGTTGGTCGGCTTCTTGCTCGCTGCTGCCAGCGGCGTTCTGATCGGTTGTCTCATCGGATGGTTTCGCGTGGTATCCGATCTCGTCGATCCGGTTATACAGATCCTGCGTCCCATCCCGATCACGGCGTGGGTCCCCTTTGCAGTGATCTTCTTTGGAATTCGCGACGGCTCTGCATTCTTCCTGATCGCTCTCGGCGCCTTTTTTCCGATTGTCGTCAACACTGCCGCGGGAGTCGCAGGCACGCCGAAGCTCTTGGTCCGCGCGGCGCGCATGCTCGGAATTCGCCCGCACATGTTGCTTCCCAGGGTGGTCCTTCCTGGAGCCATGCCCTTCATCTTCACCGGACTGCGTCTCGGCATTGGACTTGCGTGGGTGCTGGTAATTGTCGCGGAGATGATGGCGGTCAAGTCGGGGCTCGGCTTCGCGATGTGGGACGCCTATTACTTCCTGCGTCTCGACATCATCATCGCCGCGATGCTCAGTGTTGGTGCGCTCGGCTTCCTTACCGATTTGCTGCTTCGCCTGATCGGGCGTTGGACGTTGAGATGGAGCCGAGGCTTATGAATCAGCCGCTGGCGGCCGACGCTTCTCCGATCAAGCAGCGGCGCATTGTCGTACGCGGGTTATGCAAGCGGTTTTCCGATATAGCACGCCGAGAGCAGATTATTGCGCTTGATGGCATCGACCTGGAGATCGCCGACGACGAGTTCCTCACCGTGCTCGGTCCGAGCGGTTGTGGAAAGACAACGCTGCTGAACGTCGTCGCGGGATTCGAAGAGGCCAGCGGCGGCGAGGTGCGGGTCGATGGAGAGGCGGTCCTCAAACCGGGTCCCGATCGCGGCGTCGTGTTCCAGGAATATGCGCTGTTTCCGTGGCTCACGGTTGAGCAGAACATCGAATTCGGCTTGCGCGAACGCCGGGTTCCGAGAGCCAAACGGAAGACGAGGGTGCGCCAGCAAATCGCGTTGGTAGGTCTGTCCGGGTTCGGGGAGCGTTATCCGCAAGAATTATCGGGCGGTATGCGACAGCGGGTTGCGCTCGCGCGCGTGCTTGTCAACGATCCGAAAATCCTGCTGATGGACGAGCCGTTCGCCGCGCTCGATGCGCAGACGCGCAGCATCATGCAACAGGAGCTCTTGCGGGTGTGGAGTGCCGATCGGCGAACGGCGATATTCATCACCCATAATATCGAAGAAGCGATTCTGCTGGGCGATCGCGTCGTGGTGATGACCGCGCGGCCAGGCCGTATCAAGGACATCGTCGCCGTGCATCTTCCGCGGCCGCGTGACGTCACATCGGCCGAATTCAACCAGATCCGGCGGCACGTCGCCGTCCTCT
>VAZM01000190.1:3019-20081 GCA_005883135.1 Alphaproteobacteria bacterium
GAACAGATCGGTATGCGAGTCCGGTGTGATTGGGAGTGGATATGCGCGGCGCTAGAGGCCGCGCCTATAAGGAGCCCAGATGGACGAGCTCGTCGTCGAGCGACACGGCCCAGTAGCGTGGCTGACGGTGAACCGTCCGGAGGTGCGTAATGCGCTCAGCCTGCGGCTCATGCAGCGTCTCACCCAGGAGATCCGGAACCTGGCACGCGAGCGTTCGGTGCGGGTCATAGTGCTAACGGGGGCGGGCGACCGTGTCTTCATATCGGGTGCCGACGTCGGTGAGTTTCGGGAGCAATTGGCAACGCCCGAGACGGCGCTGAGCTACGACGCGGTCGCCGAGCAGCTTCAATCGGCGCTGCGGGGGTCGCCGCAGCCGGTCATCGCGATGATCCAGGGCCATGCGGTCGGAAGCGGTACGATCGTGGCCGCCTCCTGCGATTTTCGCATTGCTGTCCGGACCGCAAAGTTCGGGATTCCGGTCGCCAAGTTCGGGTTCATCGTCCCCGTTCCGGATACGTTGCGCCTGGTGCAGCTCGTCGGCCCTGCGAAGGCCAAGTGGCTGCTGATGACCGGTCAACTTATCGACGCATCAGAGGCGCGGGCGATTGGGCTCGTCGACCAGGTAGTCGAGCCCGAGATCCTCAGGTCGACGGTCGATGCTCTGGCCGCGACCTTGGCGGCGAACGCCCCGCTGACCATCAAGGCCACCAAGCAGATGATCGAGGCTATGACGGCACCAAACGCCACCGTCGCTTCGGGCGCGCCATGGTACGCGGAGATCTTTCGCAGTCGGGACTTCCAAGAAGGTCTCGAGGCATTTTTCAGCAAGCGTAAACCGGAGTTTCACGGTGAATAAGCTGGAGGCCGAGACCGGGGACGCCGAACAGACCGTAGGCTCCGGTCGCAGGGGACCCATGGCGGGCGTGCGTGTGCTCGATGTCACACACATGCTCGCTGGTCCGTATTGCACGTGGCTGCTCGGCGCGCTCGGGGCCGAAGTGACAAAGGTAGAGATGCCGGGACGTGGCGATTTCACGCGCGGCATCGCGCCGTTCGCCGCTGATCAAAGCATCTATTTCATGAGCGTCAATCGGAATAAGCGCAGTGTGACGCTCGATCTCAAGCAGGCAGCAGGGCGGACCGCGCTTTTGCGAATGGCCGAGCGTGCCCACGTTTTTGTGGAGAACAATCGTCCTGGAGTCATGCGCCGCCTGGGCCTGGACTATGAAGCGCTGGCGCGTATCAATCCAGGTATTGTCTATGCCTCGATCTCCGGCTTCGGTCAGAGCGGCCCCTATAGCCAGCGGCCTGCTTTCGACGCGGTGATTCAAGCGATGTCAGGAATGATGAGCGTCACCGGCGAGGAGGACGGACCGCCGGCGCGCGTCGGCATGTCGATCGGCGATATCGGCGCAAGCCTGTTTGGCTGCATCGGAATTTTGGCCGCCCTCGCCGATCGTGCGGTTACCGGGCGCGGCGCGCAGGTCGACGTTGCGATGTTCGATGCGCAAATCGCTCTGCTTGAGAATGCCGTGGCGCGCTATCTGAATGCGGGTGATCGCCCGAGGCGTCTGGGCTCGCGCCATCCGTTAATTGCGCCGTTTCAGGCATTCCCTACAAAGGACGAACCGATCGTAATTTGTGTGGATACGGAAGCGCAGTGGGGGCGCCTTTGCCGAGCGATCGAGCGTCCCGACCTGATCTCGCACCCCTTGTTCGCAAATGGGAGTATGCGCGCCAAGCATCATGCGGAACTCGAGCCGCCGTTGATCTCGGCTCTATCGAAGCACACGCAAGCAGAATGGCTGTCGATACTGGCTACCGCGGAAGTGCCGGCCGGCCCGATCAACGATATTCCCGCCGTGGTGGAAGATCCGCAAGCCGTTGCGCGAGGCCTGATCCGCCGCATCGGCGAATGCGCGTTCGTCAGCCAGCCGATTCGCTTCTCCTCCTATCCGCAATTGTCGGAGCAGCCGGCGCCCGCGCTGGGAGAGCACACCCAAAAAGTGCTCGCGGAGTGCGGATATTCGGATGAGGAGATCTCGGCGATGAAAGCCGGGCGGACGATTTGACCGCCGCTCGCCTCGATCAGCAGGAGTAGATACGTTCATGCCGCACCTAAAGACGAATGACGGAGTGAAGCTCTATTACGAGGACAGTGGCACTGGTCGTCCAATCTTATTCATTCACGAGTTCTCGGGCGATTACCGTTTGCCCGCCGTTATCGCTGCGTCACGTACAATGCGCGCGGATATCCTCCTTCAGACGTCCCGGACGGCGTCGAGCGCTACTCGCAGAGGCGAGCAGTAGACGATGCCGTAGACGTGCTCAACCATCTCGCCATTGAGAAGGCGCATGTGGTGGGGCTTTCGATGGGAGGCTTTGCCGCCCTTCATTTTGGGGTTCACTATCCCGACCGGGCGTTCAGCATCGTGATCGGCGCGGCCGGCATGGGTGCCGAACCCGATAAGACGGCGCAG
Organism: Alphaproteobacteria bacterium; assembly: GCA_005883135.1. Taxonomy (GTDB): domain Bacteria; phylum Pseudomonadota; class Alphaproteobacteria; order Rhizobiales; family Xanthobacteraceae; genus VAZQ01. Next base: position 5,500 of record VAZM01000190.1, read on the forward strand.
TTTCGCGAAGAGGTCGAGATCGTGGCGAGGCGGTGGGAGAGCGAGGGTGCCCAGAAATTTGCGCCGATCTACGGCTCCGGCCCCGGCCGCGAGCAGTTGGAAATGAAGGATCCGCGCGGGTTCAACGAATTCATCGCTCAGCTTTAAGAGCATTCGGCCAAGGGTGCGGCGCTGACGTTGCGCGGCGTGCAGGCGCGACGAACGAATGACGGTGCCTGTCCTGATCCTCCATGGCGACGAGGACCGCTCGTGCCTGGGCACCGGCGCGTTCCTCAAGCGTGTTATTCCGTCGGCCGGGCTGATGGTGTTTCCCAAGACCGGGCACACGATCAATCTAGAAGAGCCGGCGTTGTTCAATTTCGCGCTGCAGGATTTCTTCACCCAAGTCGAAAGCGGCCGCTGGATGATGCGAGATAAGCGGACCGAAAGCGCGGCAGTGCTGCTCGATACCAAAGGCGGCCGCTAGGCTTGCCTGGGCGACTCCGATTTGCTGCCGCGATGCGACGGTCAGAATAGCTCCGGGATGTCGTTGACGCCGCGTGCGGCGTTGATGGCGTCGGGCAATTCTCGACAAAATGCGTCAACCCATTCACTCGGCACCGTGGTGCTGACCTTGACGAAGCGCGAGCCGAATCTGGGCGTATGATAGGAGCCCTGCCGGATCATGATCCCGCGCTGGGCGTACACAGTGGCCAACGCTTCCGGCCGCAACCCGAGTTCGACGCATTCGATGATGACGAAGTTGCCGTTCGACGGATATATCGGCACATTTAAGCCGGGGATCTTGTCGACGGCTTCCTTAATCGCGGCCTGATTGCGGCGCTGCGTGCGTTGCACGCCGGTCATCCATTCTTTTTTGACGGCGAGCCCAGCTTGAGCGGCGCGCTGCGCGACCACGCTGCTGCCCAGCGTGGCCGCCGAGTATGGCGCAAGCCGCTCGATAATCCGGTGATCGGCGACCACCGCTCCGATGCGCAGACCTGCGAGTCCCAACCATTTTGAGAAACTGTAGATCGTGATTGCGCCTTCCGGATAGAGATCGGCGGCCAGGACGTGGTTTTCCGCGAAATCGCGATAGGTGCAGTCGTGAAGGAGGTAGGCGCCAACTCCGCGCGCAATCTCGCAGAACGCCTGCATTTCTGTGCGTGTGTAGCAGATCCCAAGCGGATTGTTGGGATCAACCAGATAGACAATCCGGGTATTGCGATCAGCGTTGTCGCGCAACTGCGCGGGGGTGAGACGATACCCCGCGGCGGGGTCATAGATAGGTATCTCCCGCACATCGGCGCCGGCCTGCTGCGCGAATTGCATCGGCCATTTCCAGCCCGGGTCGGTCGTCACGAAATTCGTGCCTGGTTCGCAATAGGCGCGACACACCGTCGCTAGTGCGGCCACCGCGCCATCCGTGATGAGCGCCGCCGCGGCATCCTGCGGCAGCCCAAGATCCGCAACGATGCCGCGGGATAGGGCCGTAAACCCGCCCGGTGGCGCATAGGCGTGAAATTCTTCCGCCTCGATTGAATCGATCATCGCCTGGCGCACTCGGGGGTGCATCGGCAGATGATTGGTGTTCTGGCCCAACCAGAACAGGTTATTGGTGGCAAAGAGCCGATCGAAATGAGCGTTTCGCTGCGCGAAGCTGCTCATTGTCGTGCCGGCCGCGGCTTAATAATTGAGCCGTACGCGGCGATACCGCCGTCGACCGTAACAATTGTTCCCGTGATATAGCCCGCACGGGGAGAAGCGAGGAAGGTGATCAGATCGGCAACTTCCTGATCGGTACCCATACGTCCTGCGGGATAATCCTTCAAATATTCCTGCCAGCGGGACTCGTCGCCGAGATTGTCTCGAGCCCGGCGCTTCATGATGCGGACCATCCGATCGGTCGCGATCGGACCTGGGTTGACGCCGACAACCCGCACTCCGTAATCGAGACTGACACCGCCGATCGCTCTGGTGAACGACATCAGTGCGGCATTGCCAGTGCTGCCGGCGACGTAGTTGTAATCCCAGTTTTCACCGGAGTTTCCGATGTCGTTGATGATGACGCCGGACCCCCGCTTCTTCATACGGGTATAGATTTCCCGAGTTAGATTGATGTAGCCGAACAGTTTGAGGTCAAAGCCGCGTCGCCAGTCCGCGTCGGTCAGCGCCTCGATCGTCCCCGCGGGAATGTCGCCCGCATTGTTGATCAGGATGTCGACCTCGCCGACCGCCTTCGCGAGGGCGATCATGCTTTGAGTGGTCGACAAGTCACCGGGATGCAAGTCGACCTCCACGCGATGCTGCGCGTGGATGTCCTTCTGTAGCTGCTCCAGTTCTTTGCCCGAACGTGCCGCAAGGTGAAGCGAGCATCCCTCCGTTGCCATCGTGAGCGCGGTCGCGCGGCCAATCCCCTTGGACGCACCGGTGATCAACGCAGATTTCCCCGCCAGCTGAAGATCCAAGAGCCCCTCCTGTCACAACATCGGACAACGGCTGTATACAATAGCTCGATTTTGTAATACAAGCCGCGTGGGGAAAAGGGTGCCAAGGACTGACGCGAGATGGCGGGACGCCCCGAAAATTTAGCGGGGAAAGTCGCCCAACATGTGAGTGGCGAGCGCCTCTGGGACCGCCTCATGGTCCTCAGCGGGTTCGGCGCAACTGAAAGCGGTGGCGTCAACCGCCAAGCTTTGTCGGACGAGGAGATCGCGGCGCGCGCCCAACTCGTGCGTTGGGCCGAGGCGATCGGGCTCGAGCCGTCGACCGATCCCCTGGCGAATCTCTTTCTGCGCTACAGGGGCACAAATCCTGCACTCCCCGCAGTCCTGATTGGATCGCATATCGACAGCCAACCGACGGGTGGTAAGTTCGACGGTGCTTTCGGCGTCTTAGCGGCGTTGGAGGCGGTCGAAGCCATCATTGCCGGCGGCGTGCGCCCGCGCCGAAGCATCGAAGTCGTGTCTTGGATGAACGAAGAGGGGTCGCGCTTCGCACCGGGCATGATGGGATCGGCGGGCTTTTGCGACGTCCGCGAGCTCGACGAAATCCTCCGCATTCGCGATCAGACAGGGATCGCGGTCGAGACTGCGCTGCACAAAGTGATGTCGGCGGAGTCGCGGGTCTCGCACCGGCCGCTCGGAGCAAAGCCGGCCGCGTTCGTTGAGGCACATATCGAACAAGGTCCAATTCTCGAGCTCGAAGGCAAGACGATCGGTATTGTTACAGGGATACAGGGTAAGCGGACGTTCCGGGTTGAAGTCGCCGGGGAGGAGAACCATGCCGGGACGACGCCCCGCAGCGCGCGACGTGACGCATTCGTCGCTGCCGTGGACATCGTGCGTGCCTTGCACGAAGCGCTCTGGGATGATGAGGATGTGGTGCGACTCACCATCGGCATGTTCAACGTGAGCCCCAATGTGCCGTCGGTTGTTCCGGCGCGCGTCGTGTTCTCACTCGATCTGCGCCATCCGGATCCGGCAAGGCTGCGCGCGCTCGGAGACGCGATCGGCGAGGTCTGTCGCACCGCCGCTGGACGATGCGCGGTGGCGGTGCACGAGCTGCTGCACGAGCCACCGCTCGAATTCCCGCTCGCGATCCGTCAGACCATCCGATCGGTTGCAACTGCCCTCCAGGTCTCGTGCATGGATATTCCCTCCGGTGCCGGTCACGACGCGCGCTATCTGCATTCCCTCTGCCCGACTGGAATGATTTTCATTCCCTGTAAGGGCGGTATCAGCCACAACGAAGCGGAGAGCATTCTCGAGCATCATGCCGCAGATGGAGCGAGGGTTTTGGCCGAGGTAGCTTTCGCCTTGGCCAATGCGGACTGACCACGCGGGAATATGTCAGGCCATGCATAACGTCATGCGCGCCGGCACGCTTGGGATCGCGGCATGACGGCGCCTGTCCGGCAGCATCCGTTGCGACGCGAAGATGCGCGCCTCTTGCGCGGCCGCGCGCGATTCGTAGACGATATCGATCTTCCGGGGATGGCGCACGGCACATTCGTCCGCAGCCCGTTTGCCCACGCCGAAATCGGCGCGATCAATCCTGCGCGAGCGCTCGCCGCCGGCGCGCTTGCGGTGCTCACTGCCCTCGATCTGCCATTCAACGATCAGCGCTGGATCGTGCGCTACTGGCATCCAAGTATCCGCAACGGACTCCCCAAGTTCCTGGCCGCCGATCGGGTCCGCTTCGTCGGCGAACCGGTGGTCTTCGTTGTGGCGGTCGACCGCTATCGCGCCGAGGACCTTGCGCAGCTCGTTGACGTCGAGTACCGGCCCCTGCCGACGGTCCCAGACATGGAAAGCGCTACGGCGGCTGGAAGCACGCTGCTTCATCCGCAATGGAGCGGGAATGTCGCCGCGGAGTTCAAGCACCACAAGGGCGACGCATCGCGCGCGTTGCAGACGTCCGCCCACCGCACCCGGCGGCGCTTTCGATTCGTTCGGCAAGCTCCCGTCCCGCTTGAGACCCGCGGGGCCGTCGCCGATTTCGATAACGAACGCCAGTTGCTCAAGACTTGGCTCTCGACCCAGCCCCACTATAACGCGCGACAAAACCTCGCTGCTCTCCTCGGGCTGCCCGAGCACGCCGTTCGGGTCATCTGTGAGGATGTGGGTGGCGGCTTCGGCTCCAAGTCGCGTCCCTACGCGGAAGAATCGATCGTCGCGCATGCGAGTCGAATGCTCTGCCGACCGGTGAAGTGGATCGAGGACCGCCTCGAGAACTTGCGGGCGACTACGCACTCGCGCGCGATGGACGTCGAGCTGGAGATCGGTTGCGATCCGGAGGGCAGGCTCACGGCGCTGAATGCTGAGATTTTCGTGGATATCGGCGGCTATGTCTTTACCAGCGGGATCGCTACCGCCGAAGTGGCGGCAGCCCACATCGGCGGCGGCTATCGCTTTCCCGCCATGGCCATCGCGGTGCGCTGCATCGGGACCAATAAGACGCCGATCGGAACCTATCGTGGCGCCGGACAGCCGGAGGTCGCATTTGCGCTGGAATGTCTTATTGATGTGCTCGCGAAGGAGATTGGCCTGCCGGCGGCGGCGCTGCGCGCGCGCAATCTAGTGCGCCCGCACGAGATGCCATACCGCGTCGGCACCTCCTTGTTGGGGCACGATCTAGTTTACGAGAACGCCGATTTTCCCCGTGCATTGGCGAGCGCACTGGAGGCGGCCGGCTACAACGAACAGGTTGAGATCGCGACGGATGGGGACCGCATTGCCTACGGCATCGGATGTGGCGTCGAGACCGGCGGGTTGGTCAATTTTGAATCCGCCCGGGTTCGTGTCGATCCGGACGGGACGGTGGCGGTCGCCTCCGGAATTTCCTCGCAGGGGCAGGGTCAGTTCACGACCTACGCGCAGGTCTGCGCAGAAGCGCTCGGAGTGCCGTTCGACAGCGTATCGGTGCGGCTAGGCGATACGGGGCTACTACCTTTCGGCCGGGGCGCGTTCGCCGCCCGTGGCGCCGTCATGGGCGCGAACGCCGTCCTGGGTGCCGCGCAGCGCGTACGTGCTAAGCTACTCACCCACGCTGCGGTTCTCCTGCAATGCAGCGCCGACGATCTCGAGATCGCGGACGCGCAACTGAGGTTTCGCGATGGACGCGCCAGCGACCTCACAGTGGGGGCCGTCGCGCGCGCGGTCGCACCCGGCGGCGCCCTCTTCGATGGCGAGGCGGCCCTCGAGGCGAGCCACATCTACGAAGCGCGGCAGCCGCTCACCAGCGGCTTTTCTGTGCACGTTGCCAAAGTCAGGGTCGACCCGAGCACCGGCTGCGTTCGGGTGCTCGATTACGTCGTCACGCACGACGCCGGGCGGGCGCTCAACCGCATGATCGTCGACGGGCAGGTGATCGGTGCAGTCGCGGACGGCATCGGCGGCGCGATGTTCTCTGAACTGATCTACGATGTTGACGGCCAGCCGCTGACCGCCTCGCTCGCCGACTATCTTGTGGCGTCCGCGTCCGAAATCCCAACCATCCGCGTGCTGCACGTGGATTCGCCTTCGAGTACGAATCCATTGGGGGTCCGTGGAGTGGGGGAGGGCGGCATCATTCCGGTCGCTGCCGCGCTCGCCAATGCGGTAGCTCGTGCTATCGATCCCACAGGCACTGGCCACGAGCAGGCTCTATTCTCGTTGCCGCTGAGGCCCGATCGCGTTCTCGCCGCCTGCCGCCGTGCTGGGCTTTAGTAGGCCCGCAACACGCTCTGCGCGTCCGGTCGATAGCACCGGAGGCGCGATGCGTCACGCGAAGTAGGCTTGCCGGATTTCCTCGCTGCTGGTGGCATCTCGCGCGGAGCCGCGCCAGACGACGCGCCCTGCCGCCAGCACGATGCAATCGTCGGCGAGCGCGGCTGCGATCTCGAGATTCTGTTCCACCAGCAGAACGGCCACTCCCGATTCGCGGATCCGCTTGACGGCATCGACGAAGGCGCGCACAATTCCGATAGCAAGCCCGGCCGACGGCTCGTCGAGCAGCATGGCTTTGGGGTTGGTGATCAGCGCGCGTCCGATCGCGAGCATTTGCTGCTCGCCGCCCGATAGCGACCCGGCAAGTTGTCTGCGACGTTCCGCAAGTCGCGGGAACAGCTCGTAGACCATCTCAAAGGGAAGCGCTGGGCGGCCGCGCGCAGCATGGCTGCCGGCGAGCAAGGTCTCTTCCACCGAGAAATTGGGAAAAAGCTCTCGCAACTGCGGAACCAGCGCCAACCCGCGGCGCACCACCTTGCTTGCGTCGAGGCCGGTAATATCCGAGCCATCAAATGTCACCCGCCCGGCGGCCTTCGGAATGAGGCCGGCGATAGCTTCGACGCTTGCAGTCTTTCCTGCGCCGTTCGGCCCCAGCAACGCGAGGCAGCCGCGCTCCGCGAGTGAAAGATCCAGCCCATCGACACGGATCATCGGTCCGCTCGCGACCCGCAGCCCGGACGTCTGGAGGATCACTCCGCCGCCTCCCGCTCACCGAAATAGGCGAGGCGGACGCGCGGATCAGAGACCATGGCGGCGGCATCGCCTTCGGCTAGGATCTGGCCCTCAGTCATGACGGAAATGCGCTGACAGAGCGACACCAGGAATCCGATATTGTGCTCGATTACGACCATGGTGACACCCAGCTCGCGGTTGATCATTACGAGCAGTTCTCGCAATCGCTGTGCCTCTTCCACCGACACACCCGAGACCGGCTCGTCGAGTAGGATGATGNNCACGATCGCGCGGGCGATTTCGAGCCGGCGCTGGTCGCCGAGCGACAGCGTGCCCGCCGCATCCTGGGCGCGGGCGCCGAGCCCGACCGCCTCCAGCGCCGACAGCGCCGCGTACCGCTCGGCGCGAATCTCCTCGGTATCAAGAGCGGCGGCCAGGCTGCGCGTCGCTCCTTGCAGTACGCTATTGCGCCCGAGCCCGATCATGACGTTGTCGAGGCAGGAGAGCCGGTGGAACACGGCAGCATGCTGAAACGTCCGGCTCATGCCGAGTCTGATCCGGCGCTCGATGGGCACCTTGTCGAGAGACATGCCCGAAATCAACACGCGGCCACTGTCGGGCGGTATGAACCCAGAGACGATGTTGAACAATGTCGTCTTGCCCGCTCCATTCGGTCCCATAAGGCCGTGCAGCGAACGTGGCGCGACAGTAAGCGATACGCCCTTCACCGCGCGCAGCGCTCCGAATGCCTTGGAGATGTCGTGGAGCTCCAGCATGGGACGCTCGGATGTTTCGTCCTCGGCCGCTGCCACCGATTCCGCCTCGGAAAGCGACGTGGCGATGCGCGGGGCCTGCCATTCGCGCGTGGATGCCGAGCTGGAAGTGGCCGTTCGGCTACGCCGCCGGCCTGTCCAGAGCGCGGACGCCAATCCCTCCGGAAAGAATGTCAACGTCCCGACCACCAGCACGCAGAAAATCAGTTCGATGTAATCGGCCAGCGGCCGCAGCAGTTCGGGCAGGACCCGCAACACGCCGCCCCCGACAATGCCGCCCCAGATGGAGCCCATACCGCCGATGATCGGGTAGGCCAGCGTGAATATCGAGGTCAACACGCCGTAGCTGTCGGGGTCGATAATGCGAAAGCGCGGGGCGGAAACCGCGCCAGCGAATGCGATCAATGCGGAACTGAAGGTGAAGGCCGCGATGAGGTGGTGGCGCACATTAATGCCGAAGGCGCGTGCAGTGTTCTCATTGGATGCTAGGGCCCGCAAGTTCTTGCCGAACGGTCCAGCCAGAAGGACGGCGATCGGCAGCACGGCGAGGGCGCAGAGGAGGCCGCAAAGCAGCAAGAAATAGGCGTCGTCGGCAAACGAGATGCCGAAGATCACCGGCGGTGGCACGTGGATCCCCTCCGCACCGCCAGTCAGCGCTTTGCTTTCGCGTAGCACGATGATCACAACCGACTGGAAGACCAGCGTCACCATCGCTAGATTATGGCTGCGGAAGCGGACCCCGGGGATCGCTAAGATGAAACCAGCCAACGCGCCCAGCGCGGTGGCAAAGACAAGGGCTGCGCCAAAGGGCACGCCTGCCCACACGACCGGGATGGCTGCGCCGTAGGCGCCGATCGCCAGCATCGCGCCGGTGGCAATGGTGATGCAGCGCGCATAGCTGACCAGCATGGCTAGCGCCCCACCAGTCGCGGCGGCGCTGATGGAGATGGCCAGCACGTATTGCCAATAGGTGTCGAGCGCGAGGCCTAGCACGGCGACGACGAGAACCGCGGCGCTCGGCGCCAGGGTTCCCGCGAGGGCGCGCCAGCGCTTGTTAGACATCGCGTATCTTTGCCTCGGGGAATAGACCCTCCGGGCGCCATAACAGCACGATGAACAGCAGCAGGAAACTTATCGCATTGGTCATCGCGCTCGAGACATAAGCCGCCGCGAAGGTCTCGGCGAGGCCGAGAATGAGGCCGCCAAACAGCGCGCCTCGCAACGAATCGAACCCGCCGATCGCCGCCGCGACGAAGCCGGCCGTGACCATCGAGATCGAGAGTTCGGGCGAGATGCCCTTGCTGGGTGCGGCAAACACGCCGGCCAACCCCGCGAGCGCGCCGCCCAGGAACCAGGCTAGCGCGTTCATACTGTCTGTCGAATAGCCGCAGAGCATGGCGCCACGGACGTTTGCCGCCATCGCCCGCAGCCCGCGGCCGAGCCGGGCATAACCGAAGATCGCGACCCCAATGAGCGAGCTCAGTATGGCGCCAGCGAACACCCAGATCTGCTCCTTCGTGATTATGACATCGCCGATGAAGATCGGGCGACCGGGGAACGGATTGGGCACGCCAAGCATCTCGGTGTTCTGAACGAGGCGGTACACTTCCGACAGTCCAATGCCGATGAAAATGGTGGAGGTGATCAGCGCGAACATGTCGGATTGGCGAATCGGCCGAAGGGTGACGAGTTCGACCGCCGCGGCGAGCAGGCCGGTGACGATCGGCACCAGCAGGTACGCCGGCCAGTAGCCGAGCCCCATTGCCTCGACGATGCCGTAGGTCGCATAGGCGCCCGCCAAGACGAACGCGCCGTGGGCGAAATTGACGATGCGCGTGGCCTTGTGGATGACGACGATACCGAGCGCCGCGAGTGAGTAGATGGCGCCGAATTTGAGGCCCCCCACCACGACCATTACGAACTCGGCAAGCACGCGATCGCGCCTGTCTTACGACGCCAATCCAACCACCCGCCACGAGCTGTTGATGATGCGGGCAGACGCTACTTTCTTGTTGCCCTGGTGGTCGGTGGGCGTCACCGTTTCCGGGAAAATGACGTCGTAGCCGCCCATGTCCGAGGGCTTGGCATCATTTAGCGTCTCCCAGGCGTCGATGACCCGCGGCCAGCTCAGGCCGCGACCCGCCTTTTTGAGCACCTGGGCCAGCACGTACGTGGAGCCGTAGCCAATGAGGTCATAGATGTTGGGTCGGCCCTGCGGGAGGGTGCCAATCTTCTCAATCAGCAAGCGGCGATAGCCTGCGATCGGCGGGTCGTCCTGCGTCGGAAAGTAAGGGGCATTGAAATACCCCCATACACTCTTGGTGTTCTCCTCCCCGATCAGCGGGATCACCGCGTTGTTCACAGCGGAGCCGTCGAGCACGAACATGCAGTCGGTGAGCCCCTTCTCGGGCGCCTGTTTGATCGCAAAGCCCGCTTCCGTGAAGCTGCCGAGGATCAGCACGATCTGGGCGCGCCGGCGGGCGAACGACACGAGTTGCGCGGTATAATCGCGGGCCGCCGCGTCGAACTTCTCGACCACGACCTCGAGCCCGCCACGCTTGGCGAGTCGCGGCTCGATTTCCGCCAGGTGCGACTGCGGGAACGCATAGGTGCCGGCCAGCACGCCGACTCTGGTGGCCTTGGGCACCGCCTGGAAACCGATATCGATCATGGCCTGGCCGGTGACGCTTGCGGGCGGGATCGTGCCGTGGAAGATGTTGCGCGCAAACGGCTCGCGAATGATCGGAGTAGCGCCGACCGTGTTGTAGGTCGGGATCTGCGCGGCCCGTACGTAGTCGGCCGCCGCGGCGGCGCCGGTGCTGCCGCTCGCGATGATAAGCACGAAGACCTTGTCGTTCTCGACGAGCTTCTTGGCCGCGGCCACCGACTCCGCGGGGGTCGAAGCATGCTCGTAGATCAGTCGGAGTTTGCGTCCATTGATGCCACCCGCCGCGTTGAGGTGCTCCATGGCCATTTGGATGTTGTCACGCCCGGGCGCCCCGATGAACGCGAATGGGCCAGTTAACTGTCCCAGCGCGCCGATCAGGATTTCATTATCCGTGACGCCTTGAGCGGCCTGCGCCAGCGCGGGTGCGGGTGGCAATCCGGCAACGCCGGCAGTTGCCAAGCCAATCGCCCCTTGCAGAACGGCGCGCCTGTGGACGAGCAGTTTTTCGACCATTGGTAAACCCTCTGACATTTTGCGAGCGGGGAGCGCGCCCGCATCGTCAATGGCAGCCGGCCCTGCCGCACGCGTGCCCGTCACTGAAAATATTATACCCATAAGACTGATTAGTATACAATAGGAACACGATTGCCCCCGTGCGCGGTCTACGCGCAACCATCATGTGGTTCAGGACTTTTGCTTGAGCGGCGTATTGCTTCTTCTCACGCACGGCCGCGTGCTTCGCCGCGGCGCCCGGGATCCGGAGCGGCTCGATCTGGCGGTCGGAAAGGACGGCCGGATCACCGCGCTGATGCCATCGATTCCGCCCGGGGCGGCGGAACGGGTCATCGACTTGCACGGCAAGCTGGTCACGCCCGGCTTGGTCGATGCGCACCAGCACCTGGATAAGTCGCGCACCCGGCGCCTGGTCGCGAATCCCGCAGGGACCCTCGAGGGTGCTTCGGCCGCGTATCGCACGTTTGCTGTGAGGGCCACACGCGCGGACATCATCGGACGCGCGGAGCGCACGCTCGACATTTGCCTGGCGCATGGGACCGTGGCGATCCGCAACCACACGAACATCGAGTCGGAGAGCGGTCTACGCGCGTTTGAAGCCATGATAGAGCTGCGCGAGCGCCGGCGCGACCGCATTACTTTGCAGGTCGTCGCGCATTTGACCAGTGACGCTCCGCGCAACCTCGCCGCCGCGCGCGCTTGGCTGGAGGCGGCGATTGCGGCGGGTGCCGATGCCATCGGAGGGGTGCCGCAATATGCCGATGAACCGCTCGCGTTCCTCGATCTGTTATTCGAGTTCGCCGAGCGTAGCGGCTTGCCACTCGACATGCACGTGGACGAGCATCTCGACTGCGGACGGCTACTGTTCGACGCCGTGATCGAGCGCACGCGCGCGCATGGGATGCAGGGCCGCGTAACTGCGGGCCATTGCTGCGCCCTGAGTGCGATGCCGCGCGACGAGGCGCGGCGCATCATCGCCAACTTCGCCGCAGCCGGTATCTCGGTCATCACGCTGCCGGCCGCCAATCTGTTCTTGCAGGGCCGCGAGGCCGAGCGGCTGCCGCCGCGCGGCCTCGCGCCCGTGCGCGATCTGATCACGGCCGGAGTGAACGTAGCGGCCGCCTCCGACAACATCCAAGATCCCTTCCTGCCGATCGGATCCGGCGATCTGCTGGAGGTCGCGCGCTGGACCCTCGCTGCCGGCCAGCTCGGCCTCGCCGATCTCCGCGCCGCCTTCGACTTAGTCTCGGCCTCGCCGGCCGCCATCCTTGGTCTCGGCGCGAGCTGGGGCATCGCGATCGGCGCCCGCGCCGATCTGCTGATCGCCGACGCGGAGGATGTCGAGGATCTCGTCGCTACCGGAGCGAAGAATCGGGCGGTGCTCGTGGCTGGCCGTCTGGTAGCCGGAACACTGTGAGGCGATGAGCACATTCATGAAGTCCGCTGTTGTCGTCGGTCCGCGCACACGGAAAGATCAGGAGAAAAAAGATGAATGCTTTGGTGTTTGAGAAGGTCGGCGCATCGTTGGCGGCGGAAACTTCGATCGGCCTCACGCAAGACATGGTGCGCATCGACAGCACGAATGGCAAAGAAGACACGCTCGCGCGCGACCTTGAGGCCAAGCTCAAGTCGCTGGGCATCGGTAGGGTCTGGTGCGAAAAGACGTTTGAGGGCCGCCTAAACACGCTGTGGGAGGTGGACAGCGGCAAGAGCGGTCCCCACCTGCTGTTCACTGGCCATCTCGATACCAAGCCGGTCTGCGAGGGATGGCAGCGCGATCCATTCGATGGCGCCATCGAGAACGGGCGACTCTACGGGCACGGCGTGATGGACATGAAGGCCGGGCTCGGCTCGTTGATCGGCGGCATCATGACTTTGGTCGAGAGCGGCATCGATTTTCGCGGCAAGATCACCTTTGCGGCGGTCGCCGATCACATGGGCCAGCAGACGGGCAGCATCGATCTGTTCCGCCGCTATAAATTCGATCATTGCGTGCTCGCGGAGCTCACCGACATGCGTATCTATATTGCGCACCGCGGTCGCTACTATTTCGACATTTCCACTATCGGGCGTTCCGCGCATACCTGCCACAAATACCTGGCCATCAACGCCATCGAAAAAATGCTGCCGGTGATCGACGAGCTGTCGAAATTGAAGTACTTCCCGGATATCCCGCAGGAAATGAAGGACCTCGTCGGCCCCGAGCTCTTTATTGCGGTCGGCCGCGTCTATGGCGGACTTTTTCCCGGCGGACCGTCCATGATCCCGGATCGCTGCACCATCCGAGTCGATACCCGGCCGCAGCCGGGAGTACCTATCGAGGAGGTCAAGGCGATCATTCAAGGCGCGCTCGACCGTGCCAAAGCACGCGACGGCGACATCGTGCTGGAGGTGATCGAGGCCGACGTCAAGAATTCGTTTATGGTCGATCGCGACGCAGCCGTTGTTGCCGCGCTGAAATCGGCTTGGGAATTGACCCTAGGCCGCCCTGCCGCGTTCCACGGCGGCTCTTGGCTGGGCGACACTGCGAGCTTCGGCCACCTGTGCGAGACCGTGATATTCGGCCCGGGTGGTGAGCCGGTCTATCAGCCAAACGAATCCCTCGCACTCTCGGACATCGAAGCCGCCACCCGCATCTACGCACTGACAGCGGCCAAGATTCTGGAAGCCGCATAGGAGCGGGACGCATTCCATGGCATTCGCGGAGTTGCGGGCGGACGAGTATGCCGCGCTGTCGGCGCGCGCCCTCGGTCGGCTCGCTGCCGACGGCCACGTCTCCCCCGTGCAACTCGTGGAGCTTGCGCTTAGGCTCGCCAAGGCGACCGAGCCGAGCATCAAGGCCTACGTCTCTTTCCTGGAGCCGCTGGCGAGAAGTGTTGCCCATGAGCGCGAGCGCGAGGCGCGGGCGGGGCATTTACGCAGTGCCCTGCATGGCGTGCCCATTGCTGTCAATGACAATTTTTACCTGAAGGGGTTCCCGCTCGCGCGCGGCTCACGCACCGCATTCAAGCTCTTTGAGTCCGTCGATCTCCTTCTCATGCCCACCATGCCGATCGTGGCCTTTGACGCCGCCGCCGAGGTGCCCCCGGGGGGCGATGCCGAGGCGCCGCTGCCATGGATCACCTGGACCCCCTACACGTATCCCTTCAACCTGAGCGGCCAACCGGCAATCTCGCTGCCGTGCGGACTTGCGCCAGACGGCATGCCGGTTGCCGTGCAGATCGTCGGGCCATTCGGCAGCGATGCACTCGTGTTGGCTTTCGCCCGCGAAGTCGAGAGCGCGCTCGCTTTCCGCGAGCACCATCCGCTGCGGCTTGCTGCGAGCTGAAGCCGGCGCGGGGACCAGAATGATGATCACCACCTCCGACGGCATCAGGCTTCATGTTCGCTCGGTCGGAAGCGGCGCGCCGCTCTTATTCGTGCACGAGTTTTCCGGGGACGTCCGCAGCTGGGATGCGCAGGTTGATTTTTTTTCCCGTCATTATCGCTGCACAGCGTATTGCGCGCGGGGCTATCCCCCGTCTGACGTGCCAACCGACTTGCAAGCCTATGACCAGGTGCGTGCGGCCGAAGATCTCGCTGACGTGGTGCGCGCGGTCGCCGATCGGTCCGCGCATATTGTGGGGCTCTCGATGGGCGGCTTTGCCGCGCTGCATTTTGCGATCCGACATCCCCGACTCGCGCGCTCACTCGTCCTGGCCGGCGTCG
>VAZM01000190.1:20188-26477 GCA_005883135.1 Alphaproteobacteria bacterium
GCGCAATGCCTGCGCTCTAAAAACGAAGCCGGCTGGCGCCGTTTCGCCGATGAGCTGACTGAGCACTCTGTGACCGGGATGGCCATGACGCTGCGCGGTGTGCTCGCTGCGCGGCCGTCGCTGTGGCACTTAGCCGGTGAGCTCCGCGCGCTCGAGGTACCGACCCTGGTCGTGGCTGGCGACGAGGACGAGCCGTGTCTGGAGCCTGGGCTGTTCCTCAAGTCGACGCTGCGCGACGCGGCGCTGTGCGTGATGCCGCGCGCCGGACATCTTCTCAATCTCGAGGAGCCCTCGCATTTCAATGCGATCGTGTTTTCGTTCCTTACCGCCGTCGAGCACGGCCGCTGGAGCGAGTGGAGGGGTCGCGCGGACGCGCCCGGCGCATTACAGGGAGGTGGACAATGAGCGGAATGGGACGGCTGTCAGGAAAAATTGCGTTGGTTACGGGCGGCAGCCGCGGGCTTGGACGCGGCATTGCGGAAGGCTTCGCGGCAGAAGGCGCCAAGCTGGTCGTCAACTATCTGAAGGACGAGAAGTCGGCAAACGCGGTTGTTGACGCGATCAAGCGAGATGGCGGCGAAGCGATTTCCGTGCGCGCAGACATCGGCGAGGTCGAAGACGTCAAAGGCATGGTGGACGCCGCAGTTAAGCGATTTGGGACCATCGACATCCTCGTCAATAACGCCGGAATGCTCAATTCGTTCAAGCTCGCCGACATGTCCGTGGAGACGTGGGACAATATGATCAAGGTGCATCTGCGTGGCATGTTCCTCTGCACGCGCTTCGTGATACCTCACATGCTCAAGCAGAAGAGCGGAAAGATCATCAATATGAGCGGCACCTTCGGGGTGAGCGGCGGGGCTGAATTTACCCACATGTCTGCGGCCAAGGCCGGGATGATTGGCTTCACGCGTGCGCTCGCGCGTGAGGTTGGCCACGACGGCATCAACGTGAATTGCATCGCGCCAGCGATCATCCGCACCGATCTCTACAACTTCATGCCCGATGACGTGCGTGACTCGATCGTCGGCGCCTACCCGCTCGGCCGCGTGGGCGAGGTCGAAGACGTCGTCGCCACGGCGTTGTTCCTAGCCACCAAGGAGGGCGCCTATTTCACCGGGCAGACGCTCTGTCCGGCAGGCGGCGACGTCATGGTCTGACAATGTCGGCGTTCGGCGCGGCGGAGGTTGGTAATGGGCCGTCGCATTCCCTCTTCGGAAAACGCGCACTAGCTTGGATGAACCCCTAAACGAAATCGAGGTGATCCTATGATAGTTGAAGAACGTTGTTACACACTCAAGCCGGGGACCGTCCAGCTCTATTACAGAGATTACGATCCACGCGGCCTGAAAATCCAGACGCGGATCCTCGGCGGTCTCATTGGTTATTTTCACACGGAAATTGGCGAGCTTAATCAAGTGGTCCATCTCTGGGGATACGAATCGCTGGCCGAGCGCGAGCGCCGGCGGGCGCTGCTTGCCGCCGACCCAGAGTGGCAGGACTATCTCAAAAACTCGCCCGACATCATCGTGAAAATGGAAAGCCGTATACTAGTTCCCGCGCCGTTCTCGCCGATTAAGTAGTGCACCCGGACAGTGATGCGCTTTGCTGAATTCACGATCTGCCCAGGAGGACAACCGAGACGCCCGACCCATGGCCAGGGTCAATCTCGTTTTCGATATGATCGCGGTTAGCTGGAGAGAAGGCAATGATCGAGGACGTGGACATTCTGATCGAGCACGGGACGCTGCTCACGCTCAACGGCGAGCGCCAGATCATCACGGACGGGGCGATTGCCATCCGCAAGGACCGCATCGCTGCCGTAGGCAAGACCTCCGACTTGCGACAGAAGTTCAAGGGCAAGAAGACCATCGACGCTTCGTTGCGACTGGTCATGCCAGGTCTGGTGGACGGCCATGCGCATCTCGGCGAGATCGCCCGTGGCTTGATTCCGGACACGCTACGCA
This sequence comes from Alphaproteobacteria bacterium, assembly GCA_005883135.1. Taxonomy (GTDB): domain Bacteria; phylum Pseudomonadota; class Alphaproteobacteria; order Rhizobiales; family Xanthobacteraceae; genus VAZQ01. Next base: position 22,156 of record VAZM01000190.1, read on the forward strand.
CCAGCGATTGGCTCAAGTTTTGGTGCTACCCCTACATGGCCGCGATCACCGAGGAGGATGAGTACTGGTACTCCAAGTGCCTGATGGCGGAGATGATTCGGTCGGGCACGACCTGTTTCGTCGAACCCGGTTGCATGTGGCTCGAATCCACGATCAAGGCGGTCGCGGAAACCGGCATGCGCGCGACCACAGGCAGTTGGGTCTGGGATCACGCCGGGCCGGACGGCCATAAATGCCCCGAATACTTCAAGAAGATGACGCTCCGGCAGGCACTCGATCTGACCGAGAGCAACGTCAAGTCGTTCAATGGCATGGCCGAGGGCCGCATCAAGTGCTTTGCCACGATCGAGGGCGTCGGCACCTGCTCCGACGAACTCATGCTCGGGGCCAAGGCCATCGCCGACCAGCACGGCACCTTCACGCTGATGCACAAGGCAAGCTCGCGAGAGGAGGTCGCAAGCGAGCTCAAGGCCACCGGCCATCGGCCTGTCGAACACATGTACCGCATCGGCGCGCTGGGCCCGAACGTCTACCTCAATCACATGACCGCGGTGGACGCGTTCGAGGTCGACATGCTGGCGGAGGCTGACACCAAGGTCTGCCAAAATCCGCCGGCGGCCTTGAAGCTTGCCAAGGGAACAACTCAGATGAGTCGTTTCCTGGAGATGCGCGCAAAAGGCGTCACGGTCTGCCTTGGCTGCGACGGCGTCAACTCCGGCGACCATAAAGACATGTTTCGCTCCATGTATCTCGCTGCCACGCTACCCAAGGATGCCAAGTTGGATCCCGAAGCAATCACCGCGGAGGAGGTGGTCGAGATGGCGACGCTCGCGGGATACCGCGCGATCGATTGGCATAAGGAGCTAGGCTCGCTCGAGCCGGGCAAAAAGGCTGATCTCATCTTGATCAATGTCGATCGACCGGAATGGGTGCCGACTTATAACTACGTCTACAGTCTCGTCTATACCGCGAGTGGCGACAGCGTCGAGACTTCGATCGTCGATGGTCGAATTCTGATGGAGGGCCGTAGGCTCACCACGATTGACCTCGCCGAGGTCCAAGCGCATTGCCGCGAGCTCGCGCCGAAGCTCGCTGCCCGCGCCAATGTCAAGCCGCAATCGCGCTGGCCCGTACTGTAAGCGGCGGATATTTCCCGCCGCGTGAATTCTCGAAATCTCTGCTCATTTCGCGATGGAAGTTCGGCCCGACGCGAGTGACACACCGGTCAAGATCAGCAACAGCCCCGCCACATGGAATAATCTGAGGTCTTCGGCCAGGAAGATACCGGCGAGCAGCGCGGTGTAGAGCGGGACCAGGTGCAGGAACGGCGCCGATTTATTTGGGCCGATCAGTTCGACGCCGCGGTTCCAAGCGGCAAACGCCAGTAAGCTCGGGAAGGTTGACACATAGAGCGCGGCCAAAATCGTCAACGGTGTCAGTTCTACGACTTCGCCACGGGCGATTTCAAATATCGCAAAAGGCATTGTCGTAATCGCCGAAATGATCCCGAGAACGAATAGAAACGTCAGCCAATGGGTCGGTGGACGCATACGCAAATAGGCGACGTAGATCGCGAAGACAGCCATCGCCAACACGGCGATAAGGTCTCCGAAGTTAAACTCCAGCTGCGTGAGAACGCCCAGATCACCATGCGTCACAATAACGATGACACCAATCAGAGATATTGAGATGCCGAGCAACTGGACAAAGCGGATGTGGTCGCGAAATATGAGCGCTCCGGCGGCGATGATAAGAACGGGAACTAACGAGTTTAGAATCGAGACGTTCAATGCCGTTGTGTGTTGAAGACCGACGTACTGAAGAGCGCTGAACAGCGTCCCGCCGGTGATGCCGAGCCATAAAACGATGCCCCAATGCTGTCGGACTGCCGGCCAATCGCTTTGAATCTCAGATCGGGCCACGAACCAGATGATGAATACCGGTACCAACCAGCGAATTGTCGAAATCGTCAGAGGCGGAATATGGCCAGTGATGGCGCGGCCGATGATATGGTTTCCCGACCAGCACAAAGAGGCGAAGGCCAGCACCGAATAGGGGTTATCCCAGATGCGCTTTCGAGCGCGATTTACGAACGAAGCTTCCGACGGCTGGCGCGTTTTAGAATCCATGATCAGAACTGGCAACGGTCACGACGAGGTTTATAATCTCACTCACCTCCAAGCTCACGCCGCGACTTTCCGGTGGCTTCCGAAAGGAATGCATAATCAAAGACGCGGTCGATAGCCGGTGTGGCGTCGATCTTGGTGATGCCAGCCTCGTGAATCATCTGCATGAGAGCCTTGGCCTCTTTTTGGTGGAGCAGATACTCCAACCTTCCATGCGGGATTGCCTCTGCCACGACATCCGGCGACGAACCTGTTCCCTTCTGTGCGACTTCCGCGAAAAGCCTGGGATTTGCATTCAGCGTGTCCGTGGACTCGACGAGCGCTTTAATCACCGCACCGACTGCCTTGCGATTTTTGGCGGCAAAATCCGCATTCACGGCTAAAGCGGCATTGATATGTTTGGTGGGATTGGCGCCGAGGTCGAGGCGGCTGTAGGTGCCGATTTTCGTCAAGGCAGCCTCGGCGTTGTTTGGCTCCCAAAAGACGAACCCGTCGATGTCGCCGGATCGCATTGCCACCATAACGGGGGTTCCACCCGGCGGCGCGAAGCTCACAAAATTTATTTTTGACAGATCGGCACCGCCGAGCTTCGCCGATGATTTGAAAAGCAAGTCGGCATAGGTGTTAGGAGCTGTACCGATCTTCTTGCCTTCAAGATCCGTCCAGGCATTTGCCGTCACCCCGGTCCGCAGCGTCAAGCTCTGCGCACCCGAAAACACTCCGGCGATGACCTTGTAGTTCGAGAACCGCTGTTCTTCCATGAGACCGACATTTACAAAACCGAGAACGGCAAGATCGAGCTGGTCCGTCATCAAAGCGAGCTGGATACTCGGATAACCCCGCATCACAGCCACGTCGAGTTCCACGCCGTGCTTTTTCGCATGCTCCTGCAGCACCATCATGTTGGCGGTGTGGATTTGCACGGGAAAGCCGATACGAACCTTCGCGTCAGCCTGCGCTCCCGAATGCAGCAGACATGTGCCAAGGACAACGCCTGCCAGCGCCGTCAATAACCCTCTCATTGCTCGTCTCCTATCGAAAAGGCGGCGGACGAAGGCAAAGTCTACTTGCCCCGCCTCTCGCCGCGTTTTTTTGTGCGTCCTTGTCTCTCCGCCATAACTGCCTTGAGACGCTTCATCGCAAACAGTCCTTTCGGTTGTCCGACGTAATACATCACCTGAAAGATCAACTCCTTGATCTGATCATTGGAAATACCAAGCGAGTGGGCATGTCGGAGATGGAGATCCATTCCCTCTGTCCCGAGCGCGATCAGAACGGCTAGCACCGCTATTTCCCGCTCGCGAAGACTTAATCCGGGCCGAGACCAGACTTCGCCAAACACAAAGTCCGTCGTCAGAGCCCAAAGATCCTCGTCCAGATCTTTCAAGTCCTGATTGGTTCCCCATCCCATTTCTTTGTAAATCTTCAGACCGCGTTCGCGACGGCCTTTCTGCCCCAGTGCCACTGCTTTTCTCCCCTGCGGGTGCGCGTCCGATGCGCAACGTGCCGGCATTTGCTATGTCGAGTAGGGACGTAGCTGGCGGTGAAATAGTGCGAAGATAAGTTCCCAATCGCGATTGGCGCAGTGTTTGTCATAGACGTCACGGTCCGGCAGCGCATAGCCGTGATCGGCACCTTCATGGACTTCGTAGAGGTAACGCACCCCGCCCGATTGCAGGGCACGAGTGACAGCCGCAATCACTGAAGGGGGCGTATGACGATCCTTTTCTCCGAACCCGCAATAGATTTCGCCCGTTGCTTTCAGGACATCAAAGTGCGGGGAGTCCGCGGTATCGGTCACGAGTCCGGTACCATGGAGGCTGACCGATGCTTTGAAACGGTCGGGATAACGTGCTGTCACCCGAAAAACGTGTCGTCCGCCCATGCAATATCCAATACATCCGATCGCGCTATTAGGACGGGCCGGTGTGTCGACATCGATAAAGTTCAGGATCTCTGCGGTGTCTTCGACCACCATCGAGTCGCTCAGTTGGCTCAATGGCGCCAGAACCTGTGCGCGTCGCCGCTCGTCGAGCTGGTCGAGCGTAATCATCTGGTTTTTGTCGTTGCGGTACTCGTTTCTAATTTTTCCCTGTCGATAATAAAAGTTCGGAACGACACAGTAATAGCCGACGGTCGCGATGCGACGCGCAATATCGAATAGCTCTTCGCGCAAGCCCCATACGTCCATAAAGA
>VAZM01000190.1:26494-26952 GCA_005883135.1 Alphaproteobacteria bacterium
AAGACGACGACAGGGGGACACTGTCTGTCGTCGCCGGGATGCACAACGAAAGTGTCGAGTGCACCACTTGCCGTCTGGATGTCGACGAGGCGTTCGTTCAACGTTTCAACCCCGGTTCAGTCGTCCCTAAGCGGGCTCGCTGCTCCTGAGGGTGTGGACCATTTTGAATCGACGATCCGCTTCCCTGGGCTCGGAATTGCTGTATACAATGCTTATCCTATTTTATACAATTGTAGTCAACTGATTGGCAGGGAGGCGGCAATTCACCGGTATCCCGCCGCGGATGGCGCACCTTCCTGCGTAATCATTCAACGGACATCGCGGCGTAGACAAAGCCGATGGGCATTGCGGCCTTTGATATCGGCGCGTTGTATCTCTGTCAGCTCGAGGCCTTCCAATCCGCGCAGCGTAGCAGCCAGCGTCTCCTCACCCGCGTGCGGGAAGTCGGAACCAAACAT
>VAZM01000190.1:27078-41544 GCA_005883135.1 Alphaproteobacteria bacterium
ACGCGCGATGCGCAGTGCGAGAAACGGAACGGCACCCCCTGCATGCGCGAAAACGAAGCGAGCAGCCCGGCAGCGAGCCAACGTGCCGCCGTAGAGCAAGCTTGTGATCGCCCGCGTCGTCTCAAACGGAAATTCCAGCGACGGCGCGGGAATGTGAGGCAGCGGGTTGGCGTAGATCGCCGCCATTGGGTGGAAAAACACGACCGCGCGCCGGCGATCGAGCTCTTCGAAAACAGGCCGGAGCGCGATGTCCCCCGGATAAATACCCCCATAATTGGTCATCAGCACCACACCGTCCGCGCGCAAAATCCCGAACGCCCGCTCGATCTCGCGCAGAGCGGCCTCGACGTCGGGCAGCGGCAGTGTCGCAAAAAAGCCGAACCTTGTCGGGAAATCTGCTTTCATTCGGGCGCCGTAATCGTTGCAGTCCTTGGCCAGACGGTCACTCTCCTGTGCGTCGCCGAACCATACCCCGGGTGCCGAGATGGACACGATCGCGCAGTCGATGCCATTGCGGTCCATGACCTCGAGCGAGATCTGCGGCGTCCACGTCGGCGTCGAGCCAAACAGCCCCTGATGTCCTATGCGTTCGCCAAGCGCCTGCATGTACGCGGGCGGAAGAATGTGATGGTGAATGTCGACCGTAGGTTCCGGCATCTTATTGCGCCGATCAAACGGAAAGCGCGCGCGCAATCATCGGCCGATACTCGTCGGCAAATAGTAGTATCGCGCCGTGCAGCTTCCTCATCTGCTCCTTCGTGACCGGCAGGCTGATGAAAATGTCGCCACGTGCCGCGACCAGAATGGAGTGGAGCAGCATCTCCATATGGAAGAGTTGCCCGAGCTTTTTGCTGATCGGCGGGATGTCCTTCGGCGCCCGGATCGGATAATCGGAGAAATGAATCGTCCACAGCGAGCCTTGCCCGGTAAGTCGCATCGGCACGTCCTTGGCTGATAGTTCGGCATCGATGCTCTGCCGCTCGCGCTCGCAGGCGCGGGCAAACTCCTCCGCCTTCGCGGGCGTGAACACTTTCGTCAGTGCGGCGTAACCGGCCATCATCGAGCACTGATTATTATTGAACGTGCCCGAGTGCTTGATCGGATGAGCGCCGTGAGGATCAAACTGCGCCATGATATCGCTGCGGCCGCCAAAAACGCCCGTGGGGAGGCCGCCGCCTATATACTTGCCGAGCGTCGTCATGTCGGGGACGATGCCAAGCATCCCCTGGATGCCGCCGGCGCCGCAGCGCGATGTCTTGACTTCGTCGAAGATCAGCACCGCGCCCGAACGATTGCATTCGGCACGAAGCGCCCCGAGGAATTCCGGCGTTCCAGGGATGTTTCCGCCGGCGCCGAGGATCGGCTCCACGATGACCGCGGCGAGGTCGGCCGCGCACGAGCGGATGACTGCGACGGTCTCATCGACCTGGTTGTAGTCGGCCAACACGTAATCGAACGGCACGTTGATTTGTTTTCCGCCTGTGGCAAAGGCAAGCACGCCACCGTGGTAGGCTTCGCGAAAAACGAGGATCTTGCGGCGGCCGGTGAACGCCATCGCCGTGACGATCGCCATTAGGTTAGCCTCCGTTCCGGAATTGCAGAAGCGGAGATACTCCATCGACGGAAATCGCGCCTTGACGGCTTCGGCGAGCCTCACCTCGGCCGGCGTCGGCGAGGCCATCACAGTTCCGGTCTCCAGCGCCTCGATCACTGCCGCCTTGATCACCGGATCGGAATGTCCGAACAACCCCGCCGAATATTCGCCGACAAAATCGACATACGTGTGCCCGTCGATGTCTTGCAGCTCCGCCTCGATGCCTCTGACCATCGTCAAAGGGAACGGATCAAAATACAGAACCGAACGGGTGCTTCCACCGGGGAACGCTTTCACCGCGTTCTCGTAAGCAACGCGGCTGCCCGGATTTCGGCGGGCATAGCGCTCGCGCGCGGCCGCGAACGCCGCGTCCACGGATAGATTTGCCCCTACGCCGCTCACGGTTCCTCCTGGCAGCGTCCGAGAATGTGCGCGGCGAGCACCTTGGTCCCGGCCGCGAAGTCGGACATCTCCATGTGCTCCGCCGGATTATGGCTGCCGTTCGCATTGCGGACGAGAACAACAGCAGCCGGAATGCCGCGACGCTGAAACATGGCCGCATCATGCCCAACGGTCGGCATCCTGACGGAGTTCAGACCGACCTGGCCGCACGCGCGCTCGAGACCGCCGATCAGCGACTCGTCGAGGTCGATAGCCGGCGTGCCGACACGCCTGCCGAGTTCAAACACCACATCGTGCTCGCGGGCGAGCTCGCTGGCGCGCGCCGCAATGGCATCGTGCAACGCCTGCATGACGGCGTTCCTCGTGCCGCCGATGTTCAATGTAAAATTGACGAGGCCCGGCACCTTGGTCATCGCGTGCTCGGCTCCGTCGGTGTGAAAAATCCCGCAGGTGAATACCAGGTCGTCGTTGCCGCAATCGATCAGTTCCTGCCAGTGCTGATCGGCGAATGCGATGAGCTTCGCGCTGGCAACCAGGGCATCATGCCGGAACCGTCTCGGCACGGCGCCCGAATGCGCGTAATGACCCCGGCAGGACGCGAACGGGTAACGGATGTTGCCCCGGATGGCAGTCGCAATGCCGACGGCCAAGTCGAGATTCTCCAAGAGTGGCGCCTGTTCGATGTGCAGTTCGTAATACGCCTTCAGTTTGCTCAGGTCGATCGTCGGCCGCAGCTTGCCGGAGCCCAAGCTGCCGCCGATCGAGCGAAGGTGCTCGGCAAGCGTCTTGCCGGTGTCATATCGGCGCAGCGAATCGAGGTCCTCACGCGCGAACTCGCCGAGCAGCAATTTGCTGCCGAGATAGGCCTGGCTGAACCACGGACTTTCCTCGCCCCTGAAGCCGACCACGCGAACGCCGGCTTTGGTCGCCATGCCTCGATCAAGCAAGCAGAGCACGGCAAGACCCGCGATCACCCCGGCGAGCCCGTCGTAGTTGCCGCCGACCGGCACCGAGTCGAGATGGGAGCCGAGCATGATCCGAGGCGGATCGTCGAGCGCGCCAGCCGCCGTGACGTGAAGGTTGCCGGCCGAGTCGGACCCCGCCTCTAGACCCTTGCGGCGGGCAAAAGCGGCGAGCGTATCGGCGGCCTGAGTCTCCCGCGGGCCAAAGGCATCGCGGGTCACCCCGGCGCCATCGCGCGACTGATCGCGAATCGTGTCGAACAGGGTCGACAGCTCCGGCATCAGCTTGTCGACGAGCGTGCTTGACGTCAGCTCCATGCGCAGTGTCCGCGGCGAAGGAAGCGTCCGGTGCCGGGAGGCGCAACCAGCGCGCCGTTTTGATAGACCTTCCGGCCGCGCAAATAGGTCGCGTGAACCTCGCCTGCCATCTTCATTCCCGCATAGGGGGACCATTTGATTCCCGACGCCATCCGCTCGGCTTCGAAGGTGCATTCGCCCAGTCGAAGCACCGCGACGTCAGCGTCGGCGCCAGGCGCAAGCACGCCCTTCATGGGATGAAGGCCGAAATGACGCGCCGGATTCTCGGCGATCATGCGGGCGACCAAGACGGGTGAAAGTCCGTGATCGCGGACCGCCGCCGTGTAGAAGGCGGGCAACAGCGTCTCGAGACCGGGAATTCCCGACCCGTTCTTTGCCATGTCCGGATCGGATTTTCGGCTGATCGGCCATGCCACGTGATCCGTCGATACCAAATCGATCTCGCCGGCGGCGAGGCTATTCCACAATGCCAGGCGCTCGGCTTCGCAGCGCAGCGGCGGGTTCAGCTTGAGGAAGGCCCCCTGACGCAGGGCGTCGGCATCGTTGAAAATGAAATAATGCACGCAGGTTTCGACCGATATCCGCGATGCGGTTGCCGGCCGCCACCGTGCTGTGCACGATATGGCAGCGGACGCCGGTATTCGCCGCCAATTCCAGAACCTGCGCGTCGGCCACGAGCTCGGCAATGGGCGCGCGTCCCGCTCCGTGGATCTCCATGCCCTTTTTGCCCGCTGCGGCCGCTCGGGCCAGGAGGCGGGTGACCAGCTCCTGATCCTCATTATGAAACGCGACCGGGACCCCGAGCTCGGCCGCCAACAGGAAGATTTCGAACATCTCTCCCGTGCTGAACCGCGGGAACCGGACCGGATGATATTCATAAGTCGAGAGCTTGATCGACAGCGCGCCCGCGGCGACGAGCGCACGCAGCACGTCGTAGTCGCCATCCTTGCGCGCGGTGACATAGAGGCCGACGTCGATGGCCGCATAGCGGTGTACGGCTTCGACCTTTTGCTTGAATAGGTCTGGCGTATCGACCGGGCGGGGATCATCGAACGGCATGTCGATTATCGTGGTGACGCCGCCGGCGGCCGCCGCGCGCGTCGCGTCTCGCAGACCCGGAAAACCCTCGCAGCTGCCCGCATGGACCTGCGCGTCAACAATGCCCGGGAACAGCAGGCAATCTTCGAATCGTTCGGTCGCTTTGGCGGCGGGCCCGGGACCTTCGCCAGCCGACACGATATTCTCTCCGGCGATCGCTACATGACCCGACGAAACGACGCGATCGGGAAGCACGACGTCGCCTTGAAGCACCAGATCGATCGCCACTTCCATCATGACGCCCCCGCGCTTCAGACCGAAATCAGATCAGTGAGCGCACAATAGGCGCGTCCGGCGATCCGGCCGAGCGGTGCGTATTCTCGGACATCGATCTTGCCATCGTGCACCAGCCCTTCGAGGGCATGCATCACCAGCACCTCGCCTACGACCATACGGCTCTCGCCAAAGGGTATGACCGTGCGCAGGGCGCACTCGAACTGCACCTTGGTCTCGGCGATCCGGGGAGTCCTGATCCTTTTCGACGCAATGCCGTGCAGCGACGCAAGCGTGATCTTGGAAATTCCCGGCGCATGATCCTCGCCGCAGATCTGGACCTCGCGCGCGAGCTCGACCGGCACTGTGTTGATGACGTATTCTTGGTTCCGCACCACGTTCTGCAGCGTACCCTTGGGCAGCTCGCTGGGCCCGATCGAAAACGCAAGCAGGGCGGCTTCGACCGAGGCGATCATGAAGCTGCTGAACGGCGCTGCGTTCAACGTGCCGTCCTCGTTCAGCGTCGATACGAACGCGATCGGACGCGGGATAATCGAGGAGGTCAACAGCCGGTAGCGGCCGGCAAAGTTAAGTCCGCAAATCTCGATTCCCTCGAAGGAGGGCGACGGCGTCACCGCACAGACCCCTAACCGCCTTCAGCTCATCATCCGGTCGGCTTGCGCGGGCAGGAACTTGTCCGTGTAGATGTCGCTCATCGCCGGCTTCTTGGCGACGCCGAAAGCCTCGGCGACCAGACCCGTGGTGTATTCGAAACGTTGCGGATCGACCGTGCTCAATCCATGTTCTCGCACCCAAGGTGTGAGCAGGGATCCTTCAATGATCAGGTCATTGCGTTCGGATTCGATCTCAGGCTTCAGCAAGCTGTCGCGCTTGAGCAGCGAGGCGATCGCGGCGGTCTTATTGCCAAGCATCGCTTTGGCGCCCTTGACCGTCCCGCGCACGAAGCCGCCGACCGCATCGGGGTTTGCGGCCGCATAATCCTTAGCGCAAGCCCGTTCTTGTTGAATTGCAGATAGCCGATCTGATCACGCGGCACGCCCGCCGCCGCGATATTGATCACGGCGGTTACGAAGAAGCCGAGGGAAGCATCCACCCGCTTCTGAATGACCATGCTGTCGCGCAGCTGCCCGCTCATGTTCTCGATCTTGATCTTCTTGACGTCGATGTTGTTGATCCGGCACAGAACCTGGAACAGCGGCCACGTCGCGTCGCCCTCGGAGATCGCCAGACTGCGCCCCTCGAGATCCTTCAGCGTCTTGATTCCGGACGACTTAAGAAAGATCACCGCGCTCGGAGCGGCGTCGTAGACGATGCAGGTAGAGACCGCCTGGGCGGCGGGATTGTCCTGGTTGAATTTGGACAAGAGATTGGGGTCGACGAGCGCCATGTCGAGGGCACCGCCCCCGAGCTTGGTCAGGTTATCGGCGGAGCCGTAGCCGCGCGAAAGCTGCGGCTCGATCTTTTCGGCGGCGAATATGCCGGTATCCTCGGCGTAGGTCCAAATCGAGTGATTTCCCTGCCAGACCCAATCCACCGCGAACCGGACCTTCTGCCGCGCACCTTGTCCGCGTGCGACGAGGGGGCCCGCTAGAGCACCGGCGGCCCCCGCGAGAAATGCCCGACGCGAAGCTGTCGTTTTCATCTTGATCTCCTCAAGCGCGGACAGGACGCTTGCTACCGAGCGGCTCTTCCGCGTTTCAGTCCAACCTCTTTCTCGCTCGCTTCCCTTCATCCGCAAAGTTTGAAACCGTCCGGCCGCAGGGGTACAGTACAGTAGGGAACGGGGGACAGAGACGTTCTGAGGCACCCTTGCGTTTTGATTCCGAAACCAACGCCCTGTCCCGCGAGGCGCCCGCGACAGCGCCGTTGTTCGAACTTAGCCGATTACCAGCCCTGCGGCCAAGCCAACAGCAGATCCGCAGCCAAAGGGAACGGATCCTTAACATCCCTGCATTCACAGGGCTTGACTACCTGCTTGCGGATTTAGCTGGATTCCGTAGCGTCGGCCAAGCCGTCAGCTGATCAGGTCCTGGCTGCGGAATGCCCAGCGCGTCATCCGGCGCTCGAAAACGACGCAGACCGCATACATGCCGATGCCCATTGCGCCGACGATAATCAGACCGGCGAACACCAGCGGCACCTCGAAGCGCGAAGACGCCGAAAGCATAAGATACCCAATCCCGATGTTAGATGCGACCGTCTCCGAAATGACCGATCCGATGAAGGACAGCGTGATCGCTATTTTGAGCGATGCGAACAGGTAAGGCGTCGATCGCGGCAGCCCGACTTTGGTCAGTATCTCCCACCGGTTCGCGCCAAGCGAGCGCAGCACGTCGCGCATCTCCGGTTCGATGGTCGCAAGTCCGGTCGCAATGTTCACCGCTATCGGAAAGAACGCGATGCTGCATGCGGTGATGACCGCCGGAATCGTGCCGATGCCAAACCAGATCACGATCACCGGAACTAGCGCCACTTTTGGGATCGAGTTGAACGCGATCAGGACGGGATAAAGCCCAACATAGACAAAGCTCGATGCGCCGACCGCAAGCCCGATTGCCGTGCCGCCGGCCACCGCCAGGACGAAACCAATGATGGTCGTGAAAAGCGTGTGCAGGCTGTGCTCGAGAAGCGGTCCGCGATAGTCGTACATCGTCGCGAACACGGCACTCGGCCGCGGCAGCACGAAAGGCGGAATCTCGAAGACGCGGCAGGCGAGCTCCCACACGGCGAACAGGCCAACGCCGACGAGCCAAGGGATGGCGATCTGCAGGCGGCGGGCGTTCGTCATACAGTTAATTCTTGGCTGATCCGTTCGCGCAGGGCGTGCACGATATCGACGAAGCGCGGCTCGAAAGTCGTCTGCAGTGTTCTTGGTCGTGGGATATCGATTCTGGTTTCATAGATGACGCGACCCGGCCGGGGGCTGATCACGAACACTCGGTCCGCCAGAAACGCCGCTTCCCGCAGATCGTGCGTCACCAGCACGCCAGTAAAGCGCTTCTCGATCCAGACCCTTTGCATCACGCTCCATAGCTCTTCCCGCGTGAAGGCGTCGAGCGCGCCGAACGGCTCGTCGAGCATGAGAAGCTCCGGCTGATGGATGACCGCGCGGCATAGATTGGCGCGCTGCTGCATTCCGCCGGAAAGCTCCCAGGGAAACTTGCCGCCGAATTGTCTGAGACCCACTGTGGCGAGGAGCTGCTCGGCCTGTGCGACATATCTGGCGCGATCGCGGCCGATCAATCGCTTGTGCGGTTGGACGATCTCGAACGGAAGCATGATGTTGGCAAGCGTTGTGCGCCACGGCATGAGCGTTGGATTTTGGAATGCCATGCCCACGCCGCGGATCGGATCAAGCACCCGCTGGTCACCGACGTAGATTTCGCCGCGGGTGGCCCGCACCAGACCGGTGACGAGCTTCATCAGCGATGATTTCCCGCAACCACTCGGACCGACCACGGCAACGAACTCGCCCTTTTCGATTTCCAACGAGAGGTCCTGGACGGCAAGGATCGAGTCCTCTCCCTCGCCGTAGATCAGGCTGACGTTGCGGATCGAGACAAAATTGCCGGTCGGCATCAAAGTCGCGGGGCAAAGTCGCGGGGGCTAAGACTCGGGAGCTCGTGCCCCGAAACGCTACCATTTTCCTGGGGCGAACGCCTCGACGATCTCGCCGTAATTCTCCGACAACGGCAAGATGATCGGATAGGAGATACCGGCCTTGATCCACTCGTAGGTGCGATCCTTGACGGTTGTAACATTGCCCGAAATGGTGAGCGAATCCGTGATCTCGTCGCTCACGAGCTTCATCGCATCCTCGATGCCCCCAGCACGAGCCGGCCAGCCGCCCATGGTGTGCTTGATGCGTTCGATCAGCTCGGGCTCCAGGCCCGAGGCCTTGCCGATGTGGGGCTGCTGGCCAAGATATTTCGTCACAAGATAACGCGACCGAGTGCGCGCCTCCGCTTCGTCGTCGCCGAGCGACACATTGATGAGTTGCGGCTGCTCAAATCCTGCCAGCGAACGGCCGGACTTCGCGGCACCCATCTTGATCCATTCCACCATTTGCCGGGTGTAGTTTACCGACAACAACCCGTTGAGGATGGCGCCGTCGGCGATCTCTCCGGCAAGCTGCGTCATTTTCGGTCCCGTGGGGCCGATATACAGCTTGACCTTCTTCGGCTCACGTTTTGAATGATGGCCGAGATCGAGGCTGATCTCACGCAGCCTCACGAATTCGCCTTCGTAGCTGAACTCGTCGAGGTGAAGCAGCCTGCGTAAGGCGGTCAGGTACTCACGCATCTGTGTCAGCGGCTTCGAGCGTTCTATGCCCTGCTTCCATGCGAGGGGATCCCAATATGCTCCGAGGCCGCAGATCACGCGCCCCGGAGCGAGCTCGTCCAGGGTGGCAAGCGTCATCGCCATAAGCGCCGGGCCGCGGGTCCAGGTATTGACGATGCCGGTGCACAGCTTGATGCGCTTGGTGAGGGCGGCGAATGCGCCGAGGACGGAGAACCCCTCGTGCGCGAGCCGGGTTTCGCAAACCCACGCTGAATGGTAACCGAGCGTCTCGGCCTGCTGGACGAGCTCCAGCTGCTGTGGAATCGCGGGCCGGTCGAGAAAGCAAAAGCCGACTTTGTCCATGATTAGAGAGCTCCGGGTAACAAGGGGGACTCCTGGATGCGGATGCGGGGCCGTTCTGTCATTTCAGGTCGCCATCTTTGCGGGTATTATTCCACGGTTCGGTACTGAACGCCGCAAAATAGCATGCCGCGGTCCCAGCGGTGGCGGACCCACCGGGAGGGGGCGCTTGATCTCGCGAGAGACCCCTTTTGCTCGAGGTTCATCAATTTGGGAGCCCATCCGATGATCGGATCACGTTACCGCAAGCACGACATTCTCGGGTTCGAGGAGCGGATCGATCCGGCGAGCACCGCGTTGATCATTATCGACGTGCAGAATGACTTTGCGCTGCCGCAAGGCGTCTGCGGGCTGGCGGGTGACGATATTTCTCCAGTCGCGCCGATGATCGATCGTTTGAAGGTCCTGATAGCGGCAGCGCGACGGGCGAACCTCCTGATTATCTTCATGCGCACGATCTATGACGACGTCGTTCTGAGCCCAACGCTTGCCGAGCAGTACGCGCGGCGCGGATACCCGAACAGCATCTGCCTGACTGGCAGTCACGGGGCGGAGTTCGTCGAGGGGATTGATCCGCGCGAAGCGCCAAACGAGATCGTCTTGACCAAGCACCGCTACAGCGCATTCTGGGGCTCCGCGATCGATTTGTTTTTGCGCACGAACGGTATTCGAAGTTTGGTTCTGGCCGGTGTCGCCACCGAGGTTTGCGTCGAATCCACGGCCCGCGATGCATTCTTCCGCGATTACCAGGTGGTCGTTCCCGCCGATTGCGTGGGCTGCTACTCCGAGGACCGTCAGAAGGCCTCATTGGCGGTTCTGGCCCGCTCCTTCGGAATTCTCGCGCCGTCTGCGGACATCATCGCGGCCTGGCAAAAGCTCGGAAACGGCCCGCGTAACTGGCAGCCGGAGAGTCGCGCGCAGCGCCAGCTGAGAACGCTCGGCCGCAAGGTCGATCCGGAGCACACGGCTTTGTTGCTGGTGACGGGCCGTTCCGTTGTGTCGCCGGGCGCATCTCCGGCGGGCATCCAAGACCTGGCCGGCCATGCGCGGCGCGCCGGATGTTTCGTCGTTCATGCGTGGCCTGCAGCCTCCGCACGCCAGGAGGACCCGACGACGGGACTCGAAATTGTGCCATGCGAGGGCGAGCAGATAGTTCGTTATCATCGTGCCAGTGCGTTCGCCGACACGCAGCTTGAGATCCTGTTGCGCAGCAACTGCATCCGCACCCTCATCGTCGCCGGCAGCGAAACCAACATTGCCGTCGAGTCCACGGTGCGTGAGGCGTTTGACCGGGATTACTACGCGATCGTCCCGGAAGACTGCGTCCATGCTCCTCTGTCCGAACACGACCTGCATGCAAGCTCCCTCACGACGATGCGGCGTCACTTCGCGGACGTGATCGGCTCCACTCGGATCCGATCATCTTGGGCGCACGCGGAATAGCTCCTGCGGCGAACGCGCAATGGGCACTTTGCTGGTCCGCAACGCGCGCGTTCTCGTCACGATGGACGATGCACGCCGTGAAATTGCGCGGGGCGAAATGCTGATTCGTGACGGCTTCATCGAAGCCGTCGGCGAAAGAAACAGCCTGTCGCCACGGGCGGATGTGATCGTCGACCTCGCGGGGCACATCGTGCTGCCCGGCCTGATCAATACCCATCATCATCTCTATCAGTCACTCGATCGCGCTTGGCCTGCATCTCAGAACATGAGCCTGACCGGATGGCTCCAGGGGCTATACCCGCGCTGGGAGACATTGACGCCCGGGACCATCGCCCGCGCGGTCGAGCTCGGGTTGGCGGAGATCGTCCTCTCGGGATGCACCACCGTTGCGGATCATCAGTATCTCTGGCCGAAAGGGCTGGCGGCGTCGGCTTTGTTCGACATCGCTGCAGGGTTCGGCATCCGCTTTCATCTGGGTCGGGGCAGCCAAGATCTCGGCCGAGCGCAGGGCGGATTCGCTCCGGAGTCCTTGGTCGAGCAGGCGGATCACATCCTTGCCCATACGGCGGATCTGATCGCGCAATTTCACGACACGCGCCCCGGCTCATTTCGCCAGGTGTTTGTCGCCCCCAGCTCGCTGCGATCGGCAACGGCGGAATTGCTGCGCGCTTCCGCCGTGCTAGCTGCCGAAAAGGGAGTACAGTTACATTTCCATCTCGGCGAGACAGCAGGCGAGATCGATTTCGCGCTGCATAAGTACGGGAAACGGCCCGTGCAGGTGGCGCAGGAGCTCGGCTGCCTGACCGCAGAGACCTGGCTCGCGCATGGCGTGCATTTTAACCCGGACGATGTTGCGGTCCTGCGACGCTGCGGCTGCGGGATCTGCCACTGCCCCAGTTCCAATATGCGCCTCGGCTCCGGGATCGCGCCGGTGCGACATTATCTCGATCAGGCGATCATGGTTGGCCTGGGGGTCGACGGATCGGCGTCCAATGACTCCTCGAACCTGTTGTCCGAGATTCGTACCGCCGTTCTGCTGTCGCGAGTGGCCGCGGAAAATGACGCAAGCTTCCTCGGCGCGCGGACCGTGCTCGAGATGGCGACCCGAAACGGAGCGAAGCTCCTGGGGCGCAATGACATCGGTCGCTTGGTGCCGGGCTGTGCGGCGGACTTCATTGCCATCGACAGCGGCCGAATCGAACTCGCGGGTTCGGAGGACCCCGTCGCTGCGCTCGCATTCTGCGCCCTGACGCGGGTCGATCATTCCTGGGTTCACGGCAAGCGCATCGTCCGAGAGGGCAAGCTCGTCGGAGTGAATTTGGAGACTCTTATTGAGAGAGTCTGCTCAGGCTCCCGTCAGGATCGGTGACGCAGACGAAAGCCTCGGAGAATCCGTCCGGGTGACGCAGAGGGTTTGAGGTTCTAGGGTTCCCTGCCTCCACTGGAGAATGTTAGAAGACAGTACCACTCCCTCCGCCAGCATTCCCGGCCCCAACCTTCTCAGTCAAGGTAGGCGCCATATTATGCAGAGGAATGGCGGGCTCCTTGAGACGAGCTGTGTACTCGCAAGACCCGACTTTTTTCTCTCCGATTTTGCAACCAAAACAGCCTACTTTTCCCTGATGGCAGCGGTAGTTGTGTTATTCGTTGCGATGCTCTTGTTGACTGGCCTTCATCCCTAAGGCCATGTCGCTGCTGCACCTTGGATCATTAAACCCCGCAGGGTAAGTACCATGGCCACCTGGTTCGTTCCCCCAGTCGTCATTCCGTTTTTTTTGCCCCTATAATCTTTGCCCGCGTACTTTATGTTCTGTACTAGCTCCGCTGTATCTTCAGCAGCGTAGTTCCTGGAGGGGACCCGGATATGCTCGATCGATCGCTCAAGGCCGAGTTTGAGAGTTACCGAAAGACGCTCTCCACCGACGGGGCGAGACCTGCATTCGACGAACGGATTGAACGCCTCCTGAATCAGCACGGCATAGATTACGTGCGCGGATATGTGGACGCCCTCAAGGAATGCATCATTTTAGAATCCGAGCGGCTGCCGCTTCTGTTGGCAGCCTCCTATCTAGTCCCTCGCGCGAATTAGCAGGGCCCTCATAGCCGCCGAGCCGCTTGTTGATGTCGTAAAGCTGCTCGAGAGACGAGTATGATCAAGAATGGCGCGGATCGCATGAACTGGCGGGTCTTGGGACCGCGCTCGGCCGGCGCAGCCGTCGTCTCATGGATCAGCCGACGCACGCTTACCGGCGTCCTGACGTTGATCGTGCTGCTGCTGCTCTGGTGCCTGGCGACGGATGTGACCGGGATCGTGGACCGCCAGCGCGTGCCGAGCCCGACCGAGATCGCCGCCGCCGCGCGGCAGATCATGTTCGAAGGCTACGCCGGCGGCACGCTCGCCATGCAGGCCTATCACAGCGTGCGCCTGGTATTCCTCGGCTTCCTGGTGGCGATCGTGAGCGGCGTGCCGCTCGGCCTCGCCATGGGCTTGAACCCCCGCTTCGAGGCGCTGGTCAACCCGGCTTTCCTGCTGGTGCGGCCGATCCCGCCGCTCGCCTGGATTCCGTTGGCGATCGTCTGGTTCGGCCTCGGCGATGCTGCGAAGATCCTGGTGATCTGGTTCGCCGCCTTCGTCCCCGCCGTCATCAACTCGCATGTCGGCGTGCGCAGCGTCCATCCCATTCTGATCGAGGCGGCGCGCGTGCACGGCGGTACGCGGCGCGCCATCCTCTGGGACGTGGTGCTGCCCGGCGCCATGCCGATGATTTTCACCGGCCTGCGTCTGTCCTTGCAGGCCTCCTGGACGACGCTGGTCGCTGCCGAGCTGGTCGGCGCCTTCTTCGGCCTCGGGCGCGTGCTGATGTCAGCCTATCGCGACATCGACCCGGCCATGATCGCCACCGCGATGATCGCCGTCGGCGTGCTCGGGGCGGCAATGATGAAGCTGTTGGCAATGATCGAACGGAGCGTGCTGCGATGGCGGACAGTCTAGCGCGCACCGCGCCGAGCCGGCGCGAGCTCGCCATGCTCTGGGTGGTCGGCGCGGTCGTGTTCTTCGGCCTGTGGCAGCTCGTTGCCGGCTCCGGGCTGGTGACCAGACTGGTGTTACCGTCGCCGGTCGACGTGGTCACGGCCTGCCTGCGCATGATCGTGCAGCCCTTTGCCGGCGATACGCTGCAGGACCATGTGTTGGCGAGTCTCGGCCGCTGGGGGCTCGGCTTCTCGCTGGCGGCGGTGATCGGTGTGCCGCTCGGGCTTGCCATGGGCCACTGGCGGCTGCTCGACGATATGGTGTCCCCCGTGTTCGAAGCCTACCGCTACGTGGCGCCGCTCGCCTGGGTGCCGTTCGCGGCGCTGTGGTTCGGTACCGGCATCGGCGGACCGACCATGGTGATCTTCGCCGGTGCCTTCGCTCCCTGCCTGGTCAATGCCTATCGCGGTGCGCAACTGGTCGAGCGCCAGCTCACCGAGGCGGCGCAGACGCTGGGCGCAGGGGGCCCGCGCATCGTGCGCGAGGTGCTGCTGCCAGGCGCGCTGCCCTCGATCGTCTCCGGTTTGCGCGTCAGCGCCGGGCTTGCCTGGCAGTCGCTGGTCGGCGCCGAGCCGATCGTGGTGTCGTCCGGCGTCGGCTTCGTGCTGGTTCAGGGGCAGAGCAACCTGTCGCCGGAAATCGTCATGTCGGCGATGCTCGCGGTCGGTGTCGTCGGATTGTTGATCGACATAGCCTTGCGTGCGGCGGAACGGCGTGTGCGGCGGCGCTGGGGTCAGAAACAA
>VAZM01000191.1 GCA_005883135.1 Alphaproteobacteria bacterium
CATCGCGGAAGTGACGAGCCTTGCCGCCGGGGATCTCGTGGTCCACGTCGATCATGGCATCGGACGCTTCATCGGGCTGCGCGCGATCGAAGCCGCCGGCGCGCCGCACGATTGCCTGGAAATCCATTACGCCGGCGGCGACAAGCTGTTCCTGCCGGTCGAGAACGTCGAGCTTCTGTCCCGCTATGGCGCGGAAGAGACCCGGGTCGAGCTCGATCGGCTCGGTGGCGGCGCGTGGCAGGCGCGCAAAGCGCGCATGAAGCGTCGCATCCGCGACATCGCCGACAGCCTGATCAAGATCGCGGCCGAACGGCAGCTGCGGGAGGCGCCGCGTTTGACCGTGGAACCCGGACCCTACGACGAGTTCTGCGCGGGATTTCCCTATGAAGAGACCGAGGACCAGCAGGCCGTAATCGACGTGGTACTGGACGAACTCGCGTCCGGACGGCCGATGGACCGGCTGATCTGCGGCGACGTGGGGTTCGGCAAGACCGAGGTGGCGTTGCGGGCAGCCTTCGTCGCCGCCATGAACGGCAGACAGGTCGCGCTGGTGGTGCCTACGACACTCCTTGCCCGCCAACATGCGCACACCTTCACCGAGCGGTTTCGCGGATTTCCCGTTCACATCGCGCAAGCCTCGCGACTGGTCTCCACCGCGGAGCTGGCGCGGGTGAAGAAAGGAATTACCGACGGCAGCGTCGACATCGTCATCGGTACGCATGCGCTGCTCGGCAAGACGATCAAATTCCGCGACCTCGGCGTGCTTATCGTCGACGAGGAGCAGCATTTCGGCGTGGCCCATAAGGAAAGGCTCAAACAGCTGCGCGCCGAGGTGCATGTGATCACGCTGACCGCGACGCCGATCCCGCGCACGTTGCAACTCGCGCTGTCTGGCGTGCGGGATCTGTCGATCATCGCCTCGCCGCCAGTCGATCGGCTTGCCGTGCGCACCTTTGTTGCGCCGTTTGACCCCGTCATCGTGCGTGAGGCATTGTTGCGCGAGCGCTACCGTGGCGGGCAATCCTTCTATGTCTGTCCGCGCATCGAGGATCTCGCCGGCGCCAAGGATTTTCTCGACAAGCACGTGCCCGAAGTGCGGGTCGCGGTTGCGCATGGGCAGATGCCCGCGGCCGTGCTCGAAGACATCATGTCCGCCTTCTACGACGGCAAGTACGACCTGCTGCTGTCGACCACGATCATCGAATCCGGCCTCGACATTCCGACTGCCAACACGCTCATCGTGCATCGCGCGGATCGTTTCGGGTTATCCCAACTCTATCAGCTGCGCGGGCGAGTGGGCCGTTCCAAGCTGCGCGCCTATTCCTTGTTCACGCTGCCGGCCGCGGGCAAAATCACGCCGCAGGCCGAACGCCGGCTCAAGGTGTTGCAATCACTCGACACGCTCGGTGCCGGATTCCAACTCGCCTCTCACGATCTCGACATTCGCGGCGCCGGCAATCTCCTGGGGGAGGAGCAGTCCGGACACATCAAGGAGGTCGGCTTCGAGCTCTATCAGCAAATGCTGGAAGAGGCGGTGACGAGCCTGAAAGCCGGCATCAGCGCGCCGGTCGCCGATAAGTGGTCGCCGCAGATCACCGTCGGAACGCCGGTGATGATCCCCGAGGATTACGTCGCCGACCTGCCGGTGCGCCTTGCGCTGTACCGACGGCTCGCCGAAATCGAGGACGAGCGGGAGATCGAGGCGTTTGGCGCCGAGCTCGTCGACCGTTTTGGGCCGCTGCCGGTGGAGGTCGAGCATCTCCTCCAGATCGTCGCGATTAAATCGCTATGTCGGCAGGCCAACGTGGAAAAGATCGAGACCGGCCCGAAGGGTGCGGTGGTGTCGTTCCGCGACAACACCTTCGCCAATCCCGATCGGCTCGTCGCGTTCATCCGCGATCTCGGCCCGGCCGCGCGCGTGCGGCCGGACATGAAGGTCGTCTTCTTCGACGATTGGGAAAATCCCGACGCGCGCCTGCGGGGAACCGCGGCCATTCTGCGCAATCTGGTGACGCTCGCACAACCGGCCAAGGCCGCGTGACCGCGCGCCAAAGGGCTACACGGCGCTGCTTTTGGTGATGCTAACCGGCCGCGCGCTGTTCGGCTTGTCCGTTGGCCGCCTGCGTAATCGCCTGCGCGAGATGCTCGGGGGCCTGCGCGCCCTGCACGGCGATGCGACCGCCGAAAATGAAATAGGGCACGCCGTCGATGCCCGCCTCCTTGGCGGCCTCGGCCTCCTGCGTGACGCGTTCGACGTCATCTTCGCCCGCCAGACGCTCGCGCACGCGCTCGGGATCGAGGCCGCATGCAGCGGCGGCCGCAAGGAGCACGCCGCGGTCGGTCAGATCGGCGCCTTCGGCGAAATAGAGTTCCATCAGCCGCTGCTTCATGCTCGCGGCCTTTTCACCGGCCCACAGTATGAGGCGGTGGCAATCGAGCGTGTTGGGCTGCTGCTTGATGTCGTCCAGCTTGTAGGTCAGACCCTCGGCCGCCGCAGCTTGTGCCACGCGCTGCGCAATGGCGCGGTAACGCTCGGGCGAGCCGAACTTCGTGGTGAGATACTGTTCGCGGCTCATCCCTTCGCGCGGCACCCAAGGATTGAGGAAGTAAGGGCGAAATCGCACTTCGACCGCAATGTCAGGCCGCAAGGCGATGGCCTTTTCCAACCGGCGCTTGCCGATGAAACACCAGGGGCACACGACGTCCGACACCATGTCGATCGGCAGGGCTGAAGCCATGGCGCTCTCCTCTTGCGAGGGGTGGGAGCGTAGGCCTGCCGTCACTCGGCGGCAACCTTGGCATGCGCTCCCAGGCGCGCCACCAAGGTGCTGAGATCATCGCTGGGCTTGAATGCGGCCAAGGTGATTGTCGGTTTGATGGCGCGGCGGTCACCCCCGGGCGAGAGCATGGTCAGCCTGAGCACGCCGCCGATCCGGCGCGCAAGCAGGTGCGTGCTGCGCAGATCGGTCTTGGTGAAGACTGCCAGGATGGATCCATCCTGTTCCCGGCAGGCGAAATCGGTGTTGCGCACAAGGCGGCTGAAAAGCCTGGCGGCATCGACATAGGCGCGGCGATCGGCGAGGCCTTCGAAGGTAAAGCGCGCAACAGAGAGGGGGCTGCCGGTCTTTTCGCTCTCCCGCACGGTGCGCTCGAGGTTGCGCCAGAAGGCTTGCGCGGCAAACAGACCGGTATCCGGGTCGATCGCTCCTTCGCTCTCCAGCGCTTTCAAGGCGCGCATGAGGTGGCTTTCGAACGCATGCAGGCGCACGAAAGGAAGAATGCGCTCGACGAGGCGCGCCGGATCGCCTTCGGCGCGCACCAGATTGGGCAGGCGTTCGTCGTCCGCCGCAGCATTGTTCAGCACGCCAACGGGCAGATCGCGAAAGCGAGCGTTCTCGGCAAGCAGGGTCAGAAACGCTTCAATCGCGCCCGGTCCAAGTCCATCGCCGATGACCACCCCGTCGACGTCGCGGGTGTTGAGATAGCGTGTGGCGGTGTCGATGCTCAGCGCACCGATGAGACCGGCGCGCCGGGCGATCGGGAGCGACAGCGCGGGATAGGAGCCGCCGCGCGCCACACAAAGCACGGTCGAGTCTTCGAGCAGGTCAGGGGGAACGAAAGCCACTAATGGCTTCTTTGCGCCTGCCGCGCGCGAGCGACGCAGCACGCTGGCATGCAGGCTGCGGATGCGCAACGCCGAGTGCAGCCGCGCGATCAAACGCTCGGCGGAGTCGTCGATCGCGATCGGCAGTGCGCCCGGAATGGCAAGGGTGCTGCTCGCGTCCACCCGCGCGATCACCGGCATGACCGGGCCGCCGCGCGTCTCGATGCATTCGATCGCCGCATCCACCTGTCGCGGCGAGGGAACGGTTTGGTGGTCGGCGATGGCGAGTGCGACGGGCTGGGTTTCGGCGATCGCGGCGGGCACATCCGCCCAGCGCGTTTGCGCGATCGGGAACGCGCCCGCCTTGGCGAGCACATCGCTGAAATCGGTCGCCGGGCTTTCGGCAACCACCACCACCGGACCCAATAACGCCATGACGAGGAGCCGCCGCCCAGAATGCAGCCTGTGATCCTAGGTGAGGGCTGTTAACGGCTCGTCAACGAGTTCGGCGCGGACAACGTCTCACTCGGAAGAAGCGATGTTCATGGGGGCTTCGGCTCGCGCCACCACGTTTCGGGAAGGTAACCATAAAGCGAAGTGGTCGCCGGCCGGCCTACCGTCGTCCAGCGTGCGATCCACTGGGCCGGAGGATAAAACAACGGAATGACATAGAAGCCGGAGATCAGCACCCGGTCGAGGGCGCGCACCGCGGCAACGAAATCCGCGCCGCCCTCGGCCCTCAGGAGCGCAGCGATCATTGCGTCCACCGCCGCGCTCTTGACGCCCATGTAATTGCGCGTGCCGGGCTGATCGGCCGCGGCCGAGCCCCAATAGAACGCTTGCTCGTTGCCGGGCGACAACGATTGCTCCCAGCGATACTCGATCATGTCGAAATCGTAGGTGAGGCGCCGGCCCTCATATTGAACCGCGTCGACCAGACGAACCCGTGCTGTGATCCCGGCGCGCTTGAGGCTCTGCGAGAACAACAAGGCAAGCCGCTCCTCGTCTCGTGCGGTGACCAAGATCTCAAAGGTCAGCGGCCGGCCGCTGTTGCGCTCGACCAGTTCGGTGCCGCGGAGTTCGTAGCCGGCGGCCGCGAGCAGGTCGAGCGCGCGCTTGAGCGTTGCGCGGTCGCGGCCGGAGCGATCGCTGACCGGCGGCGACCAGGCACCATCGAGCACGTCGGCACGAACGGCACCGGCGAACGGCGCGAGCAGCGCTCTCTCGCGCTGATCGGCCGGCCGGCCGTGCGAGGATAGCTCCGAGTCGTCGAAATAGCTCGCGCTGCGGCGGTAGAGATCGAAGAAATAGCCGTGATTGATCCACTCGAAATCGAACAGCAGCAAGATCGCCTCGCGCACGCGAATGTCGGAGAAGACCGCGCGGCGGGTGTTGAACACGTAATAGCTGCTCGCCTTCGGCACTCCGGTCGGCAGCGCTTCCTTGAGCACACGGCCCTCGCGCAGGGCGGGAAAATCGTAAGCGGTCTGCCAACGTCCGGGATCGTGTTCGATGCGAAAGTCGTAAAGTCCGCGCTTGAACGCCTCCAGATGCGAATTGGCCTCGCGGTAAAAATCGAGACGGATCTCGTCGAAGTTCCACAGGCCGCGATTGATGGCAAGATCGCGGCCCCAGTAATTGGGATTGCGCTTGAGGGTGACGCTCTTGCCGGGGGTGACCTCGCCAACGAGGTAAGGCCCGGTTCCCAGCGGCGCCTGAAACGACGTTTCCTCGAACGTCTCGGGTTTGACCGCGTGCTTCGCCAGCACCGGCATCAGGCCGAGGATGAGTGCAAGCTCGCGATCGTCGCTGCCGGAGAGATCGAAGCGTACCGCCTGCTCGCCGATCGCTTCCGCCTTGGCGACCTTGGCGTAATAGGTCCGATGGTTCGGGCGCCCCTTATCGCGCAGCAGCTGCCACGAAAAGATCACGTCCTCGGGGGTGACCGGCGCTCCGTCGGAAAATTTTGCCGCTGGATCGAGGTGAAACGTGACATAGCTGCGCTCGGGATCGGTCTCGACGCCACGCGCAATCAATCCGTAAAGCGTAAACGGCTCGTCATGGCCGCGCGCCATCAGGCTTTCGACGACGTAGCCGCGGATGGCGGGGGGAGCGATCCCCTTCACGATGAACGGATTGAGACTGTCGAAGGTGCCGAGCACGCCCTGCACCAGGCGCCCGCCTTTGGGTGCATCGGGGTTGGCATAGGGGAGACGGGTGAAGCCCTCGGGCCACGCCGGTGCGCCGTGCATGGCAATGGCGTGCCGCGCCTCGCCGGCTTGCGTCACGCTCGGCGCGCCCCAACCGGCGCAAATGGCAAGGCCGAGCAGCGCCGCACGGCAGGCGCGCTCGCCCCATGATCGGCGCGGGCCGCCGAAAGGGTGCGCGCTCAGGGCAAGAATGGGGCCTGGGGGGTTCGGCAAATAATCCACCGAATTAGGTCAAGCCGGGGCAGCTTGGCTCGGGATTCGCAGCGGGTTGGCTGCTTGAAGCGACATGTCGTATCATAACGGGGCGACGTTGTGGCTTATCCGCACGTTAAAACGGGCGCGGCTGTTGCGCGATGTCACGCTCCTGCCGCATTTGGTGCCGACACACCCTAATGCGGGGCAACCGTTCCGGCGTGGGGCGCTGGGAAGGTCAAGAAGAGGATCTGTCGATGGATCACCGGTTGGTTTTTGCGCCGGCCCGGCCGGCCGCGTCCGCGTTTGCCGTCGCGGCGGCGACGACCATGCTCACCGCATTGATCGCCTCCGTGGCCTTCGCGCAAGCCCCGCCCGCCACTCCGGCGCCGGCGGCGCCAAAAGCCGCACCCAAGGCCGCCCCGAAGGCGGCGCCCGCACAGAAGCCGGCCGAGCCCGCCGCTCCGCATGCGCAGCAGCCGCAAGCGCAGGCGCAGACGGAACAGCCGCAACTCATCTTCTCTCCCTGGACCAAGTTCTGCCTGAAGGGCCAAGAGGCCAACGCCAAGCAGGTTTGCTTCACCGGAAAAGACGGGCGCGTCGAATCGGGCATGCCGGTGGTCGCGGCGGTATTGATCGAGCCGGAAAACGATCCGAAGAAAGTGCTCCGCGTCACGTTGCCGCTCGGCATGTCGATCCAGCCGGGAACCCGGGTGATCGTCGACAACGGCCAGCCCATGACCGGGGCCTACGTCATATGCTTCAACAACGGATGCATGGCCGATTACGAAGCGAGCGGCGAGTTGATCGGCAAGCTGAAGAAAGGGCAGGGCCTCGTGATCCAAGGGATCAACGGTGCCGGCCAGCCCATCAGTCTCGTGGTGCCGCTGCAGGATTTCGCCAAGGCCTATGACGGCCCGCCGACCGACCCCAAGAAATTCGAGGAGCAGCAGAAGCAGCTGCAGGAAGAGCTGCAGAAGCGGGCCGAGGAGGCGCGCAAGAAGCTCGAGGGTCAGCAGGCGGCGCCACAGACGCCAGCCCCGGCCGCGCCAACGCGATAAACGGCTACTTGCGATTGGATAGACAAGAGGCGCGCCTCCGGCGCGCCTCTTTGTTGTGAGCGGCGAGCATGTCACACCGCCGGCCAATGAAATGCCGAGTCATATTCACGGCGCGGGCGCTTGGTCTTGCGCTTGGTGCGCTTGGCGCGATGGCTGCGCTGATCGTCGGCGCATCTCATTCTGTTGCCCAACAAGGCGCGCCGAAAGCGCAGCCCAAGGCGAAGCCGAAGGCAGCCCCGGCTCCGACCCCGCAGGCGCAACAGGGCGGACAGCCCGATCTGACCTACTCCTTCTGGACCAAGGTTTGCCAGAAGGGTCCGGAGGCAAATGCCAAGCAGGTTTGCTTCCTCGCCAGGGACGCTCGCGAGGAGTCGGGCATGCCGGTGGTGCTGGTGGTGCTGGTCGAGCCGGAAGGAGACGCGAAAAAGCTCCTGCGCGTCACGTTACCGCTTGGCGTATCGCTCCAGGCTGGCACGCGCGTGATCATCGACAATGGCCAGCCGTTCACCGCCCCCTACGTGATCTGCCTGTCCAATGGCTGCATGGCCGAGTACGAGGCCAGCGATGAGCTGATTGCCAAGATGAAGAGCGGTCAAAATCTGCACGTGCAAGCCATCAACGGATCGCGTCAACCCATCAGCATCCCGATCCCGCTCGCCGATTTCGCCAAGGCTCATGACGGACCGCCTATCGATCCCAAAGAATTAGAACAGCAGGAAAAGAAATAGGCGACGCGAGCGGCGTCGGCGCGTGCGATCCCAACGTATCCGGACCGCAGCGGAAAAATCTACGCAGTCCCGAGCGGGACGACGCCTTGCAGCCGCGACCGCGTAGAATGAGGCGCGCCTTGGCTCGCCTCTTTTGTTCTCCACGTTTGACGCTTAGGGTGCCTTTGATCAGCGCCGCCCTTGAAGAGGAATGGGCGCAGTCCAATGACGCATCGACGCCTATTCACTGGACCCGCGGGTATTCCGAAAATCAATTCAGCAGTGAATTGCGCGGCCGATAGTCGCCCGTCTCGTCCTGCTCGAACACCTTGGCCACCTGGGGATGACGGACCGGCTTGCCGGACGTGTCGGCCAACAGGTTCTGCTCGGAAACGTAGGCAATGTATTCCGTTTCGGCGTTTTCGGCGAACAGGTGATAAAACGGCTGGTCCTTGTGCGGGCGCACCTCCGCGGGAATCGACTGATACCATTCTTCGGTGTTGTTGAATTGCGGATCGATGTCGAACACGACACCGCGGAACGGAAACACGCGGTGCCGCACCACCTGGCCGATCTTGAACTTGGCGTTGCGTGTCTTGCTCATGCTCGCACTGAGATAGTCCAGGATCGTGAGCCACACCAGTGGCTCAAAGGCCGTACCGCGCCGCTATGTCCGGGTCCTTGGTTGCGACCAGGCGGGCGAGGTCGAGCAGCACTTTGGCCTGTTTCCACGTGGCATCGTCCTGCATCTTGCCGTCGATCATCACCGCGCCGGT
>VAZM01000561.1 GCA_005883135.1 Alphaproteobacteria bacterium
CGTACGCACGCCGGAAATCCGCGTGGTGAATGATCCGGCCACGCTGTGATCCATGATGCCGGAAGCGGCCATCGCCTTTGCCTGCCGCTCGGCGATTGCGGTGAGTTGCGGGTCGGTCTTGACGGCCGATAAGCCGTGCGCCTGCCGATACCGCGAGATCATCTCCGCCATGTCTTCCGCATGCGCCAGCGTCGAGGTGATCGCGATCACCGCGCCCAGCAAGACCGTCCTCATTACCGCTTCCCCCGAAGTCCCCTGCAATGAAGCAGCAATCATCGGCGCCGGATGCGGCGGATATTGGGCATCGGCTACGCGCCCGAATTGTCGCGGCAGCATTAAATCAGCACGAGCAAGGCGGAATCGAGCGGGGGAATGTCCCCCTGCTTTCGCCGCAACATGGTCAATGTTCCGGTGAATGAATGCGGCGGACCAATCCAGTTCCATCTCACCTTGCGAGAGGCGCACACCTATGAAGATCAACGTCCAAACGACCGTTGCGGCACCCATCGAACAAGTCTGGCGGGCCTATACGACACCCGCGGACATTAAGCAGTGGAACGCCGCATCTGATGACTGGCATACGACAGCTGCTTCCGTTGACTTGCGCGAGGGCGGCGCTTTCTCTTCGCGCATGGAGGCCAAGGACGGCAGCATGGGCTTCGATTTCGCCGGGACCTACACGAAGATCGTCAAGCATAAGCTGATCGAGTATTCGTTCGGCGATCGCACGGCGCAAGTCGAGTTCACCCCCGACGCCAAAGGCGTCGTCATGCGCGTCACCTTTGACAGCGAACCGACGCACTCCATCGAGCAGCAGCAAGGAGGGTGGCAGGCCATTCTCAACAATTTCGCCCGCCACGTTGAAGGCAATCAAAAGAAACCCTGAGTTTGTGTCGAAGCGGCTAATGTCGCCTTCATTGCTTTAACCCTGACGAAATTCGTCACGCCCGCCCTCATCCTGAGGAGCGCGCGTGATAGCGTGAGCTTCGCGCACGGCTCGGGTGCGCGCGCGTCTCGAAGGATGCGGGCGGCCTGGAGTACCCCGTCGACGCTATCGGCCCCCTCATGCTTCGAGACGCATCGCAGCGTACACGCTGCGATGCTCCTCAGCATGAGGCTGGGCACCTTTATGCTGAGGCCGGCTTAGGCCGTCACTCCCCCTTCAGCTTGGCGTCGTGGATCACCTTGCGCCACTTGGGCTCGTCGCTCTTGATGTATTTCGCCAGCTGCTCGGGCGTGCCGGCAATCGAGTCGAAATATTGGCGCTCGAGGAAATTCTTCTT
This sequence comes from Alphaproteobacteria bacterium, assembly GCA_005883135.1. Taxonomy (GTDB): domain Bacteria; phylum Pseudomonadota; class Alphaproteobacteria; order Rhizobiales; family Xanthobacteraceae; genus VAZQ01. Next base: position 1,284 of record VAZM01000561.1, read on the forward strand.
GACCTCGGGATCGGCGAAGATTTTCCGCACTTCGGCGTTGATCTTGTCGACGATGTCCGCCGGCATCCCGGGCGGGCCGAACAGGCCGAACCAGGACACCGCCTCATAGCCGGGCAGCCCGCTCTCCGCGACGGTGGGGACTTCCGGCAGCAGCGCCATGCGTTTTGCCGCGCCGACGGCGATGAGCTTGACCTTGTCCGCCTTCCATTGCGGCACGGCACTCCCCACGCTGATGAACATCAGCTGGATGTGTCCGGCCATCACGTCGGTCAGCGCTGGGGTCGCGCCCTTGTAGTGCACCGCTTGGAATTTGGCACCCGAGAGCGCCTGGAACAGCTCCATATTGAGGTGCCCGCTCGATCCGACCCCGAACGTCCCATAGTTGAGCTCGCCCGACTTCTCTTTGGCGAGCGCAATGAGCTCCTTGACGTTGTGCACGGGCAGCGCGGGATTGAGGATGAGCGCATGGTTGATGCTCACAAGCCCGGAGATCGGCGTGAAGCCATTGACCGGATCGTAGGGGAGCTTGGGATAGAGGCTCGGATTGACCACGAACGTCGTTTCCGGCCCGATCAACAACGTGTAACCGTCGGGCGCGGCCTTGGTGACGTATTCTGCCGCGATCTGGTTGTTGGCGCCCGGCTTGTTTTCGACGATCACCTGCTGGCCCCAGGCTTCGGTGAAGCGCTGCGCCAACGTGCGGGCAAGCGCGTCGGTCACACCGCCGGGCGCGGCCGGCACGATGATGGTCACCGGCTTTGTCGGATAGCTCGCCTCTTGCGCGGCCGCCGCCGCGGGCAGCAGAAAACTCACCACCGCGATCGCAAGCAAAATCCGCATTCCGTG
>VAZM01000192.1:0-8889 GCA_005883135.1 Alphaproteobacteria bacterium
TTGCCGCGCAGCACGTGATTGTGGACCGCGGTGATCTCGATGCTGTTTTCGATCAGTTTGGCCATGACCGGATTGATCTCGGTATCGAGCAGCACGAGGTCGCCCATGACCATGACCCCGCCGTGGGCCGGCTTGAATGCCGTCCAGCTGCCGAGCGCCAGGGTGGGCCGAATAGTGACGCCATCGAGCGTCACGTTAAGGTCGCTGCGCGGAAAGCCGTAGCGGTGCACGTCGCCCGACACGGCGGCGCTCCTCCCCAACGCCTCATCGACTTTCTTCCAGTCGATCTCCTGCGCCTTGGCGGCGCCGCCGATTGTCGCCACGGCGCAAATCGCAAGCACGTAAGCAGCACGCATGATGACGTACTCCTCAGTTGAGTTCACTGCTTGGTATCGCTCCCCGGCCCTCCAACGCTTGTCGTTCGGGCGAACAGTCGCTCGACGTTGCTCCAGCGAACGACGTCCATGAATGCGTCGACGTAGCTCGCCGCCTTGGCGCCGAAATCCATGTGATAGGAGTGCTCGTACATGTCGAGCGCGAGGATCGGCGTGCCGCCCGCCAAGGTATGGCAATGGTCCGACGCCCACTGGTTGACGAGCTTGCCGTCGCGCGGCGACCACGACAGCAGCACCCATCCGGAGCCGCCGCCGAGCGCCTTGCCCATGGCCACGAACTCCGCTCGCCAGCGTTCGAACGAACCGAAATTCCGCGCCAGCGCCTCGCGCAGCGCTGAACTAGGTTCGCTTTGATCTCCAAGACCGTCGAAGAACAGCTCGTGCAGGATCATCGAGTTCATCGCGATGAGCTGCTCGCGCTTGACGCCGTTGATGAGAAAGCCTGCGGCTTTCGCGTAATCGAGCTCGGCGAGCTGTTCCTCGATCAGGTTGAGGCGTTTGACCGCTCCGACGTAATTATTCTCATAGTGGCTGACGATCAGCCGCTCGGACATGCCCTTGATGTTGGCCGGGTCGCAAGACAGAGGCTTGATTTGGTAACCCATCAACGATCCTCCGGCGCAAATCTTGCGCGGTTGGTCATGACGTTGCCCCCAGGAGATAAAGAATCATCCCCGCGACGCAGCAGGCTGCCAGCGTCGGGATCATCCCGACCTTGAAACGAAAGATCGCGACAGCCGCCGCGATTGACAGCGCGAGAGCCCAGGGGTCCACGCTGAGGACATTCGGTGCATCGAATGTCAACGGGAATGCGCGGATCGGCACGGTCTCGCGGAAGACGGTGTGGATCGCAAACCAGATCGCGAGGTTCAAAATCACGCCGACCACCGCCGCCGTGATGGCGGAGAGCGCCGCGTTGAGCGCTTTGTGGCCGCGCAGCTTCTCGACGAACGGTGCGCCGAGAAAAATCCAGAGGAAGCACGGGGTGAAGGTGACCCAGGTCGCGAGCAGGCCACCCAGCGTCCCGGCCAGCATGGGCGCAAGCGCGCCCGGCTCGCGATACGCGGCCATGAAGCCCACGAACTGCAGCACCATGATCAGCGGACCCGGCGTCGTCTCCGCCATGCCGAGCCCGTCGAGCATCTCGCCGGGCTTGAGCCAGCCGTAGTTTTCGACCGCCTGTTGCGCGACATAGGCGAGCACCGCGTAGGCGCCGCCGAAGGTCACGACCGCCATCTTGCTGAAGAAGACGGCGATCTGGCTGAACACATTGGCGCTGCCGAGCATGGCAAGGAGCGCGATCACCGGTACGAGCCAAAGCGCCAGCCAAATCGCCGACACGGCCAACGCGCGGGCGACCGTCGGCCGGGCGTGTTCGGGGATCCCCTCGCCGAGCATGTCGTCGACGACAGCCCCTCCATCCTTGGGGGCGTGGCCCGCCTCCGTGTTAAATGCGGCAAAACCCATCGACGCTGCGACAAATCCGAGGATGCCGGCACCGAATACGATGATGGGAAACGGAATATTCAAGAAGAAGATGCCGACAAAGGCGATTGCGGCCAGTGCGATCATCACTCGGTTCTTGAGCGCGCGTTTGCCGATGCGAACCAGCGCCTCGACCACGATGGCGAGAACCGCGGCTTTCAAGCCGAAGAACAGCGCGACAATGATGGGGACGTTGCCCCAGGCTGCATAGACATAGCTCAGCGCCATGATGGCGATGATGCCGGGAACGACAAAAAGCCCGCCGGCAATGATGCCGCCGAGGGTGCGGTGCATCAGCCAGCCGATATAGGTCGCGAGCTGTTGCGCCTCAGGACCCGGCAGCAGCATGCAGTAGTTGAGCGCGTGCAGGAAGCGCTGCTCCGAGACCCAGCGCTTCTCCTCGACCAGGATGCGGTGCATGACCGCGATCTGTCCCGCGGGACCGCCGAAGCTCAACGCCGCGACGCGCAGCCAAGTCCGCAACGCCTCGTCCAGCGACACACCATGCTGCGGCTTCCATCGCTCGGTGATCGACAGCTCAGCCAAGGCCTGCCTCGTTGCGGGAGTGAATGCTCCTGGCGCATTGGAGCGCCGAGTCTTATCGGCGTTTCGTCCGGAAGTACTCGTAGAGGTCGTTGAACACCTCGGCCCCGCGTGCGAGGCGCTGCGCGTCGTCGCGCGTCGCGGCGCCGATGCCTTCCATTAGCGTTCGGATACCTGCGACTTCGGTTCGCCCGAACTTGCCGTCCTTGAGGTCGATGTCGTGGATGATTTCCGCGATGGCGCGAAGCGCGGCATCCTTGAGGCGGCATCGATCGAGCAGCACCTCGAAGGTGCATTTGTCGCCCTCGTGGGTGAATTCCGCCTCGAACATGTCGAAACGCAGTTCGCCCTCCTTCGGGCGATAGCCTTTGCCGGAGACGAATTTGAAGTGGGCTTGCGGGTCGATGAAGCGGCGTATCAGCCAAGCGCTGGCGATGCGGTCGATGTAGACCCCCTCGCGCGTCACCCAGGTCCGGTTGTGAAGCGCTTCGGGCGGCCCTGCCGCGGATTGAGCCGTGTCTTTGCCTTTCACGTCGGCGTCCTCGTTTAATCGACCCTCTAGAGTTCTGATCGCCTCTTCCGCCGTTTCCCGGCCGATCGCGCCGAAGAAATCGATCGCCACGATCTCGGCGAGGCGCTTGCGCAGGCGAGCGATCTGGGCGCGCGCATCGGCGCGCGCGGAAGTCTTCGCATTCGGACGCAGCGACTTCGTCACGAGGCGCGCGTCCTTGACCACTTGCGCGTAATCGGCGTCGCGTGCCCGGTCGAACAGCGTGCGTATCTCCTGGTCGGAGAGGCCGTCGATCAGGCGCGCCTCGCAGACGAAGGCTTCACCCCCTCCTTCCTCGATCTCGCGCAGGAGCCACTCGAAATCCTCTTGCGCGTCCTCGCTCATCGGCAGCACGTGCACCGCATTCTTCACGGCGATGGCGCCGATGCCCTGCAGCCGGCGCCAAATCTTGACGCGCAGGTATGCGGGCTTTGCCGGAAGTTGGTGGATCAGGAGGAGCCAGCTATGCGCCAGCACCGCGGGGGTTCCGACATTCATGCGCTCAAGACTGTATCAAGCGTGCGAGCAAGTGCAACAGATGTATCATCAACTTGCCGTGTGCCATTGCACGGCAAGAGCGGCAAACGCCGAGCGCGATCGCCGTCCGCGTCAATCCCGCCGCAGCTTCTTGGCATCGCCCCCGCAATAGAGATAAAGCGCGTCATAGAGATGCCGCTCGCGGCGGATGGTTTCGTGATCGTCGTAGCCCTGTGCGGCGGCAAGGCGCTTGAAGCCTTCCGCGATTGCCTCGAGGCCGCGCGATTCCGGCGTGAGATCGCGCCGCGGCGTGTCGGCGCCGCGCACGATCAACGCCAGGCGGCCGACGGCCTCGTCCTTGACGTCATATTTCTTGACGATCGCATCGAACGAACATTCCTCGCCATGGTGGCCGAGTTCGACGCCGGCAATATCGTACGGGATCGCGCCGCTCTTGCCCGCCACGCTTTCGACCTCGCCGGCCGGAACGAACAAGAACTCCGCATCGCGATCGATGAACGTGCGAATGAGCCAAGGACAGGCAACGCGGTCGACTTTCACATTGGCGCGGGTAACCCACTTCATCACTGCCTCCGAACGGGCGGAACTGATCAAGCCGCGGATTGCGCCAGAGCAATGTCCGCGGCGGAATAGCGGTAGGCACGCTGTACGGCGTTGATCATGAGCTGCTGGCGCGCGCCAAAGTAGGGATTAACGTATTCCCACACGACGGCGCCTTCGCGGGTGACCTCGAAGAACCGGCCGAACCAGCCCTCGTTGATGAACGTATTCCCGTTCGGCAGACGCTGTGCGTTGGAAATCCTCGGGCTGAAGAAATCCGAGACGCGCGCCTCCTGATATTTCCACACGATCGCTTTGGTCGCCGGATCGATTTCGAGGACGCGCGAGAATGGGAACGAGTGGTCCAGCCGATGCGGGCCGTTGTCGAACAGCAGCACGTTTCCGTTCGACAAAACGTGCGGTGCGTGTTGGCCGGCAAGAGGAGGCGCGCCGAGCTTCCAGTAGATCGCGCCAGTTCGGCGGTTGATCATCACCACAGTGGAGATATCGCGGAAACTCACGAGCAAGTTTCCGTCGGGCATCTCCGAGACGCTATTAGCGACCGTCCAGACGTCCCGATCATCCTGGACGGCCGTGATCGCGTCTTGCTCGGGATCTAAGTGGTCCCAGCTCAGCCATTCCCATACGACATGCCCGTTGGTGGTCATCTCGACGAGGTAGGGGGCATCCATCTTTCCATTGTCGTACTCCGAGCCAAGCCGGCCGCCTCGCACCTTCGCAACGATGTCGGCCGGAAGCAGTTTTTGGCAGATCAAAAGAACGTTTCCGTTTTTCAGGCGGACGCCGTCGTGGTTGTGGTCGGGATGGTTCACCTCCCACAAGATCCGTCCTTTCCAATCCATTTCCAGCGCGGCGCCGCCGCGATAGGGAGCCTGCCCAACGTGGCTCTCGTTCGGAATCTGGCCGTTGTAGAAGAGCGTCCCGCGCTCGGTGAGATATCCCGATTGGCCGGGTGGGTACGGCATCGTCCACGTATGGACGACGTTGCCGAGCATATCGACGAGATAGACCGTCTTGTTGCTGGACGATAGCGGACTGAACAGTGTGAAACCCGCGAACGCGCGCTCGCGATCGTAGCCGCGCAACCCGACGCCGCGCCGCCTGATTGTCAAGCGCTCGATCGGCGGCTGGGCGGAGGAAACCGAAGCCTCCTGCGCCGTTGCAATCGCCAATCCAGACATCTTCGTTCCCAAAATTCCCGATGCTGCTGCACCGGCAAGCTGAACAAGGTTGCGGCGGGTCGCTTGCATCTCGAGTGAAGATGTATCATGAGTAATATGAGTTTTACAACATATGTATCAGATCATGAGAAATTCTATGGCTACCGCGAGAAAGGATGCTTTGTAAGGGGAGCACAGGGGCGATATTTGGAAGGCTCCAAGTCCAGGACAGCGGTCCTGGCATCAACCAGGAGTTATGAGAAATGCTACGGAATATGTGTATCACTCCGCACTTCATCCCACCCCTGCACGCGGCGCACCATCGCTCACCGCCAGCTCTGCCAGCCGTGAAGATTCTGCGCATGCTGTTCGAGGCGCTGCGGGAAAGCCTGGCGGCGCATCGCCACTACGAGGAGCTCCGATCGAGGGGCATTGCGCACGATTCGGCGCTGCGACAGGCGCTCGCACTCGCTCCCGCGCCCTCGCGGTCGGGATGCGAGGGGCTCACGCCGTTGTGGTTTGCGGGCAGGGCTTAGACCGGCGCTTGGGGTTGCTCGCCGTGGCGGACGAGGGAAACTACCGCGCCTATGCGTCATGCCGAGATCTGATGTGGGGGCAGCACTCAGCGGCGGGCGCGGGCGGCGTGGCGCGGTTTCGAAATCGACCTGTCGAGCTGACGGCGGTCCTCGGCGGCTTCGGCCAGGAGCCACTCGCTGAAGGCCACGATCTTCGGCAATTTCGCCACCGCCTTCGAGCAGACGATCCAATACGCGTAGGACACCGGCATGGCGAGGTCGAATGGCCGGACAAGCCGGCCACCGATCAAATCCCATGCCGCCAGCGCGGTGCGGGCGAGCGCTACACCCTGCCCATCGACCGCGGCGTCGATCGCCATGCTTGCCTGATTGAGAATGGGACCGCGCGATGGGTCGACGCCGGTGACGGCGGCAAAGTCGAGCCACTGCCGCCAGCCTTGCCGATCGCTCACATGCAGCAGCGGAAAGCGCGCGAGATCCGCGGGCGCGCGCAGCCGATTGCGCCCGGCGAGAAGCTTCGGACTGCACACCGGAAACAGCTCCTCGGTGCACAGGCGGGTGACGTGGAGTCCGGCGGCAGCGCCGTCGCCGTGGCGAATGGCAAGATCGATGTCCTCGCGCGCGAAGTCGACGTGATGCATCGAGGCGCCGACTCGCAGATCGATCTCGGGGTGCGCCTCGGCGAAACGGCCGAGCCGGTGCACGAGCCACTTCGCGGCGAAGTTGGGCGAGGTGCTGACGGTGAGCGCGCCGCCGCTCTGGCGCTGCAGCAACCGCTCCGTTCCGTCACCGATGCGGTCAAAGGCGTCGCGCACCACCACCAGATAGGCGCGGCCCGCCTCGGTGATGACCAATCGCTGGCGCTCGCGATTGAACAGCTTCAGTCCGAGCTCGGTTTCGAGCGCCTTCACCTGGTGGCTGACTGCGCCTTGCGTGACGCAGAGCTCCTCGGCGGCGCGGGTGAAGCTCTCGTGGCGCGCTGCGGCCTCGAAGGCCTTGAGTGCATTAAGCGGCGGCAAGCGGCGGGGCATCGGCCGGCCAATCATGAGAAAAACTGCGGCAGGCTAGAGAAAGCATGGTTTGCCTGCAATGCAATTTCCGCCTGTCCTCAGCCAGATTCCTCCCCCGGAGAGCAGCCGCCATGACTGACGTCGTCGTACTTGGTTTCCCACGCAGCACCTATGTCCACATCGTCCGGCTGGTACTCACTCAAAAAGCAGTTCCCTACACGTTTTGTGATCTCGAGCCGGAGATGGGCTCAGCCAGCCACCTCGCATTGCATCCGTTCGATCGCGTGCCGATCCTTCAGCACGAAGACTTTACGCTCTTCGAAACGAGTGCAATCGCCACCTACGTCGATGAGGCGTTCGAAGGTCCGCTCTTGCAACCCAAAGACGTCCGAGCACGCGCGCGCATGAACCAGTGGATCAGTTCCGTTAATTCCTACTATTACCCGTACATGATCTATCACGTTACCCACGAGCGATTGGTCTACCCGCAGCTGGGAATCGCCAGCGACGAGAAAGTGGTTGCTCACGCGCTGCCTAAGATCGAGCGCGCGCTCCACGTGCTGGAGACGGCGCTTGGCCACGGCGCCGATTACATTGTCGGCAGGGAACTCACGCTTGCAGATTTCTTCATGCTGCCGAGCACGTATGCGTTCGGGCTGACCGAAGAAGGCAAGGCGATGTACCTCAAATATCCTTTGTTTTGCGCCTGGCGCGCGCGCATGGAGGCGTTGCCGAGCGTCAAGCGTTTTCGTGCCGCCCTTCCGCCACGCGAGCCTATTGAGCACGCCCGCAAATGGGCTGTTTCGCACCGTCCGAAATATTGACAGGCACGAGGCCCATTGCGTCCGCGCGGCGTAGTCGCTACATCGCAGTCGCTGGAGATTGCGATTTTAAGAGGCGGCCGATGCGCGCGGAAGTGCAAACCATCGTCGATGACATCAAGCAGTCGATCGGGCTGCTGAGGAGGCATCTTTGACGTCGACAAGGCGCGCGCGCGGCTTTCCGAGCTCAACAAGCAGGCGGAAGACCCCACGTTGTGGGACGATCAGCAGCGCGCCCAGCGCGTGATGCAGGAGCGCACCGCGCTCGAGGAGCAGCTGGGCGCGCTCGCTCGCATCGAGCAGGAGCTCGATGACCAGCTCACCATGATCGAGCTCGGCGAGACGGAGAAAGACCAGAAGGCCGTGGCCGAGGCGGAAGCGGTGCTGCACAAACTCAAGGCGGAGGTCACGCGGCGCGAGCTCGAAGCGCTGCTCTCGGGCGAGGCCGACGCCAACGACACGTATGTCGAGGTCCATGCCGGCGCGGGCGGAACCGAAAGCCAGGACTGGGCCAGCATGTTGCTTCGCATGTATACACGCTGGGCCGAGCGGCACGGCTACAAGATCGAGTGGCTCGAGGAGACCGAGGGCGAGGCGGCCGGCATCAAGTCGGCCACCGTCCAGGTGAAGGGCCACAACGCGTTCGGCTGGCTCAAGACCGAGAACGGCGTGCATCGCCTGGTGCGCATTTCGCCCTTCGACGCCAACGCGCGCCGGCACACCTCGTTCGCCAGCGTCAATATTTATCCGGTGGTCGATGATCGCATCAGGGTGGACATCAAGGAATCCGACGTGCGGGTCGACACGATGCGCGCGGGGGGCGCCGGCGGCCAGCACGTCAATAAAACCGAGTCGGCGGTGCGCCTCACGCACATCCCGACCAGTATCGCGGTGGTCTGTCAGAACGACCGCTCGCAGCACCGCAACCGCGCGCAGGCCTGGCAGATGCTGCGCGCGCGGCTTTACGAAAGGGAATTAAAACGGCGGGAGGAAAAAGCCGCCGCCGAGCAGGCCGCCAAGACCGACATCGGCTGGGGCCATCAGATCCGCTCGTACGTGCTGCAGCCCTATCAGATGGTCAAGGATCTGCGCACCGGCGTGCAGACCTCCAATACGGGCGCCGTGCTCGACGGCGACCTCGATCAGTTCATGGAAGCGGCACTGGCGCAAAAGGCCTTCGGGACGGCACCGAAGGAGGTGGAGGACGTCGACTAGCTACGCCATGCTTGCGCGATCGGCGAAGCTTCTTCGACAACCCGTCCCTTGATGGCATCTTTCGTTGTGCGCGCTGGGCGAACCCACATGCACGCACGTTTCGCGTCGCATCAGT
>VAZM01000192.1:8897-12150 GCA_005883135.1 Alphaproteobacteria bacterium
GCGTTGGTCGTCTCGGCCGAGGCCACCGGAGCGCTGCGTGGCTGATCGCCGGCGGCGGCATACTGGGTCCGTCGGTCCGTCCGCCTCAACAGGTCCTTCACCGACTCCGGCAGCTGTCCGGCGGCCATCCTGGTGGGCGCGCTGTCGAGATGCTCGACGACCGCCAGGCGGGTGATTTCGCCTCTGAGGAACGCGTTCAAGAACTCCGGATAGTTGTTGAAGGACACGCATCCGTTCGACTGCCCGTTCGCGCCCAGCATGTAAGTGTGGGCAAGGATGCCGTCGCGCCCGTACATCCTGCCGTAGTCGGCCGGGTTGAGACGGATGGCGCGAACGCCGTGGAACAGTCGCTCGCGCAACGTGAGATGGTAAAGACCCGGCGGCGTCGCTCCGCGCATCCTCAGGTGCACATGGCGCGGATTGTCCATGAAGTTGCCGAGACCGGAGTGGGCCTCCAGCCGGCGGCCGCTCGGCAGGTATACGGTCCGCGCCGTGATATCGTAGATCGCGGTGCGGCCGTCGTCCTCGATGCCCGCAACCTCTTTAACTTTCTCTTTGCGCGCCGGGCTAAAGCTAAAGCCAATGCTCGCTTTGGCGATGGTCGGCTTCGGCGGCGCATCGGCGCGCTTCTTCTCGATGCCCTGATCCGGCGGCAGGCGCAGACTGCTCGCAAGCACCTGCATGGCTGAAGCGAGGTTATCGCCGAACGAGGCCGGACAATCTTCGGTCGAGGCGAAACGGTTGTCGAAAGACGCGGGAAGATCGCCCACTGCGCTGAAGCGGTCGTCGAACCGCGCGGCGCCGCAGGCCGAGGCGGCCGTGTCCGTCAGCATGCTGCGTTGGCGGGTCGGGGTATCGAACAATCCGACCTGCGGTTCGATGCTTGCCAGCCGTACGCGCTCGCCCGCCGGCTCTGATCCCAGCGGCGCACCGAGCCGGAAAATCTCAGGGTGGATCGTCCCGAAAACAGAGATGCGCGCAGGGGACAGCTTTGTGTCCGTCGGCCCTGCCTGCGTCCCTGCTGATTTAAGGACGAACCCCAGAAGCATCACGGCGATTCCGAACGGAATCCCGCGGACCCCCAATTGCACCAACACGTCCCCCAATCGCACGCCGCGTCGCTCCGGGCATACCGCCCAACCGCAACGCACGTCCCCCGACGCGGCTGAAAGCAAACATGCTGATTGCGGCAAGAATGGTTCGGACCGATCCGGTCGGCGCGTCGCGGCGATAATCTGCGTGCACCGCTCAGAGCGCGCTGGCGAGCCTGGCGCCCGCGCGCAAGAATTTCTGCGGATCGACTGGCTCGCCTTTGAGCCGCGTCTCGTAGTGCAGGTGCGGACCGGTAGAGCGACCGGTCGAACCGACCTTGCCCAGGATTTGCCCGCATTTGACCGATTGGCCGACACGAACGTCGATCGAGGAGAGGTGACCGTAGCGCGTTGAGATGCCGTTGTGGTGGTCGATGTCCACCGTGCGTCCATAGCCGCCGTTCCATCCCGCCGCGATCACGGTGCCCTCGCCGGTCGCGCGCACCACATCGCCGGTCTCGCCATGCAGATCGAGTCCGGTGTGCATGGCGGGCGTGCTCAGGAACGGGTCGACGCGCACGCCGAAGCCCGACTGCGGCTCGAGCTCGCCATCGATCGGCTTGCGTACCGGAATGCTGCCGAGCGTGCGGGTGAGGCGCGTGATTTGCGCGCGTGCGAGCTGGACGCGACTGAGCTGCCGCTCGAACGTGCTCGCATCTTTGGCGACGTTCACCGGCACGAACGGGCCGCCGATCGCCGCTGTGCTCTCGTTGCTCGTCTTGCCGAGATCGAGCCCGAGGTCGACTAACACCGCGCGGATGCGGCGTGCCTTGGCATCGTAACGCTCGGCGAGCGAGCCGACCGTCGCGGCCTGGCGCTGCTCGAGCCGATCGAGCGACGCCTGCAAGCGTTCGATTGCGCCGGCGATGCCGCCCTTGCCGAGAACATTCGTGCGCGAATCGGCACTTCGATCTGGGGACATGATGAAGGCTCCCTTGTCGCGGCCCGCTTTGGGTACGGTCGCGCGGGGCTCGCGGTTGCCGCCGCCGCGCGCAGGCTGCTTGGTCGTCGCGGTGGCGTCGCCGAGCCCGTTGAGCGCGCCGGCGCGCGACTCCAGCGCCGACTGCCGGCGCAGAATGTGGTCGAGCTTCTTTTCGTACTCCTCCTGATCGATCAGCTGCCGGCTCGAAAAGCGGTCGATCTGGGCGCGCATCTCGGCGATGCGATCCTCATAGGCGGATTGCATCTCCGCCTGCCGCGCAATCAGCCCGGCGCGCACGTCCTCGCGGAACGCGGAATAGGTGGCGCTCGCAATGCTCCACGCCCCCACGGTCAGCAGCGCGACGACGATGACCCAGAGCGCGATCGCTCCGAGGCGCGCCCGGCGTCCAGGTCGCAAGGCTTGCGGCCGGCGCACGCAGTCGCGGTACGGCAGAGACGAGTGACGAGGCATTGACGCTCCCCGCCGATTCCCTACGCCGGCTCCCCTTACGCGGCGGCTAACCGGGGGGGCTTCAGTGGAATAGGGTTAATTTTCCGGGAATCGCGCCCGCGCGCGACGGCGGTGCTCTGTGCGCCTGCCGGACCCCAGCGCCGAAGGTCAGGACTCTGCTTGCGTGGTCCCATGGTCAGGCTCTCCCGCGCTCGGGATGCGACCCCACCGGTGGCGGCAGTCGGTGCGAAGCTTATGAAAGCAAAGGCTTCTTCGCCGCTGCCCGCGCCATCCGCTCCCGCCTGGGTTCTCGGTCAGGCTTGCAATCGCGGCTGCGCCAGCCTTGCTTGAGGGCCTGCATTTGCGCACCTAGCGGGGCTTGAAACGCCTTCCTTTCGTCCCTTTCCCGGCTTTCAATGCGGGGCTGATAATCGCGGGGAAAGTGCCGCCAGGTCGACACGTTGTGCGGGGATTATGTCGACTGCGGCAGGGGGCCGGTTCGCCATAGGCATCGCGCGCGCACGCGGGGCGGAATCGGTGGTCGAGGGGACGCCAAGTCGGGGCATGGCGCCAGGGCAACTTCATCTCAGTCTCGAGGCTCTCCGCAAGCTTGAGGCGAGCCTGAAGCAACACTTGTGCGAGCAGCAGACCCGAGGTGAGGGCGGCGACGAGGGAGCGCGCGCGTCGCCATCGCCGCTGAGCGCTGCGATTTGCGGTGAAGGCCGAGCGCGGCTGCGCGCGTGGTGTCCGCGATTGCGCCGGTTCGCCATTGTCGGCGGCACGGTCGGCG
>VAZM01000562.1 GCA_005883135.1 Alphaproteobacteria bacterium
ATCGGCATCGATGTGATGCGGGAAAAGCTGCGCGTGACAATCATCAGCGCGGCGCTGACGGCCCTCGGCGGCGCCGTATTCGGACAGTATTTGATGTATCTCAACCCGGAAACAGTATCCGGGATCGGCGTGTCGCTGCAGATCGTTTTCGCGGCGATTGCCGGCGGCATGTACGCCATGCTCGGACCCAGCGTCGGGGCGCTGCTGACAATCGCTTTGACCGAAGGCCTGCGGGTGTGGTTCGGCGCCAACTTCGTCGGCGCCGCAAACACCATCTACGGCATCCTCCTCATTCTCTTTGTCATCTTCATGCCACGCGGAATTCTCGGCTGGGTCGAAGCGGCACGCCGCCCGCGCGCACGCGCTATCGCGCCCACTTGAAGCTTCTCAGAGCGATCTCGCCGCCATGGCAGGGATTGCGCGGGAAAATGTCAGCCGGGTCCTCAATGAGTGGGGGAACCGCTCGCCGTTGAAACGTTACTATTGCCTGGAGAACCGGGCGGCTCTTCAGCGTGAAACGGAGGAGTGATCCTCGCTGTGAGCGGCGCGGGGAGCGGAGCCGCGCGGTCCCTGGCGCCGCAAGGACAGCAATGCCGCGGAGACGAGCTCCATCCCATCAGTCTCCCGCTTTCCCCGCAGCCGGACCAATCCGATTGGCCGGCTCGCGCGGGGAGTGAGTGGCCGCACAAGCATGTTCGTCGCCGGAATGTGTCCGGCACCCAAAGAGGCGCTGGGGACAATCGAAGCACCAAGCCCCACAGCTACGATACTTTTCATTGCCTCGACGTTATCGAACTCCATCAACGGCCTAGGCGGCGGCCCCGCGAGCGCCAGCCAATTTGTCACCATTCGACGCAGCGCCGATTCCTCGTTGCCAAGAATTAACGGGCACTGGGAAAGAAATGCCGGCGTCACCTTGTCGGGTACACCTTCCAATTCCGCTGGGAGAATAGCCACCAGCTCATCCTTGAACAGCGGAACCGTTTCAAACGCCGGATCTGCGACTGGGATCGCACACAGTCCAAGGTCCAGCGCATTGGCCTTCAGCAGTTGCAAGGTTGTCGCTGTCAAACCTGCTTTTAGATTAATTTCCAGTTGGGGATAGTCGGTCTTCAGTTGTCGCAGGATCGGTGGCAGCAAGTACATCAGGATAGTCATACTCGTGCCAACGCGTACCCGGCCGAGCCATCCATCGCTGAACCTGCGCATCATCAGCTGGGTTCGCGCCTCTTCTTCCAATGGACATCGAGCGTGTTCGATCAACTTCTCGCCCGCTTGCGTCAGATAGACGTGTTTCCCCGAGCGCTCCACCAAGGTTACCTTGAAGCGTCGCTCGAGCTCCTGCACCTGATGCGTTACGGCGGGCTGGGTCAGGTTCAGCTCTCGTGCCGCCGCAGTAAAACTGCCGCGCTCGATCAGCTCGACTAAGGCCCTGAGTTGATCGAGATTGAGCCCGCGCATGGCTAATAATGTCGTTTATCGTCCCAATCAAAATAAGATGTTACACGCTGGTTGTTTTTTGCCAACCTGCGTCACTCAAAGTTGCCTGAGCACTGCGGCAACTTTGGCCTGGCTTACAACCGTGGTAGCAATCACGGTTGCGCGTTTCTCGAATTAGCCAATCGCGCCAATTACATACCGTTTGCGTTCGATCCTTAATCCGTCGACTAGTGGAGGGTCCGCGGTGCGGCACGCGACGATAGTGTGCAACGGCCTCGCCATCGAGTTCAACGTCGGCAATCTCGTATTTCAGGGCGACATCGTCCCGCAGCAGTTCGACGCTCGCAGTCGCGTTTTCCGACGGCAGCGGTTAACGCTCAATGAAAACGTGCGCATACCTCGGACAGGTGGCTGGCACCCCCGCTGCGACTAGACGGCAACCTCGTTCGCGCGTCGATGCGCCTCAGCAGATTGATTTGACGCGTCGAATGATTGCAGCCGGTCGTGTATCGGGCGCTAGTGCAAAACAGCGGCCGTAGAACTGCTCGGCGAGTTTTCAACGGAATTCCGAAGCGATCCGTCGCTTTGGGACGGCCATCAGCGAGCCGCAAGTTGTTTTGAGAGAGCCCGACGGCCAGCCTCAGTGATGCGCACCCGCGCTCTTCCGCCTTCGTAGCCGCCGGCAACGAACCGCTTGGTCTGCACTGTCGTCGCGAGCCCCGAGTCGATCAGTTCGACCATCATGTCGATGGAGAAGCCCTGAGCGAGCATCATCGCCTCAGTGCAGCCGTTCCGGCATGGGGCAAGCAATTCGAGTGCGCGGCGGCGCTCGGGCTCGAGGAAATGACCCAGTGTCGGCATATGCTGGCGCGGGCTTTACAGTGCGACGGCGGGGTGTCCGTTCGCTGCGATCCATCGTTGACGAACAAAGGCCGCCCTCACCCCGAGCGACCTTTGATATCATCGACTGCTCAATGAAACACGAAGGTGTAGTCGACGACCTCCGCAGTAGCCAGACCCTTTGCGTTCAGCATTAGCTGGACCGGATCAATCCCCTGACCTACTGAAGTGACACGCGCGTCGGTGGACGAGACCGCCCACATTCCAAAACCAACTGCGGCCAAAGTGGCGACAACAGCAAACATGCTGATCTTGCGCATCTTAGTTCTCCCCAGTCAGCTTCACCGCACCTCGCGGTATCTCAAGTATAGTGGGCAGGGTGCGACATTAGAGCTCCGAGCGCTGTGATGGCCATCACAAAATGAACGATTTGAAAGAAAAGCCCCGGTCTGGGGGACTTGAAGTTTTGGGAGTTGTCCTCGCGAGTGCGGCCGATACTTCGATTGTCATTCCCCAGGCTCACCACGTCCGTAAGCGGATTGCGGCCGACGTCGTAGACCTCGAGGCGCCGGTGTTGACGTTGCTAAGCACCAAGTCCGACCCCGCCGCGGTGTCGTTGCACCACACCACTCATTGACAAGATCTCGCTCGTAAAAGGCTAGGCGCGCTGAGCGCAGCACGTGCGCGCGATTGCAACGTTTAGTCGCGCGCTAATTGATTTTTTTAACCAATCACCACGCCGCAGTCGCCGGCCACAATAAACGCCTATTCTCCATTTAAACATCCGAATGTGGGCTTTCACGAAGTTGAAACGAGCATTCCGCAAGATTAGATTGATTACAGTAATTCTCGAAAAGTCACTTCTGGCTGAGATCACCATTTCTCATGACTGATTGGTCGAGATGTTCATGCGAATCCTGCAACACATAGCCTCGATACTGTTGCTGATAGGGCTGTTGTGCCCTGCTGCGCAGGGCGCTGATCAGCCGGAGTCTGATGTAATGGCACGCCGTGCCGCGGCAAAATGGAGGGCAGTGCTGGCCCGCATTGATTCGGAGGAGGAGACGCTTGCGGCCTGTCGTGCAAATCTCAATGCGTGCTCGCCAGCAACGCGACGGTTGCTGCAGCTCGCTGAGCTTGGTCGCCAACGCGCGGGCCGCGCCCGACTGGGAGAGATCAATCGTGCGGTGAACCTGAGCATTAAGGCCACCAGTGATTGGAGCCAGTACGGCGTTGACGATTTCTGGTCGGCGCCACTCGCTACCATTGAAAAGGGAGCGGGGGACTGTGAGGACTACGCAATATTGAAATACCTGGTGCTTCGCGAAGCAGGTATCAGCCCCGATGACCTGCGCCTCCTGATCGTAAGCTACCCCCGACGCAGGACCATTCACGCCCTCCTCGCCGTCCATTTAGATCAAGAATGGCTGCTGCTCGACAACCTGACGATGGTGATGGTGAACAGCCTCGAAGCAACACAATATCGGCCTCTGATTGCATTGGATTACCACGCCATTACGACATTTGCTGCAGGGTCTCCAGCGCTACAGGAGGCCCCAGCAGCGATTCAGAACATTTCTGGCTTGTCCAAGGACTTGCCAAGCCGTTCGGCGCCACGCTGATGATGCAAAAATCGGTGGGGAGACCTTTCGCGGTAGAGGTCGCCCCAAATGCATTTGTACTGCATCAATATGGGAGCGCTGGCTCGAAATATTTGTACGATCGTCGTGTAGTGACGTCGCTCCCAAGTTTATCCAGCGGCGGTTGAGTATGGAGCCGTCGGTGGAGCGCAGCGCAGCGGAGCGCCGTGCTGCCGCGTAAATGGCTGGGATGATTATGACACGTTTTCAGACGCCGCCGACCTCGAGGCGAATGCCGGGACGACCAAGGATCCTAGATTTCAGAAGTCCATCTTGATAGCGCGAACACCTGAGAAATTTAAACGGCGCAGGTGCCACCGCTTTGGAATGAATTTTCTCCCGGTGTGGCTTGACCGCAACAGGAAGGCCGGAATTTGGCCGCCATAATCATGTTTGATCATGCCCTCGATAAGAGGGGGCCAGCAATGATCATCGACTTGGACAGTTGGGAAGAAGGTTATAGTGACGGTCTAGTTGGCCGCCCCTCTCGATGCACGCCCAGTCTCGACCGGTTCTCGTATTCGAGCGGCTATTCGCAGGCTCGCGCGAATCGTAAGGGAACACGAGAAGGCCTTCAGCTGGGCTCGGCTCGGTTATCAACGCAGCGAACCTCTCAACCACACGGTCGTAGCTCTCGACTGATCATCATTTAAGCTGCTCACCTCGGCGCGTG
>VAZM01000563.1 GCA_005883135.1 Alphaproteobacteria bacterium
TCACAAAGTGAACGTGTCGGTTTAAAATATCCGAACCGAACTCGCTGGACCCGGCGGGCGGAATTCTCCCTTCCGCCCGCCTCGCTTTAATCGGACCGAGGGTGCCGAGGATCTCATCGCTCTCAACGTCCTGCGATGAAACCGGAATGACACGATGAAACGATTAGGTCTGATCCTTTTGTGTGCGGCCTGGCAGTTGTCGAGCTTGGTGACTGTGTGTGCCGATGAGAGATATCCAAGTCGGCCCATCAAAGTCATTGTGCCTTATGCACCGGGCGGTGCGACCGACATCGTCGCGCGCATCCTCGGCGAAGCGGTCCAGAAGATCTCCGGTCAGGGATTTGTCGTGCTCAACAAACCGGGCGCCTTCGGCCTGCCGGCGATTGAGGAAATGGCCAAGGCGCCCCCCGACGGCTACACGCTGATGCTCGGCAACGTCACCACCAACGCCATCACGCCGATCCTCTATGCGAAGAAGCTCACCATCGACTATGCCAAGGATGTGGTGGCGGTGACGAACCTGGTCGACATACCCGCATTCCTGATGGTGACGACCGCCAATGATTTCCCTCCCAAGACGGTTCCGGAGTTCATCGCCTACGCGAAACAGCATCCCGGCGCGATTCGTTACGGCACCGTCGGTGTCGGCTCATATCCGCACTACGACATGGCCTATTTTGCCAAGCGCGCGGGCGATCTCGAGTTATCGGCGCTCCCCAACAGGAATGGCGCAGCCGGCGTGATCCAGGACATGCTGCGTGGCGACATACAGGCTGCCTTTCTCAACGTCGCCAGTACCGCTGGAATGGTCCAAGCCGGGCAGCTGCGTCCGCTTGCGGTTGTTAATCGCACCCACCTGCCGGAATACCCCGGCATTCCAACCATGCAACAGCTCGGATTCCCCGATGTTGGCACCATTGCATGGCAGGGCCTATTCGCGCCGGCAGCAACGCCGAAACCGGTGCTCGAGGCGCTGTTTCAGATTGTCGCCAGGGCAATACAGTTGCCCGACACCATCGAGAAATTACAGAAGCAGAATTTCAATATCGTAGCGAATAAGTCGCTCGCCGACGCGCAGACTTGGCTCGCCGACGAGCTCAAGCATTGGGAACACATCACCAAGGCAGTGGAGATCGACCTCGCGCAGTGATACGCGCCCAGCACCCGCTAGCAGACCATCCGATCATGGATAGATTCGCGAGAAGCAAAGACATCTTTCAGCCAAGCTATTCGAACGCGAAGCCTGGTAGAGGAAGAGTTTGAATCCACCTGGCGCCCGCCCGGACGCGCGCACGATCTTGTGCGCAGGCATCATCGTGCTCGACGAGGTATTCCAGGTCGACCGCTTCCCGCGGCCCGACGAAAAAATCCAGGCGCAGAGCTTCTTCATCGTCAACGGTGGCTGCGCCGCCAATGCCGCGGTCGCCGTGGTGCGGCTCGGCGGCCGCGCGGCGCTGGCCGGGCCCCTCGGCGATGATGCGAACGGCGAGCGCGTGCTTGCGGCGCTTGCGCGCGAAGAGGTCGATTGCAGCGGCTGCCAGCGCCTCGCCGGCACGCCCACGGCGGTTTCCGCGATCTTCCTCGACCCGCATGGCGAGCGCATGATCGTGACCCATTGCGATGACCGCCTCGCCGCCGCGCGGCCCATCAACCCGGCTCGGCTCGTCGCATCCGCCGACGCGGTGCTTGCCGATAACCGTTTCCCCGAGTTCGTGCGGCCGATCTGCGAGGCGGCGCGCGCCCGCGGCCTCATGGTCGTGCTGGACGCCGACCGGCCGACGCAGATCTGCGACGAGTTGTTCCGCATCGCCACCCACGTGGTGTTCTCCAGCGAGTGTCTATGCGCCACCACCGGGCGCGACGACCTCGCCGCCGGGCTCGCCGCGGTTGCCGCAACGACTTCGGCGTTTCTCGCCGTCACCCATGGCCCGAACGACGTCCTCTGGCGCGAGGGCGGGGCAATGCGCAAGAGCCCGGTGTTCGCGGTGGACGCGGTCGACACGCTGGGCGCGGGCGACGTGTTTCACGGCGCGTTCACGCTCGCCTTGGCGCAGGGGCACACGCTGGCCGCGGCGATTCGGTTTGCCGCGGCGGCCGCGGGGCTCAAATGCACGCGCCTCGGCGGCAGCAGGGGGGCCCCTCGACGCGGCGAGGTCGAGGCTTTGCTCGCGCGGGCGCCCGCGAGCAAATTTGAGTTGCCGTAGAAAACTCTTCTAGATACAGGTGGCGAACGTCGCAAAACGGAGAGATCATTCTACTGCGCTCCGTGGAACTCGCGTTCATTTCCCTTCCAGGATCGCCCTGATGGACGCCATCGACCGCAAGATTCTGGCGCTTCTGCAGGAGGATGCCTCCCGCTCGGTGGCCGAGATCGGCAGCTTGGTGGGGCTGTCCTCGACCCCCTGTTGGAAGCGCATCCAGCGATTGGAGACCGACGGCATCATTCAGCGCCGGGTCGCGCTGGTCGACCAGGATAAGCTCGGGCTCGGCGTCACCGTCTTCGTGTCGGTCGAGACCGGCGACCATTCGCAGCAATGGCTCGATCGCTTCGCCGCCATGGT
>VAZM01000559.1 GCA_005883135.1 Alphaproteobacteria bacterium
GCCGCCTGTGAGCGGCTGAAGCGCGAGCACCCGGACTGCTGGGTCAACACGCATCTGGCGGAGACGACCGGTGAATGCGAGGACATGCGCGCCCTCTATCCCGACAGCGCCGACTATGTCGCGGTCTACGAGAAGTACGGGTTGGTCGGGCCGAAGTTCTCGGGTGGCCACGGCGTGTGGCTGTCCGACGACGAGTTCCGCCGCCTCTCGGCCAGCGGCGGGGCAATCACCTTCTGCCCGTGCTCGAACTTGTTCCTTGGCAGCGGCCTGTTCCGCCTCGGCCGCGCCACCGATCCGGCGCGGCGGGTCAGGCTGTCGTTCGGCACCGACGTCGGCGGCGGCAACCGCTTCTCCATGCTTCACGTGCTGGATGACGCCTACAAGATCGGCATGATCAATAACGGCATGCTCGATGACCCCGCCGAGGCCGAGCGCAACAAGCTCTCGGCCTATCGCGGCTTCTGGTCGATCACGCTGGGCGGCGCCGAAGGGCTCTATATCGACGATCTGGTCGGCAACTTCGCCCCCGGCAAGGAAGCCGACTTCGTCGTGCTCGACTGCAATGGCGGACCGCCGGCGCTGGCCTGGCGGCAGTCCCTGATCGCCGAGGACGGCAAGCCGCCGACGCTCGAGCAGGCGGCGGACCTGCTGTTCGGCCTGATGACGGTGGGCGATGACCGCGCGATCGAGCAGACTTGGGCGATGGGCCGGCAGGTTTATCTGCGGCGTGGCTTCAACTGACCGCATCGTCGATAAGCTAAGGCGCAGCCGCTAAACGCTGGCAGGTCCTTACCAATGTCGCCTTCTGGCACAAGGCGGACATATCAACACGTCTGCTGTTTCTCCGCTTTCGGGGACAAAGCGGACATAGCTCCCAAGTATCGGCTCCCAAGTATCGCTTCGTCCGGTTATGACCCATCTCCCCTTGCGGCGGTTCAACTTTGCCGTCATGCCCAACGAGCCGTCTGGGCACTCCCACTCAGGTCCGCTAAGTTGATGCCGTTGAGTATCCGCGCCATAGCGGCGGGGACGCCACGAGGGAGGATGAGATGATTTGTTTAAGTCGCACAGTAAGCGCGATCAGCCTCGCACTGCTTGTAAGCACCGGTGCCTTTGCACAGGTGGCCCCCGATCCGAACAATCCGAACGAGGCCGTGCCTGACGCACAGGCGGTTACGCCTTACGGCGAGCCGATCACTCTGGAGACCGCCAAAAAGGTGGCAGCTGCCGCCGCGGCTGAAGCAGCCAAGCGCAATTGGCAGGGCATGTGCATCGCTGTCGTCGCACCATCCGGAGATCTTGTGTATTTCGAGAAGGCGGACGGCTGCCAATTTGCTTCCATATCGATATCGCAGCACAAGGCGCGGACTTCGGCGCGTTATCGCCGACCGACAGTGGTGTTTGAGCGTCTACTCGGGAAAGGTGATTTCTTCGCCTATCTGCCAACGCTGGACGATGTGATCATGTCTCGCGGCGGGAATCCGCTAGTGGTGGGTGGCAAGATCATCGGCGCGATTGGAGTTAGCGGCGGCACGGGATCGCAAGATGACGTGATCTCGGTGGCCGGCGTAGCTGCTGTGAAATAGCGCAGCCGCTTTTGGGGTGATGGTCGCGCCGGGGAGCGATCCCCGGCGCAGCTACTGTTTTAGCTCCGCTCGCGATAAGATCATCGCAACGGGGCTGATGGGCAGCTATTGGCACTAAGCGTTGGCACTAAGCGGACACAACCGGATGTGTCCGCTTTGAGGGGTAAAGCGGACATTGCTAAGTAAGCGACTGATGCCCGCTCCTGACCCGAAGCAGACATCAGCGGCCAGTTGTTGCTGCGACGCACGTCCCTGAGTCGAGAGCAAAAGGAAGCCCCGGACTTGCCGGGGCTTTCCAGAGACGATCCAAAGGGGGTGTTCTGCCATTTCACCCTCTCTAGAGCTTCAGATTTTATTCCGCGGCGCAGATCACGTAAGGCGCGAATCGGATAAGCGCCCCGACCCGCCGGCTGAAAACGACGGCCCTCACGCGTGCTGCGGCGTCGTCAGAAACGGCTGCTGCGGCGTCTCGGCCGCGAGCGAGACGGCATTCGAGGTGTCGGCTGCACCACTACCAAAGCCCGCCATCGCTTGCACGAGTTGCGCGGCCTGACTCGAGCCGTCCACGGACCCGGTCGATGCGGTCGGAGGAAGGGCGGCGAAGCCGCCGAGCTGCCAACCCAAGCCGACTTGACCTAAGGGCGCGGCGCCCGTGATTTGATTGTTGGCGATGTCGTAAACCTCAAAGGCACCTGAATTGACGTTGCGCAGCACGAGATCGGATGCGCCGGCGGCGTGGATTGGCGCGATGCCCGCGAACTGCCGATCCAGCCCGACCGTGCCGATGAAG
>VAZM01000193.1:0-8847 GCA_005883135.1 Alphaproteobacteria bacterium
GAGGACGAGCTCGAATTGGATCGGCTGTTCCACGGGAAGGTCGGCGGGTTTCGTTCCCCTGAGAATCTTGTCGACGTAAACGGCGCCGCGCCGGCATAAATCGTCGATGTTCGGTCCATACGACATCAGACCGCCGGCTTTGGGAAACTCACTGCCATTGTAAATCGCCGGCAGCCGATTCTCCCGCGCTAACTCCGCGATTTGGCCGGCATAAATGGTCATGATGGGCGCCGAAAGGATGACGAGCGCTTGCGCCTGAGCCTTCGTTGCGAACGTGACGGCCGCGTGCAAATCATCGGGACTTCGTGCCTCCACGGACGTGAGTTCCATGCGCAATTGCCGCGCCGCAGCCTCGGTTTCTTGCAGCGACAGCATGGCCGGCGGATCGTCGGGATCACAGCGCTGCGACACGCGAGAGACCGTTCACGATTTCGCTGAGCAATGCCAGCCGCTTTCCGCTCAGCTCGGGGGACAGAAGGCTGTTGCCGGTGACGTTTCCACCCGGCCGAGCCAGGCTCGCGACGAATCCGGTGCCGATGGGGTCGCTGGCGGCGGTCATCACAATGGGAATGCTTTGCGTCGCTTGCCGGGCCGCGCGCACTGCTTGCGAGCCCGTCGCGATAATCACGTCGACGTTGAGACGGACAAGCTCAGCGGCGAAGTCGGCAATAGTGCCCGTTCGGTCGGTAGGGCGGTATTCGATAACGACGTTCTTTCCCTGGACATACCCCAACTCGCGCAAGCCCTGCAGGATCGCACCTTCATGAATTGTGGGAGCCAGCACCCCGATGCGGGGCATTCGCTCGGGCTGGGCGCGTGCTGCGAGCGGCCAAACGGCCGCCGCGCCACCGACGAACGTGATGAACTCGCGCCGCCTCATGAGATCCCTTCCTCGCACCGCAAGCCGCACATTACCATACCGCCCACGCAAAAACGCTGCCGCGCCCGAACATGGACGACAGAAGCAAAAGATTGGAATAGGATGATCCGCTGTCATCCTATCTGCACAACGAACCACTGAAAGCCTAGCGAGGGTGTAGAACCGCAGTCGCGGCTTGATCCCTCGTCTTGGCTCGGCCACGGGAGGAATTCCATGCAACGCGTGTCGACCGACCGCCGCGACTTCATGAAGGCGGCAGGCGCGCTGGCAATGACGAGCGCTGCCAGCACCCTCGGCATCCGCTCCGCCGGTGCGCAGCAAGTACCCTATTCGAGCGGCACCGAAGCCCCCAAGCTCCAGGCGCCGGCCAACGCATGTGACTGCCACATGCATATCTACGACGCCAAATATCCGACTGCTCCGTCGGCCACGCTCAAGCCGCCGGACGCCCTGGTCGCCGATTACAAGCTGCTGCAGAAGCGCATCGGCACGACGCGCAACGTCATCGTGACGCCCTCGACCTACGGGACCGACAACCGCGTCACGCTCGATGCCATGGCGCAGATCGGCGAGACTGCCCGCGGCGTCGCCGTCGTCGACACGAGCGTTGCCGATGCGGAGCTCAAGCGCATGAATGATCTCGGCATCCGCGGCATCCGCTTCAATCTGGTGCAGGCGGGCGCCACGACGGTCGAGATGATCGAGCCGCTATCGAAGCGGGTGAACGACCTCGGCTGGCATATTCAGATCCACATGAAGGGCGAGCAAATCGCCGGCATCGAAGATCTGTTGCTGCGCGTTCCTTCGCCGATCGTGTTCGATCACCTCGGCCGTCTCGCGCAACCCAACGCGCTCGACAATCCGGGCTTCAAGACGATCAGCAAGCTGATCGACAAAGGCAAGACCTGGGTCAAGCTGTCAGGGGCCTATCAGGACAGCAAGATCGGCGCGCCGAGCTACGCCGATACCGTGCCGGTCGCGCGCGCCTACGTCAAAACCGCGCCGCAGCGGGTGGTGTGGGCGAGCGACTGGCCGCATCCGACCGAGAAGGAAAAGCCGAACGACGCGGTCCTCTTCGACCTGCTGGCGGAATGGGCGCCGGATCCGGCGCAACGCACGGCCATCCTGGTCGACAATCCCGCGGTCCTCTACGGGTTTGCTAAATCCACGTGAGGCGGGATCCCAGGCCGGGGCGGCGCCGCGGATTTGAACGGTGCCGCTCGCTTATTTTGATCACCTCGTCGGCGCGAGCTTGATCGCGACGCGCCGCCGGCGGTGCATGGTCAACCCGCAACGGCGTGGGCCGCGTGCGCGTTCTCTTGGGACAATTGTCTAGCGGCCAACGCTACGTGACAGATCGTGTCGTCCGCCGGCGCGGGCGTGCGAGAGTTTTGCCTGCTCTCTGACGGCGCGCTTTGTTTCCATGCCGCACCACTCGCAAATATAGGTCACGTCGACCAGGCAATCGGTGCTGACAATGGGTTTGCGGTCCATCGGCGCCATTCGGCGGCGACAGGCTGGACATTCCGCGCCCGGTTCTCGGCTGCGATGAACCATGTCGTAGTGGTAGCCGCGGTACCGTGACTATTCGGTAAACATGGGCTGCTGCGGCATGCGCTAGAATATCTGGAAGCGCGCGCGCCGCAAATTACGGCACGTTCTTTAATTCGCTTGCGGGATTTGCGTGGTGCGCAGCGCGCAATATGACTGCCTCACACCCGCGCTCGCCACTGCGGCCGTAGGTTCGGTACGTTAACCCGGCGTTAAGTATAACCGAGCGAGCATGCGCGGCGCGCCCTGAAGAGAAACGCGTCGTGCTCTTTCACGCGAGTCGGAGGTACAGCATGGGCTGGGCAGCCGTAACCACGGGGGTTCTTACGGCGGCACTGTGTGCAATGTGGGTCGCCCTTTTGGGCGAGCAAGCGCGAGCGGCCGCTTCCCCCGCGCGCGTTCATACCCGTTGGCATTGACATGGCCGATTCCATCGAGGCCGCCGCGCCGGTTCTGGCCGCGGGCGGAATTGTCTTACGCGACGGCTCCCGACCCCGCATCGCAATCGTGCGATTGCGACGGGACAAGTCATGGGTACTGCCGAAGGGAAAACTGTATCCCGGTGAGCCCGCGCTTGCCGGCGCCAAACGAGAGGTGTTCGAAGAAACCGGGCATCAGGTTTCGGTGCAGGGTTTCCTTGGCTCCATGCTTTATTCCGTTGATGGCCGGATGAAGCTCGTGCAGTTTTGGCACATGCGCGTTACCGGCGGACCCATGCGCGAGCCGATGAGCGACATCAAGGCTGTGAAGTGGCTCTCGTTGAAGCAAGCCATCGCGATGCTCTCGCGCACCCACGAAAAGGTGTTCCTCGCGAACGTCGGTCCGGTCGCGCTCAAGGCGGCGAGGGAATCCATGCGCGGCAGATCCAGCAAGCCGTGGATTCACAGTCAGCGCAGGCGGCGAGCGCAGGGCGCCCAAGTTGCGGCAACCGCGCATTGACGAGACGCAAGAGAATGCAGGCGTGCGCGCAACGGCGCAGACGATTTTCTCTTAGCCGGAAGCGCCCATGCGCGTCGCTTCGACGAAGTGCTCGGTGGAATCGTCGATGCTGCGGCCGGCGCGGCCGCGCGGCGCATGAATGTAGAGCTGAGCGGCTTTGGCATCCCGGCCATCCATCGCCGCGCGCGGCGGCAACGGCAATTCGTAATGCACTGGCCGGGCATGATCCGAGAGCATCTTCTCGACGTTGTAGACCTTGCTGTAATTCATGATGCCGCGCATGAAGTTGGTCTGGCCGCGCAGGAGATTGCGGGCGAGCACGCCGGCAAACATCGGTGCCGTCCACCACGTCATATGCTTGCGGTAGAGCACCCGCTGCGTGTGCAAGAGTTCGCGATAGAACGTCGCAAGCGGCAACTTCGTCGGCAGCACGGCGTGCTGGATATCGAATAAGCGATAGTCCCGCGTCTGCAATCGGCGTTGCTCGGTGAGCCACGTCTCCGTGCCGGGATAGGGCGTATTGATGCTGATATTCACCACCTCCGGCACGTTCATGCACCACTCGCGCACGACCCGGAAGCGCTCTTCATCCCAATCCGGATCGGCGATGAGGTTGATGGCCACTTCGACGCCCAGCGAGCGGGCGAATTCGAGCGCCTCGAAATTGCGCCCGAGCGGAATGCGTTTGCGAAACTTTCGCAATCCCTCCTCGTCGAGCGCCTCGAGGCCGAGAAAGATGTAGGTGAGGCCGATCTTCTTCCAGAACTGGAACACCTCCTTGTGACGCAGCAGCACGTCGCCGCGCGTCTCAAGGTAGAAGTTCTTGCGGATGCCCTTGCGAGCGATGGCTTCGCCGATTGCAAGGCCGTGCCGTTGTTGGACGAATGCAACGTCGTCGACGATGAAAAGGCCCGGCTCTCGAATGGAGGCGAGGTCCTCGATGACGCATTCCGGGCTGAGCAGTCGATAACTGCGGCCGTAGAACGTCCAAGCGCTGCAGAACGAGCAGTCCCAGGGGCAGCCGCGGGAAAATTCGATGGAGGCGCAGGGATCGAGCACGCCGATGAAATATTTGCGGCGCTTGCGCACGAGATCGCGCGCGGGCCGGATCTCGTCGAGGTGCTCGACGAATCCAGGGCGAGGGCCCTCGCCGTCCGCGGTGACGGCGCCGGGCACTTTGACGATCGCACCGCGGTCGCCGGCGACCGCTTCGAGGAGCTTGACGATGCCTGCCTCGCCTTCGCCCTTGAGCACGCAGTCGATCGCGCCCTCGCCGTGTTCCAGAATGGTGGTGGCGATGAAGGAGGCGCTGTGGCCGCCGACGCAGATGAAAGCGCGGGGCAGAGCGCATTTCGCAGCCTTGGCCAGATCGACGATCTCCGGCACATTGGCGAGATAGTTGCAGGAAAACGCAATGAAGTCCGGCTGCCACTCGGCGAGCATGCGGTGGTAGTCGGCGTGACTTTCGACCTGCAAATCGAGGAGCCGGACGGTGTGCTTGGCGCGGCGGGCCGCCTCCGCCACGAGTTCGAGACCCAACGGCTCGAGCCGAAGGAAGACATTCGTGTAGAGCAATGGGCCAGGGTGAACGAATAGAACCTTCATGGGAACCTGCGGCGCGGCGAAGGTCAGGCGAAGACGACGAGGGGACTCTCGCGGCCCGCGACCTGCGGGTCAAGGCCCGTCGGTCTTGGCATTTGGGTGGACGGCGACCGCGAATTCGGCGACGAATTCAAGGTAACGAGCTACTAATAGGGCCACGTCATCCGCGGAGCGAACAATCAAGTCCAGCTATTGACGCGCTCCCACGGAGCATTTTGAAACCCGGAACACTAAGTCACCTATCGCACACAACCGGCGTCGCCGCTCAGGGGAATGCAATGAGCTTGTTCGATCTTTCCGGCCGCGTCGCAATCGTCACCGGCGGCAATGGCGGCATTGGACTCGGAATGGCGGAAGGTCTCGCCTCGGCCGGCGCCATCGTGGTGCTGGCCGGGCGCAATACCGAAAAGGGCGAAACGGCTGTGCAGCGCATCGCGCGGGCCGGCGGCAACGCCGAGTTCGCCGCGGTCGATGTGACGAGCGAGACCTCCTGCCGTGCGCTGGTCGATCAAGCGGCGGCGCGTCACGGCCGCCTCGATATTCTCGTCAACAACGCTGGGACCAACATCCGCAAGTCGCCCGACACGCTGAGCACGGCCGAATGGCACACTGTGATCGATACCAATCTCACCAGCGCGTTCATCTGCACGCATGCCGCCTATCCGCACATGAAGAAGGCGGGACGCGGCAAGATCATCAATATCGGATCGATGATGTCGATTTTCGGCGCCGGCTTCGCGCCCGCCTACGCGGCGAGCAAGGGCGGCATCGTGCAGTTCACGCGCGCCTGCGCGACCGCCTGGGCGAAGGAGAACATCCAGGTCAATGCGGTGTTGCCGGGCTGGATCGATACCGACCTGACGCGGCAAGCCCGGCGCGAGATCGCCGGCCTGAACGAGACTGTGATGGCGCGTACGCCCGCCGGCCGCTGGGGCGAGCCGAAGGATTTCGCCGGGATTGCGGTTTTTCTGGCGGGCGCGGCCTCGGATTTCGTGACCGGGGCAGCGATCACGGTCGACGGCGGGTATTCCGTGCAGGGTTAGCTCCGCGCGCGGCGCGATGTCGTACGAGGACTACGCCCCAGCAACCGGTCCACGCGCTTCGCTTATTGTTTCGGCGCCATGGGATCGTGGCCGGTCAAACTCGCCAGCTCCGCCTGGCGCGCGTTTTCCGCGCGCATGAAGGCGGCAAAATTCTCCGGCGTGTTGGTGTCGGCCGCAGGGATGGTCATGCCGAGCGCCTCCATTCGCGCCTTGAAGGCGTCGGAGTGGATCGCTTCGTTGAGCGCCTTGTTGAGCAGAGCGGCGATCTGCGGCGATAATTTCGGCGGGCCCGCCAGGCCGACGAAGCCGCTGTGATTGAAGTTGGCGTAGCCCAATTCCTGCATGGTCGGGACGTCCGTCCAGGCGACGATGCGATCCTTGCCCGCGATCGCGAGCACCCGCACCTTGCCGGCATCGACGAGGGGCTTCGCGGAAGTGAAGAACGTAAACGTCCCTTGCACCGCGCCGGTCGCAACCGCGTTGGCCGCCTCACCCGAGCCGCGATATGGCACGTCGACGATTTTCGTGCCTGCGGCGTGGTTGAGTTGCGTCAGCGCGATCGCCGGCGAGGTCGCCGGTCCCGAGGTGCCGAAGCTCAGCTTGTTGGGATTGGCCTTGGCGTCGGCGATCAGCTCCGCCAGCGATTTGTAGGGCAGATTGCCGTTGACCACGAGCACGAGCGGCGGACCATCGGTGATTTTGCCGATCAAACTGAAATCCGTGATCGGATCATAGGGCACCTTGATGTAGTGTAGATTTTGCACGTCGGCGAGCGCATTGATCAAAAGCGTGTAACCGTCCGGCTCTGCCCGCCAGACCGAGGTGGCGCCGACGACGCCCGAGGCGCCGGTCTTGTTCTCGACCACGATCGAGGCGCCCATCTTCTCCTGCATGATCGCGCCCAATACCCGCGCGGGCACGTCGCTGAGCCCGCCCGGCGCGAACGGCACGACAAAGGTGATCGGCCGGTTCGGGTAGCTCTGTGCCGTCGCCGCCGACCACAGCGCGAGGAGGCAGGCGAAAACCGCGAGCGGCAAGCGAACCCATTGCATTACGTTTTTGTCCCGCATGTCGTGCATCATGCCGC
The DNA here is from genome assembly GCA_005883135.1 of Alphaproteobacteria bacterium. Lineage (GTDB taxonomy): Bacteria > Pseudomonadota > Alphaproteobacteria > Rhizobiales > Xanthobacteraceae > VAZQ01. The sequence continues at coordinate 7,103 of VAZM01000193.1, forward strand.
GTTTCGGCTGCACAGGTCGAGGGCGAGCGCAAGATAGACCTTCGCGGCGGTCACGCAATCCTCCACCAGTACGTGCTCGCCGAACGCGTGCATGCCGGCTCCGCGCGCATCCGGATGCATGCGCCCACCGGGGCCGAAAATGACACAGGGCACGCCATAGGCCGTAAGATGCACGGCATCGGCGCCGGGCCGGCGGATGATGAAGCTCGGCGCCTCGCCGGTCACGGCCTGCCGCGCCCTGCCAAGCGCCTCCACCACGGCTAGCTCGCGGTCAAGCAGCAGCGGTGGATCGGTGACATAAATGTGCATCTCCGGCTCGGGGATACCTTTGCGCTCGGCGAAGGCGCGGAGCACGCGACGCAGGTCGCGCTTGATGTCCTCGATGCTCTGGCCGGGCACAGTGCGAATGTCCAGGTAGAGATTGCAATCGTGCGGATTGCGCGACAATCGCCACGGCGCCCCGCCGCGGATCGCGGCGATCGTCACGTTGGCGTGCTCGCCCATGTATTCATGTTGGGCTTCGTAATCGCGTGCCCATTGCGCGATATCGCTCTGCAATTCGTGCATCACGGCTATCGCGTTGACCACGTCCGGCCGATTGGCGAGCGCGGAATGCGCGACAGTGCCGCGCACGGTGATGCGCAGCCAGACGACGCCCATGTTTGCGATCGCGATCTTGAGGCCGGTCGGCTCGGCCAATAGGGCGAAATCAGCGGTGCCGCCGTGGGTGACGAGATGACGCGTGCCGATGCCGTAGCCGGAATATTCAACGCCTTGGAATTCCTCGACCGCGGTCTTCTCGATCTCGCCGACCACGCCGGCGAATGAAATATCGCCCGCGAGCTCGATGCCGGCCGCGGCGATCGCCTCGATCGCGCTCAGCGCCGCGGCGAGTCCGCTTTTCATGTTGTTGGCACCGAGGCCCCAGACCCAGCCGTCGCGGTAAACCGCCTTGGGTTGAAATCCTTCCCCGGCGAGATGCTCCTCGGCGCCGGAATAGGACGTGTCCATGTGGCCGGTGAACAGGAGGTTGAGCCCATCGCCGCGTCCGCGCCGGTGCCCGACCGCGTTAGGCCGCCCGGCGTCGACGAGCGGCAGATTGGTGTCCATGCCGATGCGGCGCATGCGCGCGGTGAGATATTGCGCGACGCCGATCTCGTTCCCGGTCGGGCTGCTGTTGTCCACGAGGTCCGTCAGCAGCGAGCGGACATTGTCGCTGGTGAGGTAGGCGAGGGCCTTCTGAAAACCAGGATGGAGCATACCAAATCCAGACGGCGCAATGTGCTTCGCTTATTGCGCCCTACGAGGGCATTCAGCCGCCAGGGCAATAAATCCAGGCGTCCACGATAACGTCGCAGCCCGGGGTCGGCATCGGCGTCGGCATGCGCACCACCCCGAACGGGATCGGCGCGCCTGCGAGCCGCTCGTTCCATACCCGCAGCGCGGGATAGGCGAGGTTCAGGTCGCCGACGAAATGGTGCGCGCGCACGACGTTGGCGAGCGAGCTTCCCCCGGCGCGTGCGATCGCGTCGGCTGCGTCGAGCACGGCGCGCATCTGGTGCTGCACCGGCGCGCCGAAATAGCGCAGGCCCGACGGCGCGCCAGGCAGCGCGCCGTTCGCGTCGGCGGCATAGAGCGCGGAAAGGCACAAGAGGTCGCCCGTGCGCACCGCCGCGGGTCCGAGCCGCATCGCCTGCGAGGGCTTGTGCTCGATGATCTCCTTGCGGATCTTTCGCCCATCGCGC
>VAZM01000193.1:8879-14416 GCA_005883135.1 Alphaproteobacteria bacterium
AGCCATTCCATACGTCCATGAATTCCGGCAGATCGTTGATGTCGGTCAGATAGACCTGCGCCTTGATGGCGTTGGCGAGTGAACTGCCGCCCGCTTCAAGCGCGGGCTTGAGCCGGCCTGTGATGATGAACTCGGACTGCAAGCGAATGTCGGTGCCGTTCCACACCGCATTGGGCGCGCGATAGGCGGCGGGCTCGAGCGCGGTCATCGCCTCATTGTTGGGCATCTGTCCGGCGACGAACACGTAGTCGCCGCAGACCAGAGATGGAATGAAGCCGGAATGCTGCGGCACCGGCACGCCGCCCGCGCGCGCCGGCTGCGGCTCGCGGCCCTCGCCCGGCAGGACCGCCAACATGGAAAGGTCCACGTTGGCGCCGATCACCAGCAGTTCCTCCATGAGCACGGACGTGCTCGGCGGCACGTAGTCCTTCAGCAAGGCCTTGCGCGCGCGCTGGTAGGGATTCACCGCAAGCGCGCTCGGGTAATACTGATCGACGCGCACGATGTGGCGCAGGTCGCCTCCTTCCGCAGCAATGAGCTTGGCAAGCCGCGCCAGGACGTAATCGGCCTCGCGGCGATAGCGCGCCTGTCCATCGAGCGGCAGGCCGGGCTTGCCGGCGACCACCGTGGCGATGCCGCGCTCGAAATCGCTCGCCTCGTGCCCCGTGAAGAACAGCCAGGGACCGGCGCGCATGCCCTGCGCATAATGAATGTCGGTGCCGCCGATGCGAATCGGCGCGATCGGCTTCGCGTCGGCCATACGCCACCTCCTGGATGGAAAAACGACGGAATGCGCGCGCATTTAATCGCGCGGCCCACAGCCTTGACAAGGAGTTCGGCGCTGTGGGCTGACATGCCCGCGATGCCTCGTTTCGTTGACACCGATCGCGGGGAAACCTAACGTTTTGCCTCGCGAAATCAGGTCTTGCGCTCGACTGGAGGGCAAGAATGTTGCAGCTCGACAAGGTTCGGAAAGTCTTCCCGGCGGCGCCCGAGCCCTATGTCGCCCTCGATGGCGTCGACCTCGAGGTCGCAGACGGCGAGATTCTCTGTCTGCTCGGCCCCTCCGGTTGCGGCAAATCGACGTTGCTCAACGTGCTCGCGGGCTTCGAGCGGCCGAGTGCCGGCTCGGTGAGTTGCCGCGGCGCGCCGGTCCGCGGTGCCGGCCGCGACCGCGTCATGTTCTTCCAGGACGCCGGATCGGCGCTGTTTCCCTGGCTCAATGTCGAGGAGAACGTCCGGTTCGGCTTGCGCGTGCGTAAGGTGCCGAAAGCGCAATGGGCGGGAATCATCGACAACTATCTGCGCATGGTCGACCTTGATCGGCACCGCAACAAGTTTCCGGCGCAACTCTCGGGCGGCATGCGCCAGCGCCTGCAGATTGCCCGGGCGCTCGCGGTCGAGCCCGCGGTCCTCTTGATGGATGAGCCGTTCGCCGCGCTCGATGCGCTCACGCGCCGACGCATGCACGCGGTGCTGCTGGAAATCTGGCAGCGCACCGGAAAGACCATCGTGTTCGTGACTCACGACATCGCCGAGGCGATCACGCTCGGCGACCGGATCGGAATCATGTCGGCCGGGCCGTGCTCGATCATCTCGAAAATCATCGACCTCGATCTGCCGCGCCCGCGCGATCTCGCCGACCCGGCAGTCGCGCGCCTCTTCAACGACATCGAGCGCCTGCTGGCGCCGGACATCGCTCGCGCGGAGGAGCGCGCGGCGCATTGAGGTCCCCTGGTGGCGGAAAGGATGAGCGTGGCGGAGATCAGCAAGGGTAAGCCGGCCGAGGTCATTGCGCAATTTTGCCGCCGTGCCGGGCCGGGGGGTCCTCCTGACCGCCGGCTCGATCGCGATCGCCTTTCTCTCTTGGCAGGTGCTGTCGACATTCATTTTCAATCCGTTCCTCATTCCGCCGCCGCTCGAGGTGATCCGCACCGCGATTCCCATGATACTCAGCGGCGAGATCCTCGCCGACGTATCGATCAGCATGTCGCGCGTGCTGGTCGGCTTCGCATTCGGATCGCTGGCCGCCATCGTGTTCGGCGTACTGCTCGGCCGGCTGCAGCTCCTGCACGACCTGCTCGACCCGATTATCGAGCTCATGCGCTATCTCTCGCCGACCGCGATGATTCCGATCGCGGTCATCTGGTTCGGCATCGGCGAGCTTTCCAAATACTTCCTCATCTTCTGGGGCACGTTTTTCATCGTCCTCGTCAATACCATCGCCGGGGTCTGGCGCGCGCCGATCGCGCGCCAGCGCGCTGCCGAATGCCTCGGCGCAAACCAGTTGCAGATCTTCGTCCTAGTCGTCATCCCGTCCGCAGCGCCGTACATCGTGACTGGCATGCGCGTGGCGATGGCCTCTTCGTTCATGAGCATCATTCCGGCGGAGATTCTCGCCGCCGACTCCGGCATCGGCTATCTGTTGCAGAAATCATCGATGCTGTTGCAGACGAATCGAATCTTCGTCGCGCTGCTCACGATCTGCTTGCTCGGATTCGTATTCGACCGCATCTTCCGCTTTCTTGTCGCGCGCACGCTCGCTCGCTTCATGTCGTTCGTCGCCGTGACGTGACGCGGCGATTGGACGGAACGGATCAACGCCAATCTTGGAGGGCCGCCATGGCTGGAAAGACGACGATGATAGCCGCAGTCGCGATCGCCGCGGCCGCGTTGGCAACGCCCGCGGGCGCGCAAACGCCCCTGAAGATGACGCTATTCGGGCAGCCGTCGGTCAACAACGACTCGATCTGGCTCGCGCTCGAACGCGGCCTCTACAAGGCGGAAGGGCTCGACGTCACCTACCGGCTGTTCCCCTCCGGCACCACCGCGTTCCAGAGTTTCCAGACCGGGCAGGGCGACATCGTCATGACCGGAGATCTGCCGAGCGTGCAGTACTTCTTCCGCAGCAACGGCAACTATCGCACCATCGCCGCCATCGAGCGCGACGCCAAAGGCTACGTGGTGATCGCGGCAAAAGAGATCGCCAAGCCGCAGGATTTGGTCGGCAAGACGATCGCCACGCGGGTCGGGTCGACCGGCTCATGGTTCATCTCGGAGTACCTGAAGAAGAACGGTGTGGACGCCAGCAAGGTCACGGTAAAAAATCTCGACACCCAGGTGCTGCCCGCGGCGCTGTGCGGCGGCGAGATCGCGGCGTTCTTCATTTGGCAACCGATCGGCTCGCGCACCCTCGAAATCTGTCCCGACAAAGCGCATCAGCTCTCGGACGCGACCGGTTACGTCCAGGGCTATTTGGTGGCCGGCGCCCGGCCGGAATGGCTCGCCTCGGCGGAAGGCAAAGACATCGCCACCCGCTGGCTGCGCGCAACGATCAAGGGCCGCGACCTCGCCGAGAAGGATTTCCCGGCGGTTGCGGCCTATGCCAAGGCCAAGTTGGATCTGAGCGAGAAGGCCACGCGCGACCAATGGGACACGAACACGCGGCCGCTGGCGCTCGACAAGGTCTATTACGACGACTTCTGCTCGCTCAGCCACTGGGCACGCGAGGAAAAGCTCACGGATCAGCCGGTCGACTTCACCAAGCTCACGTGGCCCGATGGGCTGCGGGCGATCTCCGCCAAGCTCGTCGACGCCCCGCCGCCGCCGTGTTGAGCACGTGCGTGATGATCGCGCGGGCGAGCTTGTTACCCGATCAATAGCAAGAGTGAAGGAAGCGTACCATGCACGTTCAGCGAAATGTCGCTGCGATAGTTGTCGTGATGACTGTGGCCTGCGCCGGCAGTTCGATCGTGCGAGCTGCCGGCTGCGAAGGCCTCGCCTCCCGCCACATGGTTGCCGAAGCGCTCCTTGCCGCCCACCTCGTCGCGTCGGCGGAGATGGCGGGAATGAAGAAGAATGATATTGACGCGATTCTGAAAAACGTCGCCGAGAAATCTGTCGCTCAAGAATTCTAGATCACCGACTCCTCGGGTCGCGTTTCCTTCACCAATACAGGGATCGACTTCACATTCAGCCCGGACCCGGCAAAGCAACCCCAGGCATCGGCGTTTTGGCCCCTACTCAGCGGCGACAAGAAAATTGTTGTCCAAGACAGTCGCAAGCGCGAAATCGATGACCGGGTCTTCAAATATGTGGGTGTCGCTGGGGTGGACAAGCCTCGGATCGTGCAGGTCGGGGTCGCCGCCGAAACCTTTGCCGATTGCAAATAACTTGACGGATTGCCGATCCAGTTCGTCAAGCTCACGTGGCCCGATGGCCTATGGGCGATCTCCGCCACGCTCGTCGATCCGCCGCACGTTCGACTTCGCTTCAGCGCGCGAGCGGATCGGGGCGGAGCTGGATTTTGACCGCCTGCGGGCGTGAACCCTTGCCGCCTTCGTTGTGATAGAACGTGCGCGTGCCCGTCGTCGTCCATAGCGCGCGGCCCTTCCAACCGGCATTGGCGTCGTCGATGCGCCCGTCGACGTTCTTGGCAAATAGGCCCATCGGGTATGGCACGCGCAGCGTGACGAGCCGCCCGTCCACCAGGGCATAGATGGCGTCGTTGAGATTGCCCATGGCGAACGGCACGTTGCGGCCGAACCCGAACGTGTCGAACCAATCGACCCACACGTAGTAGCTTCCCTCGACGCTGCCGGGCTCGCTCACCGTGCGGAATTGGGGACCGGGCAGTTGGTAGAGCGTCCAGCCCTCGGGACAGTGCTTGCCGGTCGCATTCGGCCCGTTGAGCGGGCCCTGGCACTTGCGCCGGTCGAAGCTGCCAAGATGGCCGCTCGCCAGTGATATCCAGAACACGCCGTTCGTATCGACATCGCCGCCGCGCGGCCCGAAGCCGGGCGCCGGCACCTCATAATATTCGGCAAGCGCAGTGTGGGTCGGATCGTCGCCCGGCATAACGCGCACGGCGCCGCCGGGATAGCCCAACACGCTGCCCCAGACCGCGCCGTCGGCGGGACTGACCGCCACGCTGTAATTGTTCACCGCGATGCGCTTGTCCTTGGTCGGATCGAGCGGTTGATTGGGCTCGACCCACTCGTCGCGCCTGCCGTTGCCATTGGTGTCGAGGACGAACGGCGTCCAGCCCTGCGACTTCACCTCGTCACCGCTCTCCTCGTACATTTTCCGATTCAACCATCCGAGCACGCCCGGCCCGACGACGCCGGCGCTGGTCCACAACGTGTTGTTGGCGTCCGCGGCAAAGTTGAGGTGATGCGTCGGGAAGCAGGTGTGGATCAGCGTGAACTTGCCTGTCGCCGGGTCGTAAAATGAGAGATTCCGCCCGCCGCTGTCGATCGGGAACACCTTTGCGGAGGGATGCTCCGAGCCCTTCTTGCAGTAGGCCGGATTGTCATTGGGACGGATGCGCGCGGTGAACCAGATGCGGCCCTTCTCATCGAACATCGGATTATGGTTGAGCGTCTTGCTGTCCCAGATGGGATCGGGTCCCCAGACGGCCGACGGCGCCATCGCATTCGACTTTGAGGATGGCGTGTCGGGATCGCGCACCGGATGGAGGACCTCGCTCGCCGTGCTCGTCACCGGATCGAGGATCGGAACGAAGTCGGTCGAATCCT
>VAZM01000194.1 GCA_005883135.1 Alphaproteobacteria bacterium
CGGTGTTGATGGCGTACCACCCCTGAGGAAGCGGTGCGCCCACGTTTAGGCCCACAGTTTCACCTGGTTGGGTCACAGAGCCGGCCAGAGCCGGGACTGCTGTACAAAGCGACAGCGCACCGGCTGCCGCAAACTTCGTCCACTTGCTGCTCATTTGTAAACTCCCATCGCCCCCCAGGCGCCGTGGGGTTAGCAGACCGTTCCGCTGAACCTCACCTGGTCAATGGATCAAATGCTACGTCCAATGGTGACGGGGTCGAGGCAATTGCGCCGTCTCATCGTCCAAGGATCGACCTTTTTGGGAACCGTTGCCGAAATGCTGCCGTGCCACGCATCCCCTGCATGACACTGGTGCACCACGCAAATTGCCGAACTTTCCGTATCGACTCTCACAATGGTCTTAAAAAGCCGTGTCGAAAGATTTGGCAATGTGGCCACCGGGATACACTTGAAGCCACAGCGTCGGGCCGTTTCTTTGCCGCGGATACAGCAAATTGGTCCTCAGAGATTTTCCCGGGAAAACGGCTGATTGAGCCGCCGCGCGATCTCGTGGCGCAGCGCTGCGAGCTCCGCCGGCGTGTGCGCCGCGCGCGGCCGCGCGACCGCAACATCGGCGACAATCCGTGCAGGACCGATCGACAGCAGCAGCAGCCGGTCGGCAAGCCCGATGGCCTCCTCGACGTTGTGCGTCACCAGCAGCGTGGTGACGGGTCGGCGGTTGACGAGCTCGGCAAGCTCTTCACGCAGTCGTGCTGCAAGTGCGTCGTCGAGCGACACGAACGGCTCGTCGAGGAGAAGCAGATCGGGCTTGACCGCGAAAGCGCGCGCCAGCGCCACCCGCCTGGCGAGCCCGAGCGAAAGTTCGCCGGGATAGTGGTCGCGATGAGCCTCGAGGCCGAGCGTCTGGAACAGCATCTCGAGCCCGGCATCGCTCGCCCGCGGGGCGGCGAGCCGCACGTTCTGCTCGACCGTGCGCCATGGTAACAGGCGTGGCTCCTGGAACACCATGGCAAGCGTGCCATGGGCGGGGATCGCAACGTGGCCATCGAAATCACGGTCGAGCCCCGCGACGATCCGCAGCAGCGTGGTCTTCCCGCACCCGGACGGCCCGACCAGCGCGGCGAGTTCTCCGCTGCGAAGGCTGAACACAAGCTCGCCGAGCACGTGGAGCTTCCCGCCGGAGGCGGCGCGAAAAGACTTTTGCTTGATGTTGACGTCAAGCCGGCCTCGGGCGCCAGCGGGCGACATGTCGTTCAAGCGGCTGCACCAGAAACGTTTCGATTGCCAGCATGACGGCGATGAAGGCGAGAGCATAGGCCAGGATGCGCGTGACGTCGAACAGCTGAAACGCGACCCCGATCTCGAAACCGACACCGTTCGGCCGCCCAAGCAGTTCGACAATGAGCACGATTTTCCAAACCAGCGACAAGCCGGAGCGGGCGGCGGCAGCGAGATAAGGCGCGAGCTGCGGCAATACGACGTGGCGCAGGCGCGTCCACGCTCCCATGCGAAATACCTGCGCCATGTCGTCGAGAGCATGGTCCAGCGAGCGAGCGCCTTCGCGCACAGTCACGGTCGCGATCGGAAGCTTGTTCAACGCCACGGCTGCGATGGCTGCGGTTTCCGTGAGACCCGCCCAGACATAGGCGAGCACGATGATCACCAGCGCCGGCAGGTTGAGCAGCACGATCAGCCAGGGGTCGCCGAGCCGGTCGGCGATCCGCGACCGGCCCATGATAAGGCCGATCAGCGAGCCAAGCGCCATGGCGATGACGAACGCGACCGCGACGCGCGCGAGCGTCGCGCCGAGATTGAAGGCGAGCGCGCCCGAGCGCGCTTCATCGACGATGGCCAGCGCCACGGCTTGGGGATCGGGAAGCAGGCGTGCCCCGGCCAATTGCGAGCCGACGTACCAGGCCGCGATCAAGAGCGCGAGCGAGACCAGCCGCATGCCCATGCTCACTCCGCGGCGGCCGGCCGGTAGAAGGTTCCCGCGGGAAGCTCGCGTGCCGGGCCGACGAGCTCCGCCCCGCCGATCTCGGCGAGCACGAGATAGAGGGCGCGTGCGTCCGCCTCCTCGTCGGCGAACGGCCGGCGCACGATGCCTTCACCGTAGCGCTGGCGGTAGATCGCAAGCGCAGTCGCGTCGCTGATGCGAATGCGCGGCGCCAGCCGCTGCCATTCGGGTTGCGACGAAGCAAGGATGTCCTTGGCCTGACGGGCGGCGGCGAGGAAGCGCTCCACCGTGGATCGGTTGCGCACGGCCCACGTGCCGTCGAATGTGTAGCCGACGAGCGCGACCGGCCCCCTCGCTCCGAGACCTTTCACGACGTCATCCATCGCAATGGCACGCCGGTAGCCCTTGCTTTCGAGGTCAGCGCAGAAATTCCAGAACGTCAGCGTGGCGTCGATCTCGCCTTGCAGCGCCTTCTCCGACAGGAGTGGCGGCGCGCCGTAGACGACAGTTGTCTGTTTCTTGAGATCCAATCCGGATTGGCGCGCCAGCGCCTGCAGCAGCAGCCAGCTTTTGTCGAGCGGGCCGCCGGCAACAGCAAGCTTCTTGCCCCGGAGACCGACGATCTCACGGATCGAAGAGTGCGCGGGCACCATCACCGCGCCGAGCGTGCTCGACGAGGGATAAAACACGAGATTATCGCCGAGCGAACGCTCGCGCGCGACCCACAACCAATCCGACAGCATAAGATCAGCTGAGCCGCCCTTGAGTGCGATCTTGCCGGCTTCCGTCGAGGCGAGCTCGACGGTTTCGATGGCAAGATCAAACTTGCGATCGAGGCCGTGCGTCCTGATGACGTCAAGCTCCCACGCCAGGGTGCCCGTCCTTTGCACCGCCAGACGGATGCGATCCTCGGCCGTCGCGCTCGTTTGGGCGGCAAGCGTGATGACGCAGGCAAACGCAAAACCCAACATGGGAAACATGCGAAGACGATGCCATAGCTCCCGCCCGATGCAAATGCCGACCGTCGGACAACGGCGGGCATCCGCCGATCTTTTCAACCCACATCTGCTCGCTTGGCGGGGTGTGGGACAAAACGTCTTGGGACAATCAGAGATATCGTTGACGTGTTTGAAGCATGGGCAGACCATAGCACAATGAGTCAACGAGCGAGATATTGGGCGCTTCTCATCAAACGAGACGTGCTCGCGATCTATTGCGCGGCGCACGATCCTCGCGTGCCGTGGTATGCCAAGGCGCTGGCTATTTGCGTTGCTGGCTATGCACTCTCGCCCATTGATTTGATTCCTGACTTCGTGCCCATCCTAGGCTACATGGACGACATCATCATCGTTCCCTTAGGCATTCTGATCGTCGTCAAATTGATTCCCCCAGAGATTATGGCGGAACATCGGGCGGTGGCAGCATCGGCGCAGGACCAGCCCGTGAGCCGTACCGCTGCACTTGTGATCGCCATCGTCTGGACCGCATGTATCGGACTTGCGGGCTGGCTCTGCTATCGCGCTTTCGTGAGCTAAGCTCTCGTCTTCAGCAACGGCCCCAGAGAGCGGAGCCGTGCAAAGCATAAGATCATGGTTTAAACAAAGCATGGCCGTTTGTACCAAGGCGGCTCAGAGCGACCCGACCGGAGTGCTTCGTTGATCCGCCTCCTGTTAGCAGGGACCTTCCTGTTCGCGTGGATGTCAGCTTGCGCCAGTGCAGCCGAGATCAACATCGGCTATTTGCGCCGCTCTGACCCGAAATCAACCCTGTCACTAGTCCAAACGTCAGCCAAGGACGATGGGATAGCTGGTGCGCGGCTCGCAATCGACGACAACAACACGACGGGACGGTTCCTCAATCAGCAGTTCTCGCTGGAAGACGTCCCGCTCGCAGGAGAGGGCAACGCCTCGGCTGCGACCGTTGCGCTGGCAGAGCGCGGCATCTCGCTGGTAGTCGCCGATCTGCCGGCGGGCGAACTCCTCAATGCCGCCGACGCAGGATCTCCGCGCAAGGTGTTGTTCTTCAATGTCGGCGCGACCGACGATCGATTACGGGAGGAAGACTGCCGCGCCAATGTGATTCATATTGCTCCAACGCGCTCGATGCTGGCCGACGCTCTGGCGCAGTATCTCGTGTGGAAGCAGTGGCGCAGATGGTTTTTGGTCGTCGGTTCCCATGCGGAGGACAAGCTCTATGGCGATGCGCTGCGACGCTCGGCTAAGCGGTTCGGCGCGCGGATTGTCCAGGACAAGGTGTTCGAGGACACTGGCGGCGCCCGAAGGACGGACAGCGGCGTTGTCCAGATTCAGCGCCAGCTCCCTGTGTTCACGCAAGGCGCGCCTGCGTACGATGTTCTCGTAGCCGCGGACGAGAGCGAGGTCTTTGCATCCTATTTGCCGTACCGGACTTGGGATCCGAGGCCGGTCGCAGGGTCAGCGGGCCTCGTTCCGACAAGCTGGGACGGCTCACACGACCAATGGGGCGCGGTTCAGCTGCAGGACCGATTTATGAAACAGTTCTCGCGGCGAATGACCGCACGCGACATGCAGGCCTGGACCGCGGTGCGCATGATCGGCGAGAGCGCGTCAAGAACGGGTTCGACCGACCCGAAGGCGATGCTCGATTTCCTCAAAGGGCCCGATTTTGCCTTGGCCGCGTTCAAGGGCCAGCGCTTGACCCTGCGTGACTGGAACCTTCAACTGCGTCAACCCATTCTTCTGAGCGACGGCAGAATGATCGTTTCGGTCTCCCCGCAAGAAGGATTTCTGCACCAGGTTTCCGAACTGGATACGCTCGGGATCGATCGTCCCGAAACTCAATGCAGGCTCAAATAATCCCGATGACGCCGACGACGAGCATCCGAGGCTTTCTGCGGCGACGCCGTTTCCACTTCACGCGTACGCGCCATTGCCTGCTCGGCCTGGGCGTCTTCGCCCTGATCGGCACCCAAGCAAGCGCTTTCACCGCCTATGTCTCGAACGAGAAGAGCAACACTGTCAGCGTCATCGATACCGACAAATTCACCGTCGTGAACACGATCAAGGTCGGTCAGAGACCGCGCGGCATCGAATTGACCAAGGACGGGAAGTCCGTTCTCGTCGCGGTCGGAGATGACGACACGATACAAGTCATCGACGTCAGAACGCACGAGATCGTCGCCACGCTGCCATCAGGTCCAGATCCGGAGCTGTTTACGCAGGATCAAACCGGCAAGATCCTTTACGTCGCCAACGAGAACGACAACACGGTCACGATAATCGATTTGCACCGGCGCGTCCCGCTTGGGGAGGTACAGGTCGGCGTCGAGCCAGAAGGCATGGGCCTCAGTCCGGACGGTAAGATCCTCGTCGCCACATCGGAGACGACCAATATGGCGCATTTCATCGACACCGAGACGCGCCGGATCGTCGCCAACGTCTTGGTCGACGCACGGCCCCGGTTCGCGGAGTTCAAGCGCGACGGCTCCGAGGTCTGGGTTTCGTCCGAAATCGGTGGAACGGTAAGCGTCATCGATCCGGTGAAACACGAGGTGAAGAAGAAGATCACCTTCGATATACCAGGGCTGCGGAAGGAGGCTATCCAGGCGGTGGGGATCAGCATCACCAAAGACGGCAAGACAGGATTCGTGGCACTCGGTCCTGCCAATCGCATTGCTGTGATCAACGCCGCGACGCATGAGGTTCAGAAATATCTTCTCGTCGGCCAGCGCGTCTGGCACATGGCGTTTACCCCGGACGAAAAATATCTTCTGACGACCAACGGCGTGTCGAACGACGTCTCCATCATCGATGTGGCAAATCTCAAGGTCACCAAGACGATCCAGGTCGGCGAGCTTCCGTGGGGTATCGCAATTTCCCAGCAGTGACACTCTCGTCATGATGACCGCCGAGCCGCCCGCCGTCGCCATCGAAGGCGTGAGCCATTGCTATGGCAGGCGTCAAGCGCTCGACGACGTGACCTTCTCCATTACGCCATCGACTTTCGCCGTTCTGCTCGGCCTCAACGGAGCTGGAAAAAGCACACTGTTTTCGCTGATCACCCGACTTTACGCCATCCAGCGCGGCCGCATCCGGATTTTCGGCCGTGATGTCGGACATGCATCGAGCGAGGCTTTGCGCATGGTCGGCGTGGTGTTCCAACCACGGACGCTCGACCTCGACCTCTCGGTGCTGCAAAACCTGAGCTACCATGCAGCCCTGCACGGCATCAGCAAACACGACGGCCGCGCGCGTGCCGAAGAGGCGCTCGCGCGGATCGTGCTGGCGGACCGCGCGAATGACAAGGTGCGTAACCTCTCCGGCGGTCAGATGCGGCGCGTCGAGATCGCCCGCGCGCTCTTGCATCGGCCGCGGTTGCTTGTGCTCGACGAGCCGACCGTCGGTCTCGACATTAAATCAAGAGCGGATATCCTCGCCTATGTGCGTCGACTGGTCGTCAAAGACGGCGTCTCGGTGCTCTGGGCCACCCATCTTATCGACGAGGTCGCGGACGACGACGGCGTCATCGTCCTGCACCAAGGACGGGTTCTGACGCATGGGTCGGTTCCACGCGTGCTGGACGCCGCCGGTGCCGAAGATATCCGCGCAGCGTTCACTCGCTTGACGCAAGCGACCGACGCCGCAATCGAGGGCTCATGACCGTCGAATTGGTCACGCTTCCACGGGTGACCGGATTTGCGCCGGTCCAGTACGCGATCTGCCTCAAGGGGATCGTTTGGCGCGAAGGTTTGCGCTTCCTGCATCAGCGCGAACGCTTCGTGGCTGCGCTCGTGCGCCCCCTCGTCTGGCTTTTCATCTTCGCCGCCGGCTTTCGGCAAGTTCTCGGCGTGTCCATCATCCCGCCTTACGACACCTACGTACTATACGAAGTCTACATCACGCCCGGACTGATGCTTCTGATCCAGCTGTTCAACGGCATGCAGTCCTCACTCTCCATGGTTTACGATCGCGAGATGGGGAACATGCGCACGCTGCTCGTGAGCCCGATGCCGCGGGGGTTCCTGCTCTCGTCGAAGCTCGTGGCCGGCATGGCGGTGTCGCTACCGCAGGTCTACACTTTTCTAGCCATCGCCTGGTTCTGGGAGATCGAGCCTCCGCCGCTTGGATATATCGCCGTATTGCCAGCCCTGGTTCTGTCAGGCCTCATGCTGGGCGCGCTTGGCATGCTGATGTCGTCGGTCAGCAAGCAACTCGAAAATTTCGCCGGCGCGATGAATTTCGTGATCTTCCCCATGTTCTTTGCGTCATCGGCGCTCTATCCGCTTTGGCGCGTCAGGGAAGGAAGCCTCTTCCTTTATTATGTGTGCCAGCTCAATCCATTTACCCATGCGGTCGAACTCGCCCGCTTTGCGCTTTACTGCCAGATCAACTGGATTTCACTCGCAGTTGTCAGCGGATGCACGGCTCTGTTCATGATCGGCGCGATACTCGCGTACGATCCTTCGCGAGGGTTCCTTGCACGGCGGGGAGAGCCTGGAGGCGGCGCGTGAAACCTTGCCGTCGCTATGGCCATTGCCATCGAGCTAGTCTTGCGAGGAGTGGCGCTTGCTGCCGATCCACGCTTTCCTGATTGGCCGTGCAATCAGGTCAAGGTGCCGGAAATCTCCGTTGCTGCCGTGTGGGCAGGACCCGTCATCGACGACGTCGGGGACGCTTGGGAGAAAGACCCTGCAATCAGGGATTTGGTCGCACGGCTCGCGGCGCGCCGCCCGCCGCTCGAGCAGGCGCAGAAGGCGATTTCAGATGTCATCACGGGTACCGAATCCGAGCGGCAGACAAAGGCGAAACTGCTATTTGCTGGATTGTTCAAGAGCCTCAACGATGAACGCAGCGACGTGATGCGTGGCATCGAGCGGTATTTTCGCAAGCAGAAGGAATTTTCGGCCCAAATCCGGTCCACCATTCTCCAGCTTCGTGAGCTTCAGGATCGGCCCGATCCCGACCAGAGCAGGGTCGACGAGCTGACGAATCGAGTCGAATGGGACACACGCGTTTTCGAGGAGCGCCGCAAGACGATAAACTTCGTCTGCGAAGTGCCTGTTGTGATCGAGCAAAGGCTGTTTGCCCTTGCCCGTGCGATCCAGCAATCGCTCGAGTGAGGGGCGGTCGGCGGACTAGGGCCTAGCTATTTTGGGATCGAATCTTCGGTGATCAGTCGATCGTCCTCGTCGAGTAGCGGGACGCCGAAGCTTAGCAGCAGTTT
>VAZM01000195.1:0-4741 GCA_005883135.1 Alphaproteobacteria bacterium
TCCGGAATCTTGCCTTTGGGCGGCTCGGCGGCGGCTTTGACGAGTTGCGGTCCGGCAATAAGGCCGGCGCCGGCCAAGCCGGTTCCGCCGACGGTGACACCGAGGGCGCCGAGAAATTTGCGGCGATCGACTGGGGTTGGTTGGTCCATGGGCATCTCCCTGAAGGTTTTATTGCGGTGGACTGCGAAACGCGCGTCGCCCCGATAACCTCTTCTATCACGCAAACTCTTCGCGCGCGATGTGTCCGAAAGAGTACATTGCCGGCTGCGATGAACCCGGGGAAGGCGGACCGACGTCGCAGTGCCCCCCTGTTCGAAGGCCCGCGTTCCATGGGCTCGTCCCTGTCTTGCTCTGGGCCGGCCGGCTGGACGTGAGATTTCCATCGTAGTTTCAATGGGGGACGCAGCTGCGTGTTTGCCGCAGCACGCTTTCGGGCTTCGTCGCAGGGCTCCTTCTGCCTAGCAATTGGGCGGTTGTCTATTTTGGCGGCAAGTGCGCCCCGTCTGGCCGGCAAATCGCGCCCGCCCACGCCTGATGAGCTAGATGACGCAATCATTTACGCCGCCGTTTCGGCTTGGCACGCGGCTTGCGATTCCCTCCTCGCAGGCGGCTCTGCGCGGTTTGCCGCGCGTCGAACAGAAGGACATCGCGATGCAGACATCCATCGCTGCGGTCGTAATGCGACCGCTCGCCAGGCATTTCCTTGTCGCCACGGCGGGACTGGCGTTTACCCTTACGGCAACGCTTTGCGCCAACGCGCAAGACACCATCAAGGTCGGCATCCTCCATTCGCTCTCCGGCACCATGGCGATCAGCGAGACCACGCTGAAGGACGTCATGCTCATGTTGATCGAGGAGCAGAACAAGAAGGGCGGCCTGCTCGGCAAGAAGCTCGAGGCGGTTGTGGTCGACCCCGCGTCGAATTGGCCGCTGTTCGCGGAGAAGGCGCGCGAGCTCATCACCAAGGACAAGGTCGCGGCGGTGTTCGGATGCTGGACCTCGGTCTCGCGCAAGTCGGTGTTGCCGGTGTTCAAGGAGCTCAACAGCATCCTGTTCTATCCCGTGCAATACGAAGGCGAAGAGAGCGAACGCAACGTGTTCTACACCGGCGCCGCTCCCAACCAGCAGGCGATCCCGGCGGTCGAGTACCTGATGTCGAAGGACGGCGGCGAGGCCAAGCGTTGGGTGCTAGCCGGTACGGACTATGTCTATCCGCGCACCACCAACAAGATCCTCGAGGCCTATCTCAAGCAGAAAGGGGTGGCGGATTCCGACATCATGATCAACTATACGCCGTTCGGGCACTCCGACTGGCAGACCATCGTCTCCGATATCAAGAAGTTCGGCTCGGCCGGCAAGAAGACCGCGGTCGTCTCCACCATCAATGGCGATGCCAACGTTCCGTTCTACAAGGAGCTCGGCAACCAAGGCATCAAGGCAATCGACATCCCGACGGTGGCCTTCTCGGTCGGCGAAGAAGAGCTCGCCGGCATCGACACCAAGCCGCTGCTCGGACATCTCGCGGCGTGGAACTAC
This sequence comes from Alphaproteobacteria bacterium, assembly GCA_005883135.1. Taxonomy (GTDB): domain Bacteria; phylum Pseudomonadota; class Alphaproteobacteria; order Rhizobiales; family Xanthobacteraceae; genus VAZQ01. The sequence continues at coordinate 1,537 of VAZM01000195.1, forward strand.
TTTCAATCGATCAAGACGCCGATCAACGAAAAGTTCATCGCCGACTGGAAGGCCTTCATCAAAAATCCGAAGCGCGTCACCAATGATCCGATGGAAGCGCACGTCATCGGATTTGCGATGTGGGTGAAGGCGGTCGAGAAAGCGAACTCGACTGATCCGGACAAGGTGATCGACGCGCTCCCCGGGATCGAGGCTCCCAATCTCACCGGCGGTACCTCCAAGATGCTGCCCAATCACCACATCACTAAGCCGGTCTATATCGGCGAGGTCCGCGGCGACGGCCAGTTCGACGTCGTCTGGAAGACGCCCGCATTGGTCCCCGGCGAGGCCTGGTCGAAGTACTTGCCCGGCTCGAAGGACTTGGAAGCGGACTGGGTGACGCTGAAATGCGGCAACTACAACACGGTGACCAAGAAGTGCGGTGGCGGCGCATAGTGCCGTGATGTTGCGCGCCGAGGCTGCGGCACCCGCAAGCGTGAGCGCGGTGTTCGCAGCCAAACTGGAGACGGGCGGGGCCGCGTCATTCGGGCCGCCCCGCTCGCAAATGCCGGGACGATCTGGATGCGTGACTTCAGCGATCGCTTCGTCGCGCTCGTCTGCGCCGGCCCTTACGAAGACGGGCTTGGCCGCTTCACCGCCGACAGCTTCGATGAGACCGCCGAGGCCATCAATGGGATCGCCACGAGCGGCCACGCTCTTGCCGCGCAAGTCATCGGCGCCCTGCAGGAGGGGCGGCTCCTCTTCAGCGCGAACGACAAGCGCGTTTTCATTCGTGCGCCGTCCGACCAGCTGATCGACGCCGCGACGGGTCGGCCGATTGCCGGCAACGGGCCGTCGGACCTCGCCCCGGTGCGCCTCAACAATCGGCTGCGGCGCACGGTCGAAGCGGCGCTCGGCGGCTTGATGTTGATGGCGCCTGATCCGGGCAAGCGCTTCGAGGCGGCGCAGGCGGTGCTCAAATCCAAGGACGCCAACGCGCTCGCTGCCCTCGATCAAGCTATCCCCCGCGAAACTGACGCGCGCGTGAAACAGGCCTTGATCGAGGCGCGCGCGGCGGTCGTGCTCTATCTCGATGCGGCATCCGACGCCGACAAAATCGAGGCGATCGCCGTGATCCGTCAGCGCGGCGATCAGGACGCGCTTGCGTTACTCGGCGGATTGCCGGCGAGCGCCTCTCCCGCCGTCAGGAAGGCCGCGACCGACGCCATCGCCTCGATCGAAAACAGCCTTGCGCTTTGGACCGCGCTGCAGAACACCTGGTACGGACTCTCGCTCGGCTCGGTGCTTCTGCTGGCGGCGATCGGGCTTGCCATCACCTTCGGCGTGATGGGCGTGATCAATATGGCGCACGGCGAAATGGTCATGCTTGGCGCCTACACGACCTTCGTCGTTCAGCAGGTGATCCGTGCCTATGATCCGACCCTGTTCGACTATTCGCTCGCCGTTGCTATTCCGCTCGCGTTCGTGGTCGCCGGCTTGGTCGGCATCCTGATCGAGCAGGGCATCATCCGCTTTCTCTATGGACGGCCGCTGGAGACGCTGCTCGCCACCTGGGGGCTCTCGCTGATCCTGCAGCAGGGCGTGCGCACCGTTTTCGGCCCGACCAATAAGGACGTTGGCAACCCGTCCTGGATGAGCGGCTCGTTCGAGGTCGGACAAATCACCATCACCTACAACCGGCTGTGGATCATCGTCTTCACGCTGCTCATCTTCATGGGTTTGCTCGCGCTGTTGCGCTTCACGCGCTTCGGCCTGGAGATGCGCGCGGTGACGCAGAATCGTGCGATGGCGGCGTCGATGGGCATTCGCACGAGCCGCATCGACGCGCTCACCTTCGGGCTCGGCTCGGGGATTGCCGGGCTCGCCGGCGTGGCCTTGTCGCAAATCGACAATGTCAGCCCCAATCTCGGCCAGGGCTACATCATCGATTCATTCATGGTGGTCGTGTTCGGCGGCGTGGGCAATCTGTGGGGAACGCTGGTCGGCGCATTCACGCTCGGTATCGCCAACAAGTTCCTCGAACCATATGCCGGCGCTGTGCTCGGCAAGATCGCGATCCTGGTTTTGATCATCCTCTTCATCCAGAAGCGCCCGCGAGGGCTGTTCGCCTTGAAGGGCCGGGCGGTCGAGCCATGACCGAAAACCTCGTCCTGCGCTCGCTCGACCGCGGCGCGCTTGCCTTTCTGGCCACCTTGGCGGCGATCGGCATTCTCGTTCCGCTGCTCAACCTCGTGGTGCCGGCGAGCTCGCCGTTTCATCTGTCGTCATATTTTGTGGCGCTGTTCGGCAAGTATGTCTGCTTCGGGCTGCTGGCGCTGTCGATCGACCTGATCTGGGGCTATTGCGGCATTCTTTCGCTCGGCCACGGCGCCTTCTTCGCGCTTGGGGGCTATGCCATGGGCATGTACCTCATGCGGCAGATCGGAACGCGCGGAGTTTACGCCCATCCGGTTCTGCCCGACTTCATGGTGTTCCTGAACTGGCCGGAACTGCCGGTCTATTGGTACGGCTTTCAGCATTTCGCCTACGCCGCCTTCATGGTTCTGTTCGTGCCCGGCTTGCTCGCCTTCGTGTTCGGGTGGTACGCGTTTCGAAGCCGCGTAACCGGGGTCTATCTCTCGATCATCACCCAGGCGCTGACCTTCGCGCTGATGCTCGGCTTCTTTCGCAACAATCTCGGTTTCGGCGGCAACAACGGCCTGACGGACTTCAAGGACATCCTCGGATTCAATGTGCAGGCGCCGACGACGCGGGCGGCGCTGTTCGCGAGTTCCATCCTGGCGCTGATGCTCGGATTCATCATCTGCCGCATCGTCGTGAGTTCGAAGTTCGGCAAGGTGCTGGTCGCCATCCGCGACGCCGAAGCGCGCGCCCGTTTTCTCGGCTACCGCGTCGAGGCTTATAAGCTCTTTGTTTTTACGCTGTCCGCGTGCATGGCGGGCGTGGCTGGCGCGCTCTACGTGCCACAGGTGGGCATCATCAACCCGAGCGAATTCTCGCCCGGCAATTCCATCGAGGCGGTGATCTGGGTCGCCGTGGGCGGCCGCGGCACGCTCACCGGGGCGGTGCTCGGCGCCGTGCTCGTCAATTACGGCAAGACCTATTTCACCAGCGGCTTGCTCGCGCCTTATTGGCTGTTCGTGCTCGGCGGGCTCTTCGTCGCCGTCACGCTGCTCTTGCCGCGCGGCATCGTCGGCACGATCCA
>VAZM01000195.1:4795-13621 GCA_005883135.1 Alphaproteobacteria bacterium
CATGGATGCGCGCACCACCACCGCGCTTCTCTATTTGGACGGCGTGACCGTATCGTTCGACGGTTTTCGCGCCCTCAACAACCTGTCCTTGACGGTTCAGACCGGCGAGATGCGCGCCATCATCGGTCCGAACGGCGCCGGCAAGACCACCATGATGGACGTCATCACCGGCAAGACCAGGCCCGACACTGGAGATGTCTATTTCGACGGCGCCTACGATCTGTCGCGCCTCGACGAGACCGAGATTGCGTTGCTCGGCATCGGCCGCAAATTCCAGAAGCCGACGGTCTTCGACATGCACACCGTGGAGGACAATATCGGTCTTGCGCTTAAGGGCGACCGCCGGGCGCGCAAAACACTGTTTTGGCGGGAGAGCGACGAAGAGGCGAGACGCATCGAGCGCATCCTCGAGGTCATCCGGCTCTCGCCTGTGCGCCGGCGCGTCGCCGGTTCGCTTGCGCACGGCCAGAAACAGTGGCTCGAGATCGGCATGCTGCTCGCGCAAGAACCCAAGCTGCTCCTAGTCGACGAGCCGGTTGCCGGCATGACCGACGCGGAGACGCGCCAGACCGCGGAGCTCCTCAAAGAGATCAATCGCGATCGCACCGTGGTCGTGGTCGAGCACGACATGGCCTTCGTGCGCGAGCTCGGGGTCAAGGTCACCTGCCTGCACGACGGCTCGGTGCTGGCGGAAGGCACAATCGACCAGGTCTCGCAAAACGAGCGTGTGGTCGAGGTCTATCTCGGGCGGTAGCGCTCATGCATAGGTCCACGATTGGGTAGCATGATGCTGCAAGTCGACTCGATTGACCTGCACTACGGCGCGGCGCAGGCCTTGCGCAACGTGTCGCTCTCCGCCCAGGCAGGGAAGGTGACTTGCATCCTGGGGCGCAACGGCGTCGGCAAGACGAGCCTTCTCGATGCCCTCGCCGGACAGCATGCAATCAGCAGGGGCGCCATTACGTTCGATGGAGAGGACATCACCCGGCTCAAGCCCAGCGAGCGCGCGCGGCGCGGCATCGCCTATGTGCCGCAAGGACGCGAAATCTTCCCACTCCTCACCGTCGAGGAGAATCTCAAGACCGGCTTTGCCCCGCTCAAGCGTGACGACCGCTCGATCCCCGACGACGTGTTCGCGTTGTTTCCGGTGCTCAACGACATGCTCGGCCGGCGCGGTGGCGATCTCTCCGGCGGGCAGCAACAGCAGCTCGCCATCGGTCGTGCCCTCGTCATGCGGCCGCGCCTCTTGTTGCTGGACGAGCCGACCGAGGGCATTCAACCCTCGATCATCAAGGACATCGCCCGCGCCATCGCCTACCTGCGCAATCTCGGACGGATCGCTGTGGTTCTGGTCGAGCAGTACCTCGACTTCGCGCGCGAGTTGGGCGACCATTTCGCGGTCATGGACCGCGGCGCGATCGTCTATTCCTGCAGCCGTGACACAATGGACGAGGCGGCGGTGCGACGGGCGATGGCCATTTGAGGGCGATGACGAAGGCCAAGCGTGCCGTTCGTTGCCCTCGCCGGGAAGCGCAAGGTCTACGGCTTCCGTCAGGACGTGATGGGAAAGCTCTGATCCGAGCGGCGACATGTCCCAAACAGCGAACAAGCCGGTCGAAGTCGGCGTGGTTCTGCAAGGCGGCGGGGCGCTCGGCGCCTACGAATGCGGCGCGTTGAACGCGCTGCTCGAGCTGATCGATGAGTTTTCGGCCAAGGGCCACCGCATCCTGCTCAAGGTCGTGAGCGGCGTGTCGATCGGGTCGATCAACGCCGCCTGCGTGGTCGGCGCGAAGAGCAGCGCCGACGCCCGCGCCCGGCTCAACGCGATGTGGGACGATTTGATGCTGGAGACGCCGCCCTTCTGGATGCACGCGGCGCAGCGCGACCTCGCCTATTTCGGCCTGCCGGGCTTCTACACCCCTCGCACCGATTTCTGGACCGCTCCGAGTTGGACCTACGTTTATGATACGCGCCCGCTGTTGGTGACGCTCGCCCGCTACGTCGATTTCGCCGCGCTCAACGCAAGTGCGACCGCGTTCGCGGTGACGGCGGTCGAGGTCGTGACCGGCACACTGCGGGCGTTCGTCAACCAGCCGCTGGGCAAGGTGCCCGCGACGAAGATCGAGCCGCGCCACGTGCTGGCGAGCGGCAGCCTGCCGCCGGGATTCCCATGGACCGAGATCGACGGCATGCCGCATTGGGATGGCGGTCTGGTCGACAACACCCCGCTCGGCTTGGCGATCGACGCTTTCAGCACCGATGCTGAAGTCGACCGCATGCTGGTGGTGATGAATCTCTATCCCCTGCGTGCGCGATTGCCGCGCAACCTCGCCGTGGTCGAGGATCGCATGCACGAGCTGAGTTTCGGCAATCGCCTGCGGCAGGATCACGACACCGCGCGGCGCATCAATGCGCTGGTGGAAACGATCGACGATCTTGCCGCCTTGGTTCCCCCTGAGGCGCTTGACGAGCGGCTGCGCGCCCGGCTGGACGAAGCGCGCCGCTACAAGATCATCGACGCCATCGTCAACATCGACATGCAGGATCCGTCCGCCACGCTCATTCCCGCCGCGCAGAATCCGGCCGACGACAAGGATGGAATGCGCGATTTCTCCCCGGAGACCGTGGGCCGCAGGCGCCGGGACGGGTTCAAATTCGCGCACGACATCCTGCGGCCTGCGTTCGAGAGTCGCTGGCGTGTGGCGGATGCGTCGCAGCCGGCAGGGAGTTAAGGTGCAGCTCCGCCAAGATCGGTGGCACGCCCCGCCATGACCTGGGTTTGTGCGTCGATCCGAGCGGAACAGGGTTAGGCTAATTTTTCTCCGAATATTTGCGCTCGAGCGCATCGAATTCGTGCTTGTGCACCAAGCGCTGTCGCTCGGAAAAATGGGCAACCAGGTTCAGCGCCTCGCCCATGTGTCCTTTGCGCCGAAGCTCGCTCAACGCCGCTTGCATGCCCTTGAGCGCTGATTGCAGTGCGACATTGGCGTAGATCACCCCGGCATAGCCCAATTCTTTGAGTTTCGCGTTCGGCAATTCCGGCGTGCGTCCGCCGATCACGATGTTGATGAGCTGCGGCCAGGGCAAGCGGCGCGGAATGTCGGCGATCTCATCTGTCGAGGTCGGCGCTTCGACAAAAGTGACGTCGGCCCCGGCTTCGCGGTAGGCGGCGGCGCGCTCGAGGGCGGCGGTGAAGCCTTCCGGCGCGATGGCATCGGTGCGTGCGATGATCAGAAGGTCGTGGTCGTGCCGCGCGTCGACGGCCGCCTTGATCTTTCCAACCATCTCCTCGGCCGGGATCACCTCCTTGCCCGCAAAATGGCCGCAGCGCTTGGGAAACACCTGATCCTCGATCTGCAGCGCATCGGCGCCGGCGCGTTCGAGTAGTTGCACCGTGCGTAGCATGTTCACGGCATTGCCGAAGCCGGTATCGGCATCGACCACGAGCGGACCCGAAAATACGTCGCGGATCGCGGCGACATGCGCGGCAAGCTCGCTCACCGTCACCAGCCCGATGTCGGGAACGCCAAAAAACGTATTGGCGATGCCGGCGCCGGTGACGTAGGCGGCCGCGAAGCCCTGATCGGCGACGACGCGGGCGGCGAGCGCATTGGCAACGCCGGGCAGCAGCAAAGCCGCGCCGGGGACAAGCATCTTGCGTAGCTCACGGCGGGGCGTGCGGCTCATCATCGCTCGCTCCTTCCATCGCCGGGAAACGGAGGCGCATCAGCGTAGCATAGTGCGGCGTTTACCGGTCGATGCTCCGCTCGGTCTGCTTTCATCGGCGATGCGCTTCGCCGATGTGCTCGGCGCATTATGCGCTTTCGCCTGGGCGCCGGAATGACGTAAGAGGACAGATAGAGGCCGGCGATCGCGCGCCAGAGGAGGGGTGAATGAAGCTTGCAAGCTATGTCGCCGATGGCCAAGCCTGCTTCGGCGTGGTCATCGGCGATGGCGTGCTCACCTTGAACCAGCGCCTGGGCCATCGCTACGCGACCTTGCGTGACGCCCTCGCCGGAGGCGCGCTCGCGGAAATTGGGCAAGCCGCCGAGGCGGGAAAGCCCGACCACCGGCTCAGCGAGATTGGATGGCTGCCGGTGATCCCGAATCCCGAGAAGATCCTGTGCGCCGGCATCAACTATCGCTCGCATGCCGCGGAAACCGGACGCGAAGTGCCCAAGCAGCCGAGCATGTTCATTCGGCTTGCGACTACGCTCACCGGCCATGAGGCCGAGATGATCCGCCCCTCGGTGTCGCAAAGTTTCGACTTCGAAGGCGAGCTCGCGGTCGTCATCGGTCGGGGCGGCCGCCATATCCCGGTCGCACGCGCGCTCGAGCACGTCGCCGGCTACACCTGCTTCGTCGACGGCAGCGTACGCGATTATCAGAAAATCTCCGTGACGTCGGGCAAGAATTTTCCTGCGACCGGACCGCTTGGACCCTGGATCGTCACCGCCGACGAGATCACGGACCCGAGCCGTCTGACGCTTGTCACGCGGCTCAACGGGCAGGAGGTGCAGAAGTCCAGCACCGATCTGTTGATCCATTCCGTGCCGCAGATCGTCGCCTTCTGCTCCGATTTCACGCCGCTCGCACCGGGCGATGTGATCGCCACCGGCACGCCGGACGGGGTCGGTCACCGCCGCAATCCACCCTTGTGGATGCAGCCGGGCGACGTGCTCGAGGTGGAGATTTCCGGCATCGGCACGCTGCGGGTCCGCGTGGTGGAGGAGAAATAGCAGCGTCGCGCGAGCCGGGCGTGAAGCAAGGGGACCGGCTCTATTGCCGCGGCTTCTTCTTCGGCTCCTCGTCGAAGCGGGCAGGCGTCTCCGGCGTGAGGCCCTCGCGCTGGCGCGCCAGCGTCTCCCGGCCGGTCAACTCCCAGTCGCCGGTCGCAGCGCGGCGCGCAAACGTTTCCCAGCGGTCGGTCCAATCGCCCAGGCCATAACCGTGCCAGGGCGACTGCACGCTGAGCGGGTAAAGGTCGAGTTCCTCCCACAGCGCCCGCGCGTGCTCCATGTATTCGCGCGTCGGCAACGCGAGGGGCGCCATCGGGTATTTACGCGTGGCGTCGACCAGCATACCGGAGTCGCTGGTCTTGGGGCCGTATTGCGCGCCCTGCACCCCGCCACGGTGAGGCACGAGGTGCACGTCCTCGATCGGATTGGTTCGATACGCGAGCGACCAGAGCACCGCGTCCATGCTCGCCGGATCGATATCCTCACTGACGGCGATGACGATCTTTCCGCAGTTGGACTGCAAGGTCGCGGCGCCGTGTAGCGCGCGCCAGACCTCGCTGCGCGGCACCCCTTCGGCGAGCTGAACGAAGATGACGGGGCGAAGATTGGTCAGCCGCTCATGCATCATCACCCGGCGAACACCCTTGATGCCCAAGCGATCGCGCAGGTGGCTCAGAAACAGCGGCTCGTAGGCGACTTTTTTGACCACGCTGGATTCGCTCGGCGTCACCTGGCTGATGATCGAGGCGAAGACCGGCGCGCGCTTGTGGGTGATGGCAGTCACCCGCATCGGCATGTTGTAGGCTTCGAGCGCCACGTAGCCGTTGCTTTCACCGAACGGCGCTTCCGGCTCGAGCTTGTCGGGGTCGATCAGTCCTTCGATCACGATCTCCGCCGATGCCGGAACGTAAAGGTCGACTGTGGCGGCTTTTGCCGTCTCGATCGGGCAGCCGGCGAGCGCGCCGGCGACGCCGAGCTCGTCCATGTCGGTGGCAAGCTTCTGCGGCCCCGTGAACATGACCACCGGCGCGCAGCCGATCACGATCGCGATCGGCATCACTTCGCGCCGCTTGCGGTATTTCAGCCAATGCAAATAGCCGCCGGCGCCGCTCGCCTCGCGCGCCACCATGCGCACCACCAGCCGATCGGCGGCTTTGAGCGCGGCACGGTAGGTGCCCATGTTCTGGACGCCGCTGTCGGGATCGCGCGTTACGCACAGCGTCGCCGTCAGGTAGGGCGCGGAATCGAAGCCGGGCGTCGATACCGGCACGGGCAACCGCGCGAGTCCGCCCGGCGCTTTGAGATCATCGCCTGTGAGCACGACCTCCTGGCAGCGCGGCGCGCCGACCACCACAGGCGCGATCGGATTGGCGATGGCGCGCATCCAAGCCTCGCCGATGTCGCCAACCGTTTGGCCCATGCCGATGGCGTAGATGTCGGGTGAGGCTGCGAGCGCGCCGACCGCCACCGGAATGTCGTATCGCCGCCCCTTCGAGTCCGTCACATGGGTGAACAAGAACGCGCGCCGCTTATCCTCCGGCACGCCGCCGAGAAATTGCCAGCGCACCAGTGGATGCAGTTCGGTGTCTTTGTTGATGGGACGATCGACGCGGACGAGAAGGCCTTTTGCCTCGAGATCCGCGAGATGGTCTTGAAAATCGAGCCGCGGATGATCGCGCAAGCGGATGTGGTGCGATGCGGCGGGCTGATCGAGCATGTCGAAGCTTCGGTCGCTACAGGTTGGCGCGCAACCTACCACGATGGCGCCGGCATCAGCTACTCGATCTCGCCACCGCAATGCATTACGCTCCCTGCCTGTCCCGGCCTCTCCCCTCCCGAGCAAGAGATCCTGCGGTAGCCCAATGACGCAAACCATCGACGTTCACGCCCACATCCTCTCCGAAGACACCATTCGGCTGCTGCAGCGCGAAGCGCCCAAGGTAGGGCCGAAGCTCTCCGACATCGGCAACCAGTTCGGCACGCTCGAGGTCGCCGGGAACGTCTACCGGCATTTTCCCCGCGGCGGATGGGATCTGGAGCGCCGGTTGGAGGACATGGCGGCGTCCAAGGTCGATGTTCAGGTCCTCTCGGTTTGTCCGCAGACCTTCGTCTATGGACAGCCCGCGGCGGTGGCGGCGGCGTTTGCCCGCATTCAGAACGAGCAGCTCGCTCAACTCGCCAAGGCTCGCCCCGACCGCTTTCTTGCGATTGCGACGTTGCCCATGCAGGCGCCGATGCAAGCGGCGGACGAGCTTCGTCACGCGGTGCGTGTGCTCGGCCTGCGCGGTGCGCAGATCGGCTCGAACATCATGGGCAAGAACCTGGACGATCCCGAACTCGAGCCGGTTTGGGCGGCGGCGGCGGAACTCGGTGCGTTCATATTGCTGCATCCCATCAACGTGGCGGGCGCCGATCGCCTGTCGTCCTATTATCTCACCAACCTGATCGGCAATCCGCTCGACACCACCATTGCCGCCGCATCCCTGGTGTTCGGCGGCGTATTGGAGCGGCACCCGACGCTGAAGATTTGCCTCGCCCACGGCGGCGGCTTCGTGCCCTACCAAGCCGGACGCTTCGTGCACGGCTGGCATGTGCGCACGGAACCCAAGAGCAAGCTCGCAAAACCGCCGACGGAGTCGCTCAAGCGCTTCTATTTCGATACCATCGTGCACTCGAAGGAGGCGCTCGCGTTTCTCGTCGGCAATGCCGGCGCCGCGCGCGTGCTGCTCGGCAGCGATTATCCCTTCGACATGGGCATGCCGGAGGGCGTGTCGCAGGTTCGCAGCCTGTCGGTTCCGGCCGCCGATCAGGCCGCCATTCTCGGCGCACGGGCGCGGGCACTGCTCGAGACTGCGCCCGCGCGGGCGTTCGCCTGACGCGATGGTTCGCGGCCGCGCATGCTCATCAGGCGCTTGCGGACCGACACACCGAGAGAATGGAGGAGACAAACATGTCGCAACGGCAGGCAGCGCGGACACCGGGCGCGAAACGGGCGGGCAACGGCGAATACGTTTTCGACCTGGCCAAGGTGAACCACATCCTCGGGGGCCCTGATTATTCGACCGCCAACGGCGCCTGCGTCGAGGGGGAGCGCATGATTGTGGCGCTGATGCGCATGCCGGCCGGGACCGGCGCCGAGCCGCATTCGCATCCCAACGAGCAATGGATCTACATCTTGCAGGGCACGTTCCGAGCCAAGATCGGCGAGCAGGACGTCGAAGCCAAGGCGGGATCGGTGATCTACGTTCCCGCCAACGTGGTGCACTCCGGCAAGGCGACGGCGGACGGCGACGTTGTGTTCTTTACCTGCAAGGATGCGTCCCACAGCCTGCACGGCGTGAAGGCGGCGTGACACTTTCGCGCAGCGTGGATGCGCTAGGGGATACGATAGGTTAGCGCGAGCAGCGGCAGCAGCGCGACCGAGGACCTCTCAAGCCGGAAGACGCTGCCTTCGATTCGATGCGGAAGCCGCCTGCGAGTCACCCTGTGCGCCAATCAGCGGGAGGATGCGATGAAACGCTTCGGTTTGGGTCTGGCGCTCGTATGCCTCGCATTGAGCGCCGTTACGGTCTCGGCGCAGGAAAGATATCCGACGCGGCCGGTGAAGATCATCGTGCCCTATGCCCCGGGCGGGGCGACCGACATTACCGCGCGACTGTTCGGTGAGCAGATGCGCCAAAGTCTCGGCGAACAGTTCGTGGTCGAGAGCAAGCCGGGAGCGTTCGGCATTCTCGCGATCGAAGAGATGGCGCGCTCCAAGCCCGACGGCTACACGCTCATGGTCGGCAACGTCACGACCAATGCCATCACGCCGGTCCTCTTTTCCAAGAAGCTCTCGATCAATTTCGAGAAAGAGGTCGTATCCGTTTCCCGGCTTGCGATCTATCCGTCCTTTCTCCTGACCACCACGCATGATTTCGAGCCCAAATCGGTGGCGGAGTTGGTCGCGTATGCAAAGAAGAATCCGGGCAAGGTCCGCTATACCAGCGCTGGCGTCGGCAGCTTTCCGCATTTCGATACCGAGGTCTTCTCCAGACGCGCCGGCATCGAGATGTTGCATATTCCCAACAAGGCCGGTGCCGCCGGC
>VAZM01000195.1:13668-14007 GCA_005883135.1 Alphaproteobacteria bacterium
TGATCAAGGCCGGCAAGCTGCGGCCGATCGCGGTGCTCGCGGAGACGCGCCTCGCGGACTATCCGGATGTCCCCGCGCTGGCCGAGGCTGGCTTTCCCGGCGTCGGCACGCTTCACTGGCAAAGCATGCTGGCGCCGGCGCAGACACCGAAAGCGGTCCTGGCAACCCTCCATAAGGCGATCGTGCAGGCTGCGGATGCGCCGCAGCTGCAGGAGGCCTTCAAGAAGCAGCTCGTCAGCGTCAAGCCCAACGCCTCATTGGAGGAGGCGCAGTCGTGGCTCGACAGCGAGCTCGCCGCCTGGCGAAAGACGGTCGCCGAAGTGAAGATCGATTTGAGCG
>VAZM01000564.1:0-515 GCA_005883135.1 Alphaproteobacteria bacterium
CCCACGCGCGGCGCTGCGCGGTGATGTCGCCGGTCGGATTCCACTCCGGCAGGCGCCATGTCGCGGTCGTGCGCGGTGATCATGTGTCGGTCCCCCCAGCCTTGGACTTGCAGAATGATAGCCCGGACGGAGGCCTCATCAAACGCCGTCATGCCGTGCCTTGCGGGGCATCCACGTCCTTGCGTGGCCCCAGTGAAGACGTGGATGGCACTGCAACTCGGGCAAGCCCGAGTTGCGCAGTATTAAGTGCCGCAAGTCGGGTAAACCCGACTTGCGATGGCCGACCATGATGCACATCTACAAATTCACCGTCTGCGCGAGGCGCGACGTTACGCCGATTGGGTTCACAGCTGGGGTATCAGCATGGTAGGACGCGGTGGGCCGACATCTTAGGGAACAATCATGGGCGAACTGACACGCCGGTCTTTTGTCGCTGCGGCGGTGCCTGCTGCGTTTTCCTGTGGCAGCGCGACGGCCCAAAATGCCCCAGTTGCCGCCAATCGAATCGCCATCAA
>VAZM01000564.1:541-1033 GCA_005883135.1 Alphaproteobacteria bacterium
GGGCTACGATCCGGTCTCATATTTCACCGATGGTAAACCGGAAAAAGGGTCGAGCGAATTTTCCTTCGCCTTCGACGATACAACCTACTGGTTCAAGAGCGCGGAGCATCGAGCCCTTTTTGCTGCCGATCCCGAGCGTTATGCACCGCAGTTCGACGGCTACTGTGCAATTCAAGTCTCACGCGGCCGCAAGATCGAGGCCGACCCGGAAGCATGGACGATCACCAATGGCAAACTTTTCGTGTTTTCGGCAAAGCCGGGGGTGCCGATGTTTCAGGAGCAGCCGGTCGCCATTGCTGAAAAGGCTAACGAGAATTGGCCCAAGCTTCGCGCCGCGCAATAATAGACGGCGGGCCCCCCAAGCGACAGGACTTATAGACCCGCCTTGTTGAGCGCGGCGGCAAGTTTCGTCCGCAATTCCGGCTTGCGTAAGAGCGAGCCGAAGTCGGCGCTCTCGAAACGCGGATTTAATTCCCGCACGGATGCGGCCTG
>VAZM01000564.1:1061-3430 GCA_005883135.1 Alphaproteobacteria bacterium
GGCCAAGACCGCATTCGCGTACGCGTCGGTCTGATTGCGCTCGAGCGAGCGTTCGAGCGTGCGGACCGCGTCGGCGCTGCGGTCGGCGAGAAGATAGGCGATACCAAGCATGAAGGAGTCATTCCTTGTGAATTCGAGGCCGAGCTTACTGGCGGTCTCGAAGGCCTTGACCGATCCGTCGACATCGCCGGACCAAAGAAGCGCCGCCCCAAGTCCGGCATAGGCGTCCGGATCGCTGTTGTTGAGTTCGACAGCGCGCCGCATTTCGTCCAGCGCGCGATCGTAGTCGGCATAACGGATGTATGTACCCCCCAGCAACGCGTGCGCCCCGGCGCTGGTCGAGTCGAGAGCGATGGCTTTCTGGCCGAGAGCCTCGGCGCGCTGCAAGGCGGCTTCGGGATCGGCGGTCCATCCCTGCATGACGGCGTTGAGCTCGACGCGGCCGAGCCCGACATAGGCCGGGGCATAGCCGGGATCGAGTCCCATCGCGCGCTCAAAGAGTGCACGCGCCTGCGAATTGGCTGAGCGGTTGACCCGGCCGAGCAGATCACGCCCGCGCAGCACAAGGTCGTAAGCCTCCATGCTGCTTGGCGGCTTGGTGCTGGCTTTTGCCAGCTCCAAGCTGGTCAACCGGCTGGCCAGCGTTCCTGCGATCCGGCGGGTGATATCGTCCTGGACGGAGAAAATTTCGTTCGGCGCAACGTCATAGTTTTCGGACCAGCGCAAGACATTGCCTGCAGCAGCGGTGAGACGGACAGAAATTCGGACCCGGTCGGGGCTGCGCCGAATGCTTCCCTCGACCACGTAACGCACGTCGAGATCGCGGCCGACCTCTTCCGGTCGCGGATTCTTCCCCTTGTAGGAGAACACGGCGTTGTGCGAGCGCACGGTAAATTCGGAAAACCGGCCAAGCGCGGAAATGATGTCTTCAGTCAGGCCATCGGCAAAATAATCGTCCTTCGTCCCTTCCGCGAGCGAGACGAGCGGCAGCACGGCCAGCGTTGGCCGCAGATCCGTGCTTGAGGATTGCGGTGTCGCCGCAGTCTGAATCATTGGAAGCGAAACCTGACGCAGGGCCCACCATGCGCCCGCGCCGGCTAGAATGACGGCGATCGCGAGCACGGCTGCCAACGCTGCGCGGTTTCGCAGCCTAACCGGCCTGGCAAGGGCAGTGGCCAATTCGCCGGTCTCGGCGATCGCCTGCGGCGCCAGGCCGAACACGCGAACGGGCCTGGCGATGTTCTTGACCTGCTGCTCCCCGAGGTCGGAGAAAGTCAATGGAAGCTTGTCGCGAACCTGGTCGCGCGCGATCTCCGAGATGCACAGACCACCCGGTTCGCAGATCGACTCAAGCCGCGCTGCGATGTTCACGCCGTCGCCGAAAATGTCCTTACCGTCGACAATGATGTCGCCAATATTGATGCCGATGCGGAAGACGAGGCGCTTGTCTTCGGCAACAGCAGCGTTTCGTTCGAGCACCTTGCGCTGAATTGTAACGCCGCAGGCAACCGCGTCGACGACGCTGGGGAAATCCACCAGCAATCCGTCGCCGGTGGTTTTGACGATATGTCCGCCGTACGCAGCAATCGTGGGATCTACGTGATCTCTGAGGAGGGCCTTGAGCGCGCGCAGGGTTCCGAGCTCGTCGGCTCCCATCAGGCGGCTGTAGCCGACGAGGTCCGCGGCTAGAATCGCGGCAAGTCTGCGCTCGACGTGCTCGTCACGTGCCAACGGAAACCCGTCCTCGAAATGTCCCGACCAAGGGTAGCTTATCCAACGGAAGCTCGCACGGCGCTTTATGACTGCCCTGGGTTCCAATGCCAGGCAGCGGCATCGAGACTGAAGGGCGTTATTGGATGCAATGCATAGGGTGGCCTAAAGCGGGAGGGTCGCCCCAGCGAGATCTGTTTCCGTGCCTCGCGGGGATGCAGCAGCTAGTGGCTGCCGGCCGCCCGCGCGGTCAAACCTTGCGCGCCATCCCGACGGCTCTCGCACGCTCCATGTCCAGGCCAATGCGCCGTCCAAAACGCAGCTTGGCGACTGGCTCGCTCATCTCCAATGCGCATCGTCGATCGGGCAGGCTACCGTTCCGCCACGGTCACCTCGGTTTTGACCGAGTTGGCAATGAAGCAATTCTCGTGTGCCGCGTGGTGCATTTTATTGAGGTCTTCGGCGCTCGGTCTGCGATCCCCGCTCCATGCGATCTTCGGGCGCAGCTCAACGCGCGTGATCGCCAGCTTGCCGTCGGCGTTTTTCTCCATATGGCCGACCGCT
Source organism: Alphaproteobacteria bacterium (assembly GCA_005883135.1). Taxonomy (GTDB): domain Bacteria; phylum Pseudomonadota; class Alphaproteobacteria; order Rhizobiales; family Xanthobacteraceae; genus VAZQ01. The sequence goes on from VAZM01000564.1 coordinate 3,336, forward strand.
TCGTCCTCGTACGAATCGAGCACGAACTTTTGCTTACAAGCAATCGACAGGAACGTCAGCATGTGGCAGCTCGCGAGTGCAGCGACGAAAGCCTC
>VAZM01000196.1 GCA_005883135.1 Alphaproteobacteria bacterium
CATAAACGCGGGTGGACGGCGTGATCCGGCAGCTGCGGTTGGCTTCGGGTTTGGTCATGTTGGCCTACGTGACCACCCACTTCGTCAACCACAGCCTGGGCCTCATCTCGGTCCAGGCGATGGATAGCGCGCTCGTGCGCATCTACCAGTACTGGGCGTCTCCGCTCGGCGGCGTCCTCCTCTATGGCGCATTCGCCATCCACTACAGCCTAGCGCTGTGGGCGCTCTGGCTGCGCCGTTCGCTCAAGATGCCGGCGGCGGAAGCAACTCAACTCGTACTCGGTTTCTCGATTCCCTTTTTTCTCACCGACCATGTTCTCCAAACGCGCGTCGCCGACACCTTCTATGGCGCCGACGTCGGGTATTACGCGAACGTGCCGCACACGTATTTCGTCGACAACCCGTTGCGTGGCTTCCTGCAGTTGGTCGTGCTGGTGGTCGCCTGGGTCCATGCCATGATCGGGCTGTGGTTCTGGCTGCGGCTCAAGCCCTGGTACCGGCGCTGGCAGCCGATCCTCTACGCCTTCGCGCTTTTGCTGCCGACCTTTGCCGTCCTCGGCTTCTTCGAGGGCGGGCGGCAGGTCATGGCCTTATCGGAGGATCCAGCGTGGGTCGCCCAACTCGCGCAGGACCATCCGCGCGCGGCGCCGGCCGATGCCGCGATCCTCGACCAGATGGTCGTCTGGGTGCGCTACGCTTTCGTCGCGGCGCTCCTTGCCGTGCTCGCGGCGCGGCTCGCGCGATGGCGCTGGGAGCGGCGGCGCGGCGTCATCCGCGTAAGCTATCCGAGCGGCCGCGTCGTGCAGATCGTGCGCGGCGTGTCCGTTCTGGAGGCGAGCCGGATGGCGGGCATTCCGCATGCCTCGGTGTGCGGCGGCCGCGGACGCTGCTCCACCTGCCGCATCAGGGTGGAAGGAGCAAAGGAGGCGCTCGTTCCGCCCGCGCCCGAAGAGGTCAAGGTGTTGCGGCGCGTGGGCGCGGCGCCCGACGTGCGGCTCGCCTGTCAGCTGCGCCCGCACGCCGACTTGCGCGTGACGCCGCTGCTGCCGGCGACCGCGCAGGCGAGCGACGGATTCCGTCGTCCCGGCTATCTGCACGGTGCCGAGCGCGAGATCGCGATCCTGTTCGGCGACCTTCGATCCTTTACCCAGCTCTCCGAAAAGAAGCTGCCCTACGATCTGGTCTTCCTTCTCAATCGCTACTTCGCCGAGACCGGCCACGCGGTCGAGGCGGCGGGCGGGCGTATCGACAAGTTCATCGGCGACGGCGTGATGGCGCTGTTTGGCCTCGATAGTGGCGTCGAGGCGGGTTGCCGCGAGGCGCTCGCCGCCGCTCGCGACATGTCGGAGCGCATGGAGAGCCTCAACCACGCGCTCATCCACGACGTATCCGAACCGCTGCGCATCGGTATCGGCATTCATACCGGCCCAGCGATCGTCGGCGAGATGGGTTACGGCTCGGCGGTGTCGGTGACCGCGGTCGGCGATGCCGTCAACACCGCAAGCCGCATTGAAGGCTTGACCAAGACTTACGGCTGCGAGCTCGTCATCTCCGAGGCGGTGGCGCTGCGCGCCGGCATCGATCTAGGTGATGCTCCCCGCCACGAGATCGAAATCCGCGGCCGAGTCGAACGGCTCGTGGTGCGCACGTTTGCGCGCGCGCGCGACCTGCCGGTGCCGCCGCGAGGCGCGGCAAAAAAGATGGAACGGGCGGCAGCGGTATAGATCGACGCCTCATGGGCACGCGGCGCCGGCGGTGGCGCACAATCAACGAGCGGGCAATGGCGTGAGCGCCGAGGCAGCTTTCGCCGCAGCGGGGGTAACCCGCCACACCGTGTTGCCGACGTCGTCGGCGACCAGAAGCGCGCCCGCTTTGTCGATTGCGACACCGACCGGCCGGCCGAGCGCCTTTCCATCGTTGTCTACGAAGCCGGTGAGAACATCGATCGGCTCTCCCGACGGGCGGCCGTCCTTGAAGGGCACGAAGATGACTTTGTAGCCGCTGAGCGGCTTGCGATTCCACGATCCGTGCTGTCCGATGAAGGCGCCACCGCGGTATGGCGCGGGCAATGAGCTGCCGGTGTCGAAGGTAAAGCCGAGCGAGGCGGTGTGATTGCCGAGCGCATAATCGGGAGCGATCGCTTTGGCGACCATTTCCGGATTAGCCGGCACGCGCGTGTCCACGTGCTGCCCATAATAGCTGAACGGCCAACCGTAGAAGCCGCCCTCTTTCACCGCCGTCATGTAATCCGGCACGAGATCGCTGCCGAGCTCGTCACGCTCGTTCACCACCGTCCAGAGCGCGCCGGTCTGCGGCTCCCAATCCATGCCATTGGGATTGCGTAGGCCCGACGCGAATATCCGCGATTTACCGGTGGCGGGATCGATCTCGAGGATCGCCGCGCGGCTTTGCTCCTTGTCGAGCCCGTTTTCTCCGACGTTGCTATTGGAGCCGACGGTAGCGTACAGCCGCGATCCGTCGCGACTCGCGATCACGTTCTTCGTCCAGTGATGATTGATCGGACCGCCCGGCAGGTCGGCAACCTTCACACCGGGATCGCTGATCCGCGTTGCCCCCTCGGTGTAGGGAAAGCGTAGGATGGCGTCGGTATTGGCGACGTAGAGGTCGTTGCCGACGAGCGCCATGCCGAAGGGCGAGTTGAGGCCTTCGAGAAACACCGTCTTCGTCGCGCTGCCGCTCGCGTTGCTATCGCGCAAAAGCGTGATGCGGTTCGCGCTCGGGGTGCCCGCGCCCGCCCGCTTCTGCACCATGCGATAGATGAATCCCTTGACGCCTTTTGCCTCCTCCGCCCGCGGCGGGCCATCAGCTTCGGCGACGAGGACGTCGCCGTTCGGCAGCACGTAAAGCCAGCGCGGATGAGCAAGACCGGTCGCGAACGCGTTGACCGCGAGATCGCTCGCGGCCTTCGGTTGAGCGCCCTCCGACCAGCCCTTTGCAGGAGCGATGTGGACGGTGGGGATAACGGTTTTGGTGGGCTCGGGAAGGGTGGGGGAGGGGCCGATCGCCGCCGTTTCCGGCAGCGCCGCCTTGTCGCCGCGGGTCAAGAAGAACGCCGCAACCGCCGCGACGACGAGAACGGCGCAGATAATTAGAAGACCCGTTCGCTTGCTCATTGCACATCCGCCGCATTGATCGCCCGGATGTTGAACGGGATTGCGCGACAGTCGGTTCCCAGGTCGGCCCTCAAACGGACATGGCGGCGAAGCCGACCGGATGGAACTTTTTCGGAGGAAGCGGCTTTAAGTGACGGATTTATTCAACGGGAGATCACTCAATGGGCCGCTACCTTCTGTTGTGGCTTCTCGGCGTTCCAATTCCGATTCTGATTCTGATCTGGGCCTTTGGCGGGCTCCACTGAAACGCCGACGTTCGCCGGCCAAGACGGGCGCCGGTCCGGCGGACGCAAGTTGCGTCCGCCGTTCGCGCCAATGGAGGCGCTTTCGGTCGACGAGATTCCGACCGGAAGCGGCTGGCAGTACGAGCCGAAATGGGACGGCTTCCGCTGTCTTCTCTTTCGAAACCGCCGAGATATCTTTCTACAATCCAAGTCCGGCCGGTCGCTGACTCGATATTTCCCCGAGCTCGTCGAAGCGGCCCGCGCGCTAAAAGTCGAAAGATTTGTCGTCGACGGCGAGATCATGGTGCCGCGCAACGGCGCGTTCTCGTTCGATGACTTGCTCCAGCGCATCCATCCGGCGCCGAGCCGGGTGCAGAAGCTGGCGGCGGAAACGCCCGCGCTTCTGATCCTCTTCGATCTGCTTGCTGATGCGGATGGCCGGCCGCTGACGCCTCTGCCGCTGCGTGAGCGCCGCCGCAAGCTCGAAGACTTCGCCCATCGATACCTGAAAAACGCGCCGCGCATTCGATTGTCGCCGGCCACCACCGATGTGAGCGAGGCAAAGGCGTGGCTGAGGGACGTCGGCGCCATGCTCGACGGCATTATCGCCAAGCGCTGCGATCTCGACTATCGCTCGGGCGAGCGCACCGGAATGCAGAAGGTGAAGAACTATCGCAGCGCAGACTGCGTGGTCGGCGGTTTCCGCTACAACGAGGGCAAACCGGTGGTCGGCTCGCTCTTGCTCGGGCTCTATGGCGAGGATGGCCTTCTGCATCACGTGGGCTTCACCTCGACCATCCGTACCGGCGAGAAGAAAGCACTCACCCTCAAGCTCAAGCGGCTCGTTGCGCCACCCGGATTCAGCGGCAACGCGCCCGGCGGGCCCAGCCGATGGTCGACCGGCCGCTCCGCGCAGTGGCAGCCGCTCAAGCCGAAGCTTGTGGTCGAGGTTCAATACGATCATTTCTCCGGGCACCGCTTTCGCCACGGGACGAAGTTCCTGCGCTGGCGGCCCGACAAGTCGCCGCGCCAATGCACGATGGATCAAGTCGTGCAAAGGAAGGCGAACCTGGCCAAGCTGTTGACATAAGCACCTCACACATTGCGAAAAAAAGCCCCGCCGAGGCGGGGCTAGATCGTTCCAAACGCAGCGGCGTTATTTGCTGCCGCCGCTCTGCTGATTCTCCTTGTGCTGCGCAGGCGCGTTGTGCCCGCTTGCGCCGCCTTGACCGCTGGTCGCTGGCGCACTGGCGCCGCTCTGACCGCTGCTCGAGGGCTCGTTTGCGCCCTGGTGCTGCGCAGGGCCCTGGCTTCCGCGGTTTGACGGCTGGTTTGCCCCTTCGTGCGTAGGCGACTTCGCGTTGCCTTGACCGCTCGTCGACGGCTGGTTGGCGCCCTGGTTCTGCTGCGCCGGAGCTTGCTGGTGCGCCGCTCCCCCCTGGCTTGCGGCGCCGTCGCCCTGACCAGTCGTGGCTCCGCCCTGCGCGCCGCCCATGTTTGACACTCCGAGCGCCGTGACGGTCTGATTATCGAGGCGGCCGGTTGCCGCGAACCCCTGCTTGCGCTGGAATTCCGTCAGCGCGCGCACGGTTCGCGGGCCGAGCCTGCCGTCCGGCCGTCCGATGTCGAAGCCTTTCTGGATCAGGACGGTCTGAATCTCCCGGATTTGCGTCTCGCTCAGGTTCAACGCGCTGGCACTGCCGCCTCCGCTGTTCAGCCGCGCGCCGCCGCGCGACGATCCGGTCGGCACGACCGCAACGATCTTACGGCTGTTGTCGATGATGACCACGTCGTCATGCACGACGAAGTACTTGTAGCCGCGCCATTGCGAATTGATCTCGATCAGCTCCGGACCAACGTCGACCACCCGCACGCTCGTCGGCACCACGGTTCCGGTGCTGAGCGCAAAGTTGACGCTGTTCACGCGCGGCACGTTCCTGCCGGCGAGGACGGTTTGCTGAATCCGCGTGCGCTGCTGCGATGTCAGGTTCACATTGCCGGCCTGACCCGCCGTGGCACCACCCGTCTGAGCCTGACCCTGCTGCGGAGCCGAGCTCTGACCCTGTTGCGGCGCGGTCTGGCCCTGCTGGCGCGGAGCCTGACCGGTGGTGTGATCTTGCGGCTGTTGGCCTTGGTTACGCTGGGCTTGGCCTTGCTTGCCTTGCTCACGCTGACCCGACTTGTTCTGGCCCTGCTGCGCGGCTTGACCGGGCTGCGCCTGGCCTTTCTGGCCCTGCTTCATCTGGTCCTGTCCTCGCGGGCTCTGCCCTGTGGTCTGCTCGCGTTTGCCTTTACGCCCGCCGGACTCCGACGCCGCACCCTGCTTGCCTTCGCCTTGGCTCTGCTGCGCCTTGGGTTCATGCTGACCCTGTTGCGCCTGTCCCGTGGTGGACTCGCGCTGTGCCTGCCCGCCCTGTTGCGACGGACTTTGCTTACCCTGCTCCTGGGCGCCGCGCTGCGCTTGGCCGCGGCCTTGCTCGTGGCCCGCTCCGGCCGAGCCCCGTTCCATCTGCGCGCCGCTCTGGGCTGCACCGCCGGCTGACCCGCCGGCTTTTCCGCCCATGTCCTGCGCCGACGCGATGGCTACTCCTGCCAGCAACGCAGCTGTGCTGAGTAACAGTTGCTTCCTCATGGAATGGTTCCTCTTGTTCATGGTTCGCACCCCGTGCGGACCCAATGCGCTAAGGTTCACGGGAAAACGAATTTCGCTCGTGTGTAGTTCCGGATTTTCTGCGACGTGTCGCCGCTCGTTCGAGGCGATTTCGGTGGAACCGAATCGCGGGGGCTCTCCGCAAATTACGCTTTCCGGTTCTGCGAAATCCGTGTCGCCGCCGCAGCGAACGTCGGGGGGAAGATCACAGGTTCCATGACTCGCGGCCGCGATCGAGGGTGCCGGCGCCAGCTTGCCTCGGTGAAGCACGACAAAGTTCGCGGCGAGGCGAAACGCGCCGGCGTGTTCGGTTAGGTTGCTTGGCCCAAACCCTTTCCCCGCTCTTCGGCTCTCTCCGCGAGGCATTCGTAGTCCTTGGCGATTCTCAGCATCGCATCTCTATTTCTGTCGCGGCTCGCGCAGCCCCTCACCCGCAGCCACCAACTTGCCTTCGAGCTTGGCGCGCACCCCGCCGAGCAAGGTGCGGGCGGCATTGCGGACCTCCTCTTGAATCGCCACGTCCGCATCGAGATCGGCGTGGCTGGTGGCGTAAGGCTTCCAGTACCCGATGTAACGGTCGAGCTCCGCAGCCGGACCGGCGGGATAAAGGTGCATGAAGCGCAGCCAGTCGGAAATACTTCGCCGCACGTTCTCCGCGCCTTCGACATCCCCGTGCACGACGACCGAGAACAGCCGGCCCTCGAGATGGCGAGGATAGTCCCAGCCTTCGAGCTCGATCTGTTTGGCGAGCTCGGCGTTCTTACCCTGCGTGCGGGTGGGGTCGGGGTTTCCGCCGTCTGCGCAGACGAGGCGATCCATCATCAGCTTGAGCGGGGACGAGACCTGATACCAGTTCACAGGCGTTATGATCATGATGCCGTGCGCGGCGACCCACATCGGATAAATCTCGTTCATCCAGTCGTGCGTCTGACCGAGCGAATAATTGGGATAGCATGAGCATGGCCAGTGACAGAGGGCGGCCGCCGTGGAGAAGCAGGCCTTGCACGGGTGAATATGCCGCCCGTATTCCGATGCGAGGCGGCTCAAGTCCAGCAACTCGACGGTGACATCGGGCGCGGCGGCGAACACGTCGCGCGCAATCTCGACAAGCCGATAAGACTTCGACATTTCGCCCGGACATGTGTGCTCGCTGCGCGACGAACAATTGATCAGTAGAATGGCCGGTTTGCTGCGCTCGGCGTGCCTGCGCTGCGCGCCGGCGATGGCGGCGCGAGCGGCGAGCCAGTCCACCGAAAGCTCGTAGTCCGGATCGGCAAATTCCAACCCCGCCTTGTGCGTCCGCGGCGCCTTGCGGCTGTGGGCATAGGCGTCCCATGCCGCCGCGGCGACCTGATCGAGCTCGTGGCCGAGCTCAGCGAATGCGGGGTCCTGGAATTGAGCGAGAAATCGCCTGCGGAACTCGCCCTCGTTCAGGCGCGGACTGGGCATTCCCTTGCGGGGCGTAAACCGCGGCATCGTATTCCTACCAACGCCGCGGCGGCGCAAAGGTTGCGCCATGTCGCGTCCTGGCTCCCCGTGGAGTGTGGCGCGGCGACGCAAGGGTGGGCCACTGCGAACCAAGTTCCTCGTAACAAGTTGTCTTGGCGCGACCAGCCCGCACGCGCTCCTGCGTGCAGGCGGGCCCCAGGTTGGGCGCGGAATTTCTTCGTCGCCACGGATTGCAAGCGATGTCCATCCACAAGGCAATCGACCGAATCGTCGAAGCGTTCATTCCCGAAATGGAGAAGATTTCGCGAATGAACGAAAGCGAAGAGCAAAAAGACCGACACTACAAGGCTTGGCTGCGTGCCACGTTGCAGAAGTTCGCCGATGACGTGCGGGAAATCGAAGCGCGCAACGGGGCAGAGGGGTCTCGCGACCACCATGCAGCTTGATCCGGCACCGCCGCTCGTCGGGAGAAGCTCGGGCGAAGCAAGGCAAAGCGGCGGGTCACGCCAGCGATGAGTGCCGAGCCCAGCCGGAAAAAGCATCACAAGCCTGCTGCGGATCGTGGCGCCGCACGAGGCGGACGATCGTCCCGGATTTTCCAACATCTCTTGGGGATCCATACTCGCTCACGCCGGGCGATCTCGGAGCATCGCCATAGGCGCAAACTCCGCGAGCGGGAAGTATCGGATCGCAGCCGGCGCGGCCTCGATTGGACGAACTTTTTCCTGGCCGACGTGCAGATGAGCTTCGGCTCGTTCCTGGCGTTCTACCTGGCCGATCTCGGCTGGTCGAAACAGAACGTCGGGCTCGCGCTTACCGTCGGTGGATTGGCGGCGGTGGCGGC
>VAZM01000197.1 GCA_005883135.1 Alphaproteobacteria bacterium
CAACGGCGTCGCGGTATTCTCGAAATTCCCACTGGAGGACGTGACCGCGCGATTGCCCGGTGACGACGCCGACAGCCATGCCCGGTTTCTGGAAGCGGTGGTGTCGACCACGCAGGGAGTGCTGCGCCTCGCCTCCGTCTATTTGCCCAACGGCAACCCGGCAGGTACCAACAAATACGCCTATAAGATCAGCTGGATGGACAGACTTATTCATTACGCGCGCGAACGCCTGCAATTGGAAGAACCGCTGGTCCTGGGGGGAGATTTCAACGTCATTCCGACCGAGCTCGATGCGCGCTTTCCCGACCGCTGGGTGAACGACGCGCTGTTTCTCCCCCGCACGCGCGGGAAGTTCCGCACGCTTTATCACCTCGGATTGACCGACGCCCTTCGCGCCGGAAATGACGGTCCTGGGCCCTACACCTTTTGGGACTACCAGGCGGGCGCTTGGCAGAAGAACGACGGCATCCGCATCGACCATCTCCTGCTGTCGCCGAAAGCCGCTGACCGGCTACTCGTCGCCGGCGTCGACAAGCACGTGCGCGGCTGGGAAAAGCCGTCCGACCACGTGCCGGTGTGGGCCGATCTCGATCTCAGTGCTTGAAGAAGCTGTCCAGAACGTTCCAAGGCAGCTTGTAGTTGACCCCGACGCGAACGATGTGGTCGTCGAGGTGCAGGCGCTGATTGCTGGGAAAGACCGGACTGGGCGTCGGGTTGAAATAGGATTTGTCCTGCAGTCCGACATAGAGATATTCGATCTTCGCCGACCAATCCTGATTGAGCTTGACCTCGACGCCGCCGCCCGCGGTCCAGCCCCAATGCCATTGCTGGTCCGAGATGGTACCCGCAGGGGTGAGGAGATTGCTCGCGACGTTGGCGAACGCGCCGCCGGCCGTGGCGTAGAGGAGCCAGTTGTCCCTGGCGTAGCCGATGCGGCCGCGGAAGGTCGAGAGCCACCGCTCGCTGACCTCATTGCTGAAGGCGGGGTTGGGCGGAAACTCGAACGCGCTACCCTTCTTGCTCACAGCCGAGAGGTCGGCCTCCAAGCCGAGCAACCCGTTTTGGCCTTGCAGGTTGAACCCCGAGGTGATGCCGACGATGCCGCCGCCGAGGTCGAACCGGGGCGTCTGATCTGCCCCGGTCAGATTATTTCGCAGCGACGCGCCGCCCCAGGCGCCACCGCCGGCGATGCCGACGTATGAGCCGGCCCAGGTCGGCGGTGCTTTGTAGATCGGTGCAATGCTGAGGTCAGCGGCCGTGGCTGGCGCCGGCAGCGCCGACGCCGCAACCAATGCCAATGCCGCCGTGCTTGCGCACAGCGAAGTCCTCATTCCAAACCTCAACTCAACGCGTTCCGCATTGGCCGCAACACATAGGCGCGCCCCGGCCGAGGGTCCATCAACTCGCGACGCTTGAGCCCAGATTTCCGTCGACTGTGGCGCGCGCGCCACAGAGTTCCATAACGGCGAGGACGTAAATACCTGCCGTGCTTATGGGATGTCGGACACGCGCAGCCAAGCTTGCGCAGTTGGACGTTCTCGCCTGCGCTCGCCCCCCAACAATGAGAAGGAGAGCGGCGCCTTGGGCAGTCTCACTCGCGTCGGCTTTTCAGCCAGTCTTCGAGATACTTGCGGGCCATCGCCCGTTCGGTCTCATTGGCCTGCGCCAGCGCGCTGGCATACATGTCGGTGATCCACGTTTCGTCCGGCTTCGCGCCATCCTTGGCCACGATGAGCCAGAACAGCCCGAGCGCCGCTTGGCGGGACACCTCTTCGCCTTTGAACAGCATGCTGCCGAGCATCGCCTGCGCGCGGTGATCGCCCTTGTTCGCGGACAAGCGCAACCAGCGCGCCGCTTGGATCGCGTCTTTGGATGCGCCCTTGCCGAGCAGATACATCCGTCCGAGTTGATACTGGGCCTCGGGATCGGCGAAATACGCCGCCGCGTAGCGGAACATCTCCCGCGCGACATTGGGATCGGCCTTCAGCGTGCCGGGGATGCCCTCGAGATGGTAGAGGCCCAACGTCACGAAAGCGTTGGCCAAGTAGCGGAAGTTCGGCGTGCCGGCGCTGTCGTCACCGTGCATCGTGGTGAGGCGGCGGAAATAGTCGTAGGCGCGCGCCTTGTTCAGTTCGACGCCGTCGCCATCGGCATACATGCGCCCGAGCTTCCAGATCGCGCCGGGAACGCCTTGCTCGGCGGCGTATTCGAGCTCCATCAGCGCCTGCTCGGTCTTGCCCTGGCGCAGCGCCTGTGTGCCGGAGCGCAACGCCTCGAGCGGCGTGGGCGGCATTGCCGCGCGCGGCGGTAGCGTAAGCGGCGCGACCGGCGAAGCTGACGGCACCCCCGCTAGCGGTGTTGCGGTGCCAAGCGACGTGCTCCCCGCCGCGGGGCTGGCGATATTTTCCGGCAGCGGCACGCCACCTGCTTCAGGCGCGCGCGTCCCGTCGAAGCTGATGGCCGGCGAGAGGCCAACGGCAACGCCGAGCAAGGCTAGGCTTCCGATGAGCCTAGATATCCGCATAGCACGCCCTCTCGGCCGCCGCGCCGGGATGGGTGAGGGCGCCGTTGCGCGCCGCTCCCACCTGCTGGGCGTATTTCCATAGATATCCCGAGGTGAATTCCGCCTGCCGCGGCTTCCACGCCTTGGCCCGCGCGTCGAGTTCAGCCTTGCTTAGCTTGACCTCGAGCGTGCCCTTGACGGCATCGAGTGCGATGATGTCGCCGTCGCGCAGAAGCGCGATCGGGCCGCCGACGGCGGCTTCGGGACCGATGTGGCCGATGCAGAAGCCGCGGGTCGCTCCGGAGAAGCGCCCATCGGTGATGAGCGCGACCTTGCCACCCATGCCCTGCCCGTAAAGGGCGGCGGTGGTCGCCAGCATCTCTCGCATCCCGGGGCCGCCTTTGGGCCCTTCGTAGCGGATTACGAGCACGTCACCTTCCTTGTACTTTTTCTTCTTGACGGCCTCGAAGCACGCTTCCTCCCCGTCAAAGCAGCGCGCCGGGCCGGTAAACTTCAAGTTCGCCATCCCAGCAACCTTCACAATGGCGCCGTCCGGCGCGAGGTTGCCCTTGAGCCCGACGACGCCGCCGGTGGCGGAGAGCGGCTTGTCGGCGGGACGGACCACGTCCTGGTCCTTATTCCACTTCACTCGCTTGAGGTTCTCGGCGACCGTGCGCCCAGTCACGGTCAAGCATTCGCCGTGAAGATACCCGTGGTCGAGCAGCGTCCTCATCAAGAGTGGAACGCCGCCTGCTTCGAATACATCTTTGGCAACAAAACGACCGCTCGGTTTCAAATCCGCGATGTATGGTGTCCTTTTGAAGACTTCGGCGACGTCGAAGAGGTCGAACTTCACGCCGCATTCGTTGGCGATCGCGGGTAGATGCAGCGCGGCATTGGTCGAACCGCCGGTCGCCGACACCACAGCCGCGGCGTTTTCCAGCGCTTTACGGGTGACGATGTCGCGCGGGCGGATGCCGGCCTTGATCAGCTCGACGATCTTCTCGCCGGCGGTCATGCAGAACGCGTCGCGGATCTCGTAGGGCGCCGGCGCGCCCGCCGAATAGGGCAGCGCCAGCCCGATCGCCTCCGACACCGTGGCCATCGTGTTGGCGGTGAATTGCGCGCCGCACGCGCCCGCCGACGGACAGGCATGCTGTTCGAGCGTCTCGAGGTCAGCGTCGGAAAGCTGGCGAACCGAATGCTGGCCGACCGCCTCGAACACGTCCTGAATGGTCACCGGTTTACCGCGGAAGGTGCCGGGCAGGATGGAGCCGCCATAGATGAAGATCGAGGGCACGTTCAGACGGCACATCACCATCATCATGCCAGGGAGCGATTTGTCGCAGCCGGCAAGGCCGACGAGCGCGTCATAGGCGTGGCCGCGCATCGTCAGTTCGACTGAATCGGCAATCACCTCGCGCGAGGGGAGCGAGGCCTTCATGCCCTGATGCCCCATGGCGATGCCGTCGGTGACGGTGATGGTGCAGAATTCGCGCGGGGTGCCGCCGCCGGCGGCCACGCCCTTCTTCACCGCCTGAGCCTGGCGCATCAGCGAGATGTTGCAGGGAGCCGCCTCGTTCCAGCAGCTCGCCACGCCGACGAAGGGCTGATGGATCTGCTCCCGGGTGAGCCCCATCGCGTAATAGAAGGCGCGGTGCGGCGCCCGCTCGGGACCCTCGGTCACGTGGCGGCTGGGCAACTTCCCCTTGAGGTTGGCCTTCGCGTCCATCACTTTGCGCCTTCATCTGGTTCGGCCATGTGCCCGCCTGCGCGTAGCTCTCGTGGTCGCGTATGGCCAAATCGCGGCGCGGCCGGCCGGGATTCCCATTCGGATGTCAATGTTTTAGCCGTGTTGCGCGCAAGCAACATGATTAATAGTCGGTTAACGCCGAATGTCACACCTTGGCCACAACAGCGTCCCGCTTTGGCAAAAAACGTTGCCGGCGGGGCGGAGTTTCATTGCAGACGAAACCGCGGATCGAAGCCGAGCTCGGCGCGTGCCTTGGCGATCGAGACCACGCTGTCGTCATCCGCGATGTTGTAGATGCCAGCCGCCCCGCGCGTAAGCGCGAGCAACGTGGCGTGCGCCGCGGCATCGACGTGCAGCGCAGGCCTGCGGACGGGCTCGTCGTGCCAGGTCCCCGGCCCATAGAAAAGGCCATAGCGCAGGATGACGCCATCGAGGCCGGCAGCGAGCACCTGTCGCTCCATATCGGCGGTGGCTTTGATCGTGACCGCCCGCGCCGGGTCGGCGAGATTGAGCGGATCGGTCTCGGGATGCGGCTCGCCGCCTGGCGCATAACCAAATGCGATGCTCTGAACGATCAAGCGCCGCGCCGCGGCCGCCTGCGCCGCAGCAATCAGGTTGCGCGTGCCTTCGCTACGAATACGGGCGTTGTTGCCGTACGAGGCGGCGATCCGCGCCTCGTCGAATTCGCGCGGCAAATCTGTGAGCTGGTGGATCACGACCTCGGGCTTGGCCGCGCGCATCGCCGCGGTCACCGCGGGCGGATCGAAAATATCGAGCACGGCGGGGAGGACGCCGGAGCGCTCGAGCTCGCGCGCCGTCTCGGCCGAGCGCGTGGTCCCCGTGACCTCGTGGCCGTCGCGCAGAAGAAGCGGTACCAGCCGCCGGCCGATGGCGCCGGCGGCGCCAGCGAGGAATACTTTCATCGCGTTATGCTAGCCGGCCCTACCGGCTGCGGTCGAGACGATTGATGCCCAAGCCCCGCCTGCTTCGCCGAAGCTTCTTCGCCCGCAGCGTACACGTCGTCGCCCCCGATCTCATCGGCGCGACGCTGCTGTTCAAGGGCGTCGGCGGCATCATCGTGGAGGCCGAGGCCTACCACCACACCGATCCGGCGGCGCATTCCTTCGGCGGGCAGACCGCGCGCAATGCCGTGATGTTCGGCCCACCGGGCTACGCCTACGTCTATCGCTCCTACGGCATCCATTGGTGTCTCAACTTCGTATGCGAGGCGGAAGGCAGCGCCAGCGCGGTGCTGATCCGCGCGCTGGCGCCGACACAGGGACTGGCCGCGATGCGCCGGCGCCGCGGCGTGACCGATGCGCGGCTGTTGTGCTCGGGGCCGGGACGGTTGTGCCAATCGCTCGGCATCACCGACGCGCAATACGCCCTTGCGCTGGACCAGCCGCCATTCGCGATTCTCGCGCGCAGCGAGGACGTCGATGTGCAGGTCGGTCCGCGCATCGGGCTGACCAAGGCGGTCGACCAGCCCTGGCGCTACGGCCTCAAAGGCTCGCGGTTTCTCAGCAAGCCATTTAGGCGCTGATCGCTTCACGCAGCCGCGTGCGGCGAGTCGGGAGATTGGGGAATCGTCCGCCCGGATTTCGTTCACCCATCCGGCCCACGCGCTGGGGTTGCACAGCTCCCTGTAAAGAACAGGCCGGAAACAGGGACCCCTCGTCACCCATCATTTTCTACACTCAGAGGTTGGTCGTTGGCTCAAGCGTTCGTGCGCACGCGTCGCGGCTCCAGCCACAGCCGTAACTCTCGCCGCACGTGCCCTCTCCCCTTGCGGGAGAGGGCGCAATGGTCTTCCCGCGCAGTCAAATGGGTGAGGGGTTCGCGCAATCCACCCCTTACCCATCGTCGTCTGTGGCAACATCGAGCCGCCCTCTCCCGCAAGGGGAGAAGGCACAATAACCGCGACCGCGCTTTCACCTCGCCTCACCAACACACACCTTTTGTTGCCGCGGCGCATTTTGCGCCCGAGTTTGCACCTTTTACTTCGCTCACCCGAATGAGGGGTGGGCGGAGGCGTTCGGGTTGCTCGCCCCTAAATGATCGAGGCTGCGAATGAATAACAGACGCAGTTCGTAGTCAAGAGTTAAATTCGATATGAATGCGACACTCCATTCACGCCGTTCTCATCTATCGGCTCACTCCACGCCGGATGCGAAGAGTTCGTCTGCGCTCACCACCCGCGGCGAGAGACCCTGCTCGTGGACGTAGCGGCCGATCGCCGCCAACGCGGGACGGTTCGGCTCAAGGCCGTAGGCCCAGAAATCGGCCCCGAATACGCGCCGCGCCTCCTCGACGTGGTCAATCAGCCAGGGCAGCGCGACGCGCAGCGCATCAGTATCGTAGAGGCCGCCGACCGCGAGGTCGCGCGCTTGCCCGAACGCCCGGTAAATGCTGCGCGCCGCCCACGGGTGCTGGCGATGGAGGTCCTCGCGCAGCGCCACGGTATGCATGATCGGCAGGATGCGCGTGCGGCGGTAGTAGTCCTGTTCGACCTCCTTATAGTTCGGAAACAGGCGCGCGATCGTGCGCGAGCCGTCGAGAAACAGCTTCGGGATATAGAGCGACAGCAGCGCATCGAGCTCGCCTGCCGCAAACATCCGCTCGAGCGTCTGCGCGCCGGAAAGAAAATCGAGCCTGATGTCCTTGGGCAGATCGAGCGCAATCAGCGGCGGCTCGACGAAAGTGTTGAGGCCGCCCATGAACCAGTGCATGTCCTGCGGCTTGACGCCGTGGTCGTGCTGCAACATGCCGCGCATGAACACGAGCCCGGTCGAGCTCCATTGCGAGGTGCCGACGCGTTTGCCCTTCAAGTCCTGCGGCGTGGCGATGCCCGCGCCGGCGCGCACGTAAATGCAGGAATGGCGGAACATCTTCGACAGCGCCACCGGCACCGCCACGAACGGACAAGCGCCGCGGCCTTTGAGGGCCGTGTACGAAGCCAGCGAGAGCTCGCTGACGTCGAAGTCCTTGTTGTCCAGCATGCGCTGGAACGCCTGGCGAGGTCGCAGGATCTCAATCTCGAGATCGATGCCCTCAGCCTTCACCCGTCCGTCGATCAGCGGCCGCGTGCGATCGTAATCCCAGCAGGCGAGCGTGAGCTTGAGATTGGGCATGGTGCGACCTACGAGGTCGGCTGCGATCGCCGAAACCGCATCAACGGCGGAAGGAACAAGAGCGGAAGCGAGTTGATCGCCATCGGCAGGAAGGCGAAGCGCGGACTGCCGCCGAGATCCCAGGCGGCGCCGCTGAACACGCACGCGAGCAGCGCCTGGGTGTAGCTGACGGTGAACACCGCAGCCGAGACGCGCGCGACATCCGCGGGCGCGCTCAGAAGCGGCGGCAGCGCAAGCGACAGCGTGAACACCACGGCACCGATGCAGCCCAGCGCGCCGGCACAGATGACGGTCCACACGCTCGCGGTCGTCGCCATCCCCGCCACGCACACCAGGAAGAGCACGCCGCAGACGATAAACGGCGTGGGACGCCGCACGAATCTGTCCACGGTCGCAAGCAGCACAAACGATGCGGGGAGTTGGCCGAAGTTGAGCGCGGTCAGCGCGGCCCCGATCAAATCGGGCCGCCCGGCGTCAGTGAGATACCCGGGCAGGAAGGTATTGCCGGAGAAATAGACGCCATTGACGCTGCCGAGCAGAATGCCGATTTGCCAGGTCAGCGGATTGCGCCAGTCGGGCCACCAGTCGTGTCGCGGCGCCGGCGCGCTCGCCGCCGACGGCTTGGGCCGCGGGGCCAGCACCGCGGTCACCAGCGCGATCAGCACCAGCGGCACCCCCCAGATCGCCAGCGATCCGCGCCAGGAGCCGTCGACGAGCGGGAGCACGAACGGGATCGTCACCATCACCGGCAGCGTTTCGCCCCACAGCAATCCGTTGGTGTAGAGCGCGGTGCCGAGCCCCACGTGCCGGGGCATCCATTGGCGAACCAGCGGCGGCAGCGCGGGCTGCATGATGGCGATGCCCGCGCTCATCACCACGGTCGCGGCATAGAGCGCGATCACATCGCGTACCGCGCCGCGCAGCGCCGAGGCCACGCCGGCGATGAGCAGGCCCGCGACCAGCGTCGGCAGCGCGCCCAGGCGGGCGATG
>VAZM01000070.1 GCA_005883135.1 Alphaproteobacteria bacterium
CCGCCAAAGAACCGACTGACGTAGTTGCTCTCCCGCTCGATCGGCATGTTCATGACAATATCCTATCACCTTGATTCGTGGCGGCGGAGGCGGCGCGCCCGCGCTCGATCGTCTCCAGCATTCGTTCGAGCGTTTCTAGCCGGTCCGCGTCGGCGGGCCGCTTATCCCAGCGTAGGCGGTTGATGCGGGGAAAGCGCATGGCAAGGCCCGATTTGTGTCGCGTCGAGCGCTGCAGTCCCTCGAACGCCACCTCGAGCACCAGGCCCTGCTCGGCCTCGTGCACCACTTCGCGTACCGGGCCGAACCGCTCTACCGTGTTGCGGCGGACGAACCGGTCGATCTGAAGGAGCTCCTCGTCGGTGAAACCGAAATAGGCCTTGCCCACCGGCACCAGCACCTCGCCATCGTCGCCCTTGGCCCAGACTCCGAAAGTATAGTCGGAATAATAGGACGAGCGCTTGCCGTGGCCGCGCTGGGCGTAGATCAGCACGGCGTCGACGATGAACGGATCGCGCTTCCACTTCCACCAGAGGCCCCTGGGGCGGCCGGGCACATAGGGCGCATCGCGCCGCTTGAGCATGATGCCCTCGACCGCGTCGGCATCCGCGCCTGCGCCAGCCGCCGCCGGATTCTGTCGCGCGGCGATGAGATCATCCCACGTGACGAACGTCACCAGCGGCGAGAGATCGACGCGCGCATCGTCCAGGCGGGGGACGAACTGTTCGAGCCGCGCGCGCCGCTCGACGAACGGACGCTGGCGCAGGTCTTCCTCGCCGTCGACCAGGAGATCGTAGACGCGCAGATGGGCGGGAAATTCGGCCAGGAGCTTGGGGCTGACCGTCTTGCGATTGAGCCGCTGCTGCAGCACGTTGAAACTTTGCACGCGTCCCTCGCGCATGATCAGGAGCTCGCCGTCGATTGCGCCGGCGCGCCGCAACGAATTGGTCAGGTCGGGGAAGCTAGCCGAAATATCCTCGCCCGTGCGCGAGTAAAGCCGCGCAATGGATCTACCGTCCTCGCCGGTGCCGGCAACGGCTTGGACGCGAATACCGTCCCATTTCCATTCGCCCAAAAAATCCTTGGGATCGAGCGCGCCGAGATCGCTCTCCTCGATCGCATGGGCGAGCATCGGCGGTCGGAAAGGAGCGGGATCGTGGCTCGTCGGTTTGTCGCCACGTCCGTCGAGCCAGGCGAACAGTTCGAGATAGGGCGGCCGCATGGCGGGCCAGATCAACTCGATCTCTTGCGGGTCCTTGTCGCCGAGTGCAGCGGCCGCGGTCTTCGCCAGACGGGCAGAGACGCCGATCCGCAACTCGCCGGTCACAACCTTCAGCAGCGCCCAACGGCCGGTCTCGTCGAGCTGGTCGAGCCAACGCGCGAGATGTCCCGGCAGATCGGCCTTGCTCAACGAGGAGAGCGCGATGACCACCGAAGACAACAACAGCTCGCCATCTTGCCGCGGATCGGCGGCGTTCGGTCCACGCATCTGCGCCGCGGAGGCGGAGCGCTCGGCATCGCCTGGCTCCGGCGCTCCATCGGACTGCATGCGTGCTTTCCACATCAATGCGACAGTCTCGGAGAGGTCGCCGACATAATCGTAGGACAATTCGAACAGTACCGGATCGACCCGCTCCGCGATCAGGGCGCGCAGCATGCTCGGCTTTGCGTGCTGAAAAGTCAGCCCGCCGGTAAGCGCCGCAAGCGCGTAGCCGCGCTCCGGATCGGGGGTGCTGCGGAAATAATCCGTCATCAGCCGCAGTTTGTTGTTGCGGCCCGGCTCATAGGCGAGGCGATTGAGCAATTCGGCGAAGCGATTCATCACGCCTCGCCGGGATTTTCGGACAGGCCGTCGGCCTCGTCCTCATCGCCGTAGCCGACGATATCCAGCGCCCGTGCCTGCAGCCCTTGGGTCGCGCTCCAGTGCACCAGGGCTTCTTCTTGGCCGTGCGTGACCCACACCTCGGAGGCGCCCGTCGCGGCGATGGTCGCGGTAAGGCCGTCCCAGTCGGCGTGATCGGAAATCACCAGCGGCAATTCGACCAGATGCTGGCGCGCGCGCGCCCGCACGCGCATCCATCCCGAGGCAAAGCAAGTCACCGGATCGGGGAAGCGCCGGGACCACAAGTCCCTCAATGTCGAGGGAGGACAGAGCGTAATAGCGCCGGCGAGTTCCGCCTTGTTCGCGTTGCGCGCGAGCTCGACCCGTCCAAGCCCGATGCCGCGGCTCTGGTAATAACGCGTGACCTTCTCCATTGCCCCATGGACGTAGATCGTCTGGTCGTATCCAGCCGCGCGGAGCATCGCGATCACGCGCTGCGCCTTGCCGAGGGCATAGGCGCCGACGAGATGCGCACGCTCGGGAAAGAGGCCGACAGAACGCAGCAGTTTTGCAATTTCGGCTTCGGGGTTGCCGTGGCGGAAGACCGGCAGCCCGAAAGTGGCCTCGGTGATGAACGTGTCGCACCGGACCAGCTCGAATGAGGCGCAGGTCGGATCGGCGACGTTCTTGTAGTCGCCGGAGGCGACCACGCGTAGCCCGTTTGCCGCGACGGCGACCTGCGCCGAGCCAAGCACGTGGCCGGCGGGATGCAACGTCACCCGTGCGCGCCCGAGCGTGACGGTCTCGCCGTAGCGAATCGCTTGTGTCGAACCGGCAAAGCTTTCGCCGTAGCGCAGGCGCATGAGATCGAGCGTCTCCTGCGTGGCAAGCACGGCGCCATGGCCGGGCCGGGCGTGGTCGCCGTGAGCGTGTGTAATGACGGCTTTTTCCACTGTCGCCGTCGGATCGATATGGAAGCCGCCGATCCTGCAGCAGATCCCGGCGGGTGTTCGTAGGAGAATGTCCTCGGGCCGCATAGCTCTGAGATATGATGCGAATGACGCAATGACAGGTGCACTCGGCCGAACCGGTCCCCCGTCGCGCGAGAAAGGATACGACCGTGAGCGATGTCTTGAAGGCGGCTCCGCAGGTGACGATAGCCTCCGTCGCGAGCGCCGCCCTCGCGCTACCGAGGCTGTGCACCGGCGCGTTCGTGAAGAGGGCGCTTGCGATCAGCCTGCAACTAAACACCGCGCGCCCCGTTCCCTGGGCATGAACGTGCTCGCTTCGGCCTCGCTTCTGCCCGAACCGTTTTTGCGTTGGTTCGCCGGCCGCGGCTGGACTGTGCGCGCACACCAGCTTGAGCTTCTGGCGAAGGCGCGCGCCGGCCGTTCCGTGCTGCTGATCGCGCCCACCGGAGCGGGCAAGACGCTGGCGGGCTTCTTGCCGAGCTTGGTGGAGCTCAGCGCGGCATTCTCGGCCGGCCGGGCGCCGCCGAGGTCGCGTCAGCCCGTCTCCACCGGTCGAGGGATCAGGTGCGAAGGCGGGCTCCACACCCTCTACATCTCTCCGCTGAAGGCGCTCGCCGTCGACATCGCCCGTAACCTGGAGCGGCCGATCGCTGAAATGGGATTGCCGATCCGCATCGAGACGCGCAGCGGCGACACGCCCGCATCGAAGCGCCAGCGCCAGCACCGCGATCCGCCGGAGATCCTGCTCACCACGCCCGAGCAGCTCACGCTGATCTTGGCCTCCCCCGACGCGCCCTATCTGTTCGGCTCGCTCAAGCGGGTGGTACTCGACGAGCTGCACGCGCTGGTGACATCGAAACGGGGCGATCTGCTGTCGCTCGGATTGGCTCGGCTGTTCGCGCTCGCGCCCGATCTCACGAGCATCGGACTATCCGCGACCGTGGCCGAGCCCGACGACCTGCGCCGCTTTCTCGTGCCGCAGCGTCCCGGCATGGCCCTCGCCGATCTCGTCGTGGCGCGGGGCGGGGCCGCTCCCGACATCGTCATGCTCGACACCGCTGAGCGATTGCCTTGGGCCGGTCATACCGCTCATCACGCGCTCGACGAGATCTATCGGTTGATCAGGAGCCACAAAACCGCGCTCATCTTCGTCAACACGCGCAGCCAAGCCGAGAGCGTGTTCCAGGAGTTATGGCGCCTCAATGAGGATGCGCTTGCCATCGCACTCCATCATGGCTCCCTCGACGTGGCGCAACGCCGCAAAGTCGAGGCGGCGATGGCGCAAGGCAAGCTGTGCGCGGTTGTCGCTACCTCCTCGCTCGACCTCGGCGTGGACTGGGGCGACGTTGATCTCGTCGTCAATATCGGTGCACCCAAGGGCGCTTCGCGTCTTCTCCAGCGCATCGGTCGCGCCAACCACCGCATGGACGAGCCTTCGAAAGGCGTGTTGGTTCCGGCCAATCGCTTCGAGGTGATCGAATGCGCCGCGGCGCTCGCGGCCATTGCCGATGATGCGCAGGACACTCCTTCGGCGCGCACCGGTGCGCTCGACGTGCTTGCGCAACACCTGCTGGGCTCAGCCTGTGGCGAGCCATTCCTCAGCGACGAGCTGTACGCCCAGGTGAGGAGCGCCGCCCCCTATGCAGGGCTTGCCCGCGCCGACTTCGATGCCGTCCTCGATTTCGTCGCCACCGGCGGCTACGCGCTCAAAGCCTATGAACGCTTCGCCAAGATCAGACAAGCCCAGGATGGCCGCTGGCGCGTGGCCCACCCCATGATCGCGCAACGCTATCGCATGAATGTCGGCACCATCGTCGAGGCCGATATGCTCAAGGTGAGGCTCGTGCGCTCGCGTGCCTCGAAGATGATTCCGCGCGGCGGGCGGCTTTTGGGCGCAGTCGAGGAACATTTCATCGAGACGTTGGTGCCCGGCGATACCTTCGTTTTCGCCGGCGAGATCCTGAGATACGAGGCGCTGGTCGAAGACGAGGTCTATGTTTCGCGGGCCGCCGCCGAGGAGCCCAAGGTGCCGTCCTACGAGGGCGGAAAATTTCCCCTCTCGACCTATCTCGCCGACCGCGTAAGAAAAATCGTTTCTGATCGGGACGAATGGCGATCGCTGCCGTACCAGGTGCGCGAATGGTTGCAGATCCAGGAGCGACGGTCGCTCCTTCCGCGGCCGCGCCAATTGTTGGTCGAGACTTTCCCGCGCGCGGACAAGCATTATTTCATCTGCTATCCCTTCGAGGGGCGGTTGGCGCATCAAACGCTCGGCATGCTGCTCACGCGCCGGCTCGAGCGGGCCCGGCTTCGTCCGCTCGGCTTTGTGGCGAATGAATATGCGCTGGCGATCTGGGGCCTCGGTGACGTCGCACAGGAAGCCGGCCGCGGCGAGTTATCGCTGGCGACATTGTTCGACGAGGATATGCTCGGCGACGATCTCGAAGCCTGGCTTGGCGAATCGGCGCTGATGAAGCGCACCTTCCGAACCTGCGCGATCATCGCGGGCCTGATCGAACGCCGCTTCCCGGGCAAGGAGAAGTCGCGCCGGGAAGTGACGATCTCGACCGATCTCGTCTACGACGTG
The DNA here is from genome assembly GCA_005883135.1 of Alphaproteobacteria bacterium. Lineage (GTDB taxonomy): Bacteria > Pseudomonadota > Alphaproteobacteria > Rhizobiales > Xanthobacteraceae > VAZQ01. The sequence goes on from VAZM01000070.1 coordinate 5,378, forward strand.
TTGCGTCGCCATCAACCCGATCACATCCTCTTGCGCGCGGCCCGCGCGGACGCCGCGACGGGTCTGCTCGACATTTCGCCGTCTAGGCGAGATGCTCTCGCGCATTCGCGGCCGAATCATCCATCGACCGCTCGACCGCGTCTCGCCGCTCGCGCTGCCGGTGATGCTCGAAATCGGCCGCGAATCGGTTTACGGCGAAGCATCCGAAGTGCTGTTGGCGGAAGCCGAGGCGCAGCTCGTGAAAGAGGCGTTGGAGTGAGTGGAGCGAGCACACAAGGAGCAGCGGTGGCCGGTCACGATGACGGCCGCGGCGGGACGGGCCGAACAGAGGTGGAGATCGCCGCTGTAGCGCTCGTCCTCGATTGTACCGGCGCGCTCTATTGGCCCGATGCGGGGCTACTCGCCATCTCCGACCTACATCTGGAGAAAGGTTCGAGCTTCGCGGCGCGCGGCGTGCTGCTGCCCCCCTATGACACCGCGACCACCTTGGCGCGGCTTGCCACCATCATTGCTCGCTACGCGCCGCAGACGGTGGTCGCGCTGGGCGACAGCTTTCACGATGGGCACGGCGCCGCTCGCATGTTGGCGCCCGACCGCGACGCGCTTCGGGTGCTCCAGCGCGGCCGCGAATGGATCTGGATCGCCGGCAACCACGATCCCGATCCGGCGATCGGGATGGGCGGCAGTTTCGGCGCCGTGCTTGCCCTCGGCGCGCTGAGCTTCCGGCACGAGCCTAGCGGTGCCGCGGGCGAAATCGCCGGCCACCTGCATCCGGTTGCGCGGGTGAGCGGGCGAGGCTGCAGCATCACTCGACGCTGCTTCGCGAGTGACGGCATGCGCTTGCTCATGCCGGCGTTTGGCGCCTTTGTCGGCGGGTTGAACGTGGGGGAGCGTGCCGTCGCCGATGTTTTCGGCACCTTCGCTTTCACGGCTTACGTGCTCGGGGAGGGGCGGATCTATGCTCTCCCCGCCGCGCGATGTGTCGGGGCGTAAGCCCTCGCTCCCTTCGTGTCGCACCTCGACTGCAGCCTCTTGAACCGGGTTCGCCGCAGCCAGGCCGCAGTCATGAGGTGGACCTCGGGGGATCTTGTGTGATGCGCATTAATCCCGCCGAAAAACGATGGATGCGAACCAGCCGGTGGCGATTGCCATCATCGCGGTAGCGAGCCCGTAGAGCACCCCGTGCTCGCGCGCGGCGGCGGTGACAACCTGCTCAAAACCGGATTTGTAGACCTCGAACGGAGCAGGCGTGCGTGCGATCTGTGCGCCATCGACGAACAGCCGGACATCAACCTCATACGTACCGACTGGCACCTCGGCCGGCAACGGAATGGAGGCGCGGAACAAAGCCGGGGCGAGGAACGTCACCCCATTCGAAGCTTCGCGGTAGAGTCCCTGCTCGGTCTTGATTTTGATGAAGGCGAGACGGAAGGGATCATCGCTGGCGGCATCGGCGATATTGATGCTAGCCCGCTGCAGCAATGGAATGTTATCGAGGCCGAGCTGCAGGCGGCGCAGCGTTTCGGTGTTTGTGATGGCGTCGAGGGGCCGGTTTGAGAGCACGGCGAGATAGGCCGGCGCATTCTCCAGCACGCGCGAATCGGCGTTCACCCACAGGCCGAGTATCCGCTCCTTGCGGAAGGTCATCATGGTTTGTCGCGGCCCGGTAACCGTGACGATGATGTCATAGCCAGCGCGCCGCGGGCGGGACGCTGCATCCTGCTCGATTCCGCCGAACAGCACGAGTTCTTCGCCGACGAAATTCGACGTTATCATCACGCGATGGTTGGAAAGCGAGGCGACCAGCCGCTCCCCTGCGGCAGGTGCAGCCGATGCGATGAGCGCACTAAAAGCGGCCGCGAAAGCAGCTAAAGAAATGCGCGTCATATGTCGCCATCCATCGCGCGGACGGAATAGAGGGTCTCGGGTGGCAGGACCAGATTGACGGCAAAACGAATTCCGACCGCGAGTACGAGCAGGCCGAGCAGGAGGCGCAGCCGCTCGCCGCTCATCTTCTGTCCGGCGCGCGCGCCGAACTGCGCCCCGACCACTCCGCCAACCATTAGAAACAGCGCGAGCAGCGCGTCGACAAGGTGGTTGACGGCTGCGTGCATGACCGTGGCGGAAGCCATGGTCACCAGGGTGAGGACCATCGACGTGCCGATGACCGTCGCGGTGGGCACCCGCAGCACGTAGATCAGCATCGGCACCAGCAAAAAGCCGCCGCCGATGCCCATAACTGCCCCGACAAAACCGATAATGAAGCCGATCCCCCAGACCGGAATCGCGGAGACATAGATGCGCGAGCGCTTGAAGCGCAGCTTGAGCGGCAATCCATGGATCCAGGTGTGGCTGCCGGGCCTGCGCAGCTCGACCGGCTTACCTTGCCGCGCGCGGAAGATGGCGCGCACGCTCTCGGTCACCATCAATGCGCCGACGATGCTAAGGAGAAGGACGTAGGAGACACCGATGGTGATATCGAGCTGACCGATCGCGCGCAGCGTCGTGAACAGCCAGACCCCGAAGGCGGTGCCGACGATGCCGCCGGCGAGCAGCATGAAGGCGAGCGCGAGATCGATGGCCTTACGATGCCAATAGCTGATCGCGCCGGACATGGAGGACGCGGCAATGTGACCGGTCACGCTCGCCACGGCAACCGCCGGCGAGATGCCGAGGAAAATCAGCAGCGGAGTCATGAGAAATCCGCCGCCGATGCCGAACATGCCGGAGATGAAGCCGACCGCGAGCCCCATGGCCAGGATGACGAAGACGTTGACCGGCAGGTCTGCGATCGGGAGATAGATCTGCAAGGCGTGCGGTCCTTGGCTCTCTGCCGCAGGACAGCTCGTAGCTGGCGCCTGCGAAAAGCTGGCGAGTCTCGACCGTATCGCGGCGCCAGCCGCAAACGGCCGTCTAACGAATCGCGGCAACGATCGGCAGGAGCCGATGTCCGCTAATCGTGGCGAGAGGGCATCGCCAGCACGACGCCCGCGAAATGAGCTCAGGACTGAGCGGACACGCGAGCCATTCTACCGATGTTCGCCGCGCACACTACGCCCTGACACTTTCTTATTGCGCAGGACGAGGCATGGCAAGGTCGAGGTTGGTGCCAACTGCGGAAGGCACGGGCCTGACGGACGCGGCTGATGCCGCAGTCGCGGCCACGGTGCCGTTCGAGAACGGAACCTTTCCGGTCACGTCCAAGTCGAGCGCCGATCGAAGATGCAAGGGATCGGCCGCCGATGCGGCGAGGGCGGGATCGCCGCCGCTGGCCAGTTCCGGAACGGTGCTGGGCACGATATCGGGGCCGACGTTGCTAGGAGTTACTAGGACCGTTTCAGCGGAAGGGCTGACCATGATTCTCGCGATCTGCAGTAACCCAAGCGCGATGAGAACGGCGGCGGTTGCGCCAATCAAGACGTGCAGCCTTGCGATGCCACCGGCCGCTACGAGAACAGCAGCTTGTGTGGCGGCGGTGGTATCTTGGGCCGTTGCGACATCTCCGTTCCCCGCCTGTGCAGCGCGTCGCGCTGCGGCGATCAGATCCGACCTCCCGCCCGGATCCGGCATAACTGATAACTTGGCGCCGCCAATCCTGGAGTCGGACGCCAGCACCTCGTTCGCGTCGCCGAGCGAGATGTCGCACTGTGCGGCATCGCGCGCGACCTGACGGGTCCGCGAGCTTACTCCGATAACTTGCCACGGAACGTCGGATGTCATTCCCGCATCAATATTCGCCCACGTGCAGCGGGGAGCCGGACCTCGTCTGGGCCGGTCCTCGTTGGCAGGTAGTGGTAGGCTGCGGCTTAAAGCCCTCGGGCAGTGTTTGTCGTTCGGGTAAACAGACGGTTAAGGTTTGCGCCGCGTGGAGGCTTGCAGCCTCACATGCTCGTCGCGCAAGCTGGGGCGATCAACAGGGTTCATCATGAACGTTCTCAACCTCCCGCGCCCCGGCTGGATGACCGAGGATCTCGTGCTGCTCGAGGAGCAGGCACGGCGCTTCATCGCGACCGAGTATGTGCCGCACCTGGAGAGCTGGAACGAGCAGGGCATGTATGACCGCGAGGTCTGGACGAAAGCCGGCGCGGCCGGACTCCTCTGCCCGGCGATGCCTGAAGAGTACGGCGGCGCCGGTGGCTGCTTTGCGCACGAAGCGGTGATCGGCCGGGAATTGAGCCTCGCGGGTTTCGACTCCTTCGGCGCGCCCCTGCATTCCGGTATCGTCGCGCCTTACATCCTCCACTACGGCACCGAGGAGCAAAGGCGCCGTTGGTTGCCAAAGCTCATTACCGGCGAGCTCATCGGGGCCATCGCCATGAGCGAGCCCGGGACCGGCTCCGATCTGCAAGGCGTGCGCACAACGGCGAAAAAATCGGGAAATGGCTATCTGCTCAACGGCTCGAAGACTTTCATCACCAATGGCCAGCACGCCAATCTGATTATTGTCGTGGCCAAGACGGATCCCAGTGCAGGTGCGAAGGGCGTATCGCTGATGGTGGTTGAAACGGAGGATGCGCCCGGCTTTCGCCGCGGCCGTAAGCTCAAGAAGCTGGGGCTCGACTCCGCCGACACCTCCGAATTGTTCTTCGAAGACGTGAAGTTGCCGGGGGAGAACTTGCTCGGGAGGGATGAAGGGCAGGGATTCGCACAGCTCATGACCGATCTCCCGCGCGAGCGCCTCATCGTTGCGGTGCACGCGCAGGCGATGATCGAGCGAGCGCTGGCGCTGACGCTCGACTACGTCAAGCAGCGTCAGGCATTCGGCAAGAAGATCATCGAGTTTCAGAACACCCAGTTCGTGCTGGCAGAATGCAAATCGGAGGCCACCATCGCACGGGTGTTTCACGATCACTGTATCGAGCGCTACCTCGGCGGCACGCTCGATACCGTCACGGCTTCGATGGCAAAGTATTGGCTTACCGACCTGCAGGGAAAGATCATCGACCGTTGCCTGCAGTGCTTCGGCGGCTATGGCTATATGGAGGAATTTCCCATCTCACGGATGTATCGTGACGCGCGAGTGTCACGTATCTACGCAGGCACCAATGAGATCATGAAGCTTCTGATCGCAAGAAGCCTGTGACGATCGGAGCCCGGCGATATGGCCGTCGCAGCGCTTGGCATGCTCGCGCGGTTACGGCGGCTCCCAGGAACGAGCGGGAAGGGGAGAAGGAGATGCCGAAGATCGAGATTGCCCAGATTCCGGCACAACCGATTGCGTCCTATCCGAAAGAATTCGCCCCGGTCATTTCCGGGCGCGAAAAGCAAAAGATTGGTGATGCGGCGGGCTTGACGCAATTCGGCGTCAATATCACGCGCATCAAATCGGGCTCGGCCTCCGCGCTGCGGCACTGGCACGAACAGGAGGACGAGTTCATCTATCTGCTCGAGGGCGAGTTGGTCCTGCAGGAGGACGCGGGGGAGACGGTACTTAAGGCGGGTGATGCCGCGGGCTTCAGGGCCGGCAGCGGCGTTGCGCATTGCCTCGTCAATCGCTCCAGGCACGATGCGGTTTATCTTGAGGTTGGCACGCGTGCCGAAAGCGAGAGGGTGCATTACCCCGACGTCGATTTCATGATGGAGCGCGACAGAACCGGTCGACGCTATTTCCGCAAGTCGGGCGAGCCAATCCGCGATTGAGCCGCGCAGGGAAAAACGACAGTGCCGAAGATAGATGTTGCCAAAGCAACGGTGCGCACCAAGGGCCGCTATCCCGACCCGTGGGGGGCGATCACCGAAGGCCGCGAGAAGGCCGCACTCGGCGATGTCGTGGGGCTCACGCAGTTCGGGGTCAATCTCACGCGACTAAAGCCGGGCGCCGCCTCGGCGCTGCGTCACTGGCACGAGGCCGAGGACGAGTTCGTCTACGTGCTCGAAGGCGAGATCCTGCTGATCGAGGATGGCGGCACGACCGTGTTGGAACCAGGCGACGCTGCGGGCTTCAAAGCGGGCGTCGCAAATGGCCACCATCTCGTCAACAAATCCAAACGGGACGCGGTCTACCTCGAGGTCGGCACGCGGGCCAAGCGTGAGCGCGCGCACTACCCGGACGTCGACCTGGTTTACGACAAGGACGAAAGCGGCTTTCGGTTTTCACGCCGATCGGGCGAGCCTTACCCGAAGACGGGTGGATAGGACGATCCTCAGAGATTGCCGATCTTTATATCGGGAGGCGCGTCCCCAATTGCCCTCTCTTGCAACCGCCGTGTAAGGTCGCGGCCCTTTTCTCTCGGACCACTCCATGGCTCGCGACCAAGTCGACATGACACCGATCGAAACGCGCGAGGATCTCGTCGCGTGGTTCGAGGCGGGCAGCAAACCCAGGTCGCACTTTCGCATCGGCACCGAGCACGAGAAGTTCGCGTTTACGGTCGAGGGCTACAACCCCGTTCCCTACGAGGGACGCCGCGGCATCCGTGCGCTGCTCGAGGGCATGCAACATCTGCTCGGTTGGGAGCCAATCGTCGAGGCGGGAAACATCATCGGTCTTTTTGACGTGACCGGTGGCGGCGCCATTTCGCTCGAGCCAGGCGGGCAGTTTGAGCTTTCGGGCGCACCGGTCGAGACCGTGCATCAGACCTGCTCCGAGCTCATGGCGCATCTCGCGCAAGTGAAGGAAGTCGCGCGTCCGCTCGGCATCGGCTTTCTCGGCCTCGGCATGATCCCGACCTGGAGCCGGGCGCAGATTCCAATGATGCCCAAAGGGCGTTACCGCATCATGACGGCTTACATGCCGAAGGTGGGGAAACTCGGCCTCGACATGATGTACCGCACCTGCACCGTGCAGACGAACATCGACTATTCCTCCGAAGCGGACATGGTGAAGAAGCTGCGGGTCTCGCTTGCGCTGCAGCCGGTTGCAACGGCGATGTTCGCCAATTCGCCCTTCACCGAGGGTAAGCCCAACGGCTTTCTCTCATTCCGCTCCGAGATCTGGCGCGATACCGACCCCGACCGCTCCGGGATGCTGCCCTGGGCATTCGAGCCCGGCATGGGGTTCGAGCGTTACGTCGATTACGCCCTGAGCGTGCCGATGTACTTCGTCAAGCGCGGCGAGCGTTATATCGACGTTGCCGGCCAATCATTCCGCGATCTCATGGCGGGAAGACTTGAGGGCCTTCCAGGCGAGCACGCCACCATCTCCGACTGGGCCAACCACGTCTCCACGATTTTTCCGGAGGTGCGCCTCAAGCGTTATCTGGAAATGCGCGGCGCGGACGGCGGTCCATGGCGCCGCTTGCCGGCACTTCCGGCCTACTGGGTCGGGATTCTCTACGATGATGATTCCCTGCAAGCCGCTTGGGATCTGGTGAAGGACTGGACTGCCGCGGAGCGCCAGAACCTTCGCGATGAGGTGCCGAGGCGGGGGTTCGCCGCCACGATCGCCGGTCAGAGTGTGCTGCAGCTGGCGAAGACAACGATCGCGTTGGCGGAGAACGGGCTTGCGCGGCGTCGGCGGCTCGACGCCCGCGGCCAGGATGAGAGGCGCTATCTACGGCCGATCGAGGACTACGTAGCGCGCGGTATCACGCCGGCGGACGAGCTCTTGGCGAAATTTCATGGGCCCTGGGAGGGCAGCGTCGAGCCGGTGTTCAAGGAATACGCGTATTGATGTGCCGAGCCATTCTTGTTTTTCCTCTTCGCAGGCTCGATACACCCGGACACACTGCAGGATAGGGACAGCATTACTCTGCGGCTGGTGGATGATGAGAAATGATTTCCTCCGCTTCAGGATTAAGGGGTTTAACCTCTCGCGTCGGCGCGCTCAGCGGCTCGTGCACCATGCGCGTGTGCAATAAATCGAGGCCTGCGGAAATTCCCTCGGCCTGCTGCAATGCGAGCCGCTCGAGATCGCGACGGCGGACGAATGCCTCGACAGCGGCGGCGCGCTCGGGATCAAACCCCAGGCCTTCCAACGTATTGCGTCCGAACACGAGCGCCGACTCATAGGTTTCGCGCAGTTCGAAATCGACGCCTTTCGCGATGAGTTGCAAGGTGTGCCGGCGATCGAAAGAGCGCACGTAAACCTTCGCGGCGGGAAATTCGGCATGAACGAGGTCGACAATGCGGCTTGCGGCCTCCGGGTTGTCGGTGCACACCGCGATCAGCCTCGCCTCGCTCGCGCCCGCCGCGCGCAACACATCGAGCCGGGTGCCGTCGCCGTAATAGACCTTGAACCCGAAGCGGGCGACACTCTCGAGCATCTCCGGATCGTTGTCGATGGCAGTGACGTCGATACCTTCGGCAAGCAGGCACTGGGAGACGATTTGGCCGAAGCGCCCAAAACCGATAACCAGTACCGACCCGCTCGCATCGGAGAAATCGTCAGGCTCGCGAACCTCGGGCCCCGAGAACCGGCGCACGAGTTCATTCGTAAGCGAGGCAACGAACGGTCCAAAAAGCATGGTCATCGCGGCGATGGCGGTGATGATGCTGGCTTGTCGACTATCGAGCACGTCGAGCGAGCCGCCGAGTGGAATGAGCACGAACGCAAACTCGCCGGCGCCCGTGAGCACCGAGCCCGCGCGCAGCGCATCCCCCCGACGCACGCAGGTGGCGCCGAACAATAGCCAGACGATCGCCGCCTTGAGCACCGTGATCAATACGGCTGCGGCGAGGATCAGCCAAAGATTGGCGCGCACGATGGCGAGGTCGATGCTCATGCCGATTCCCATGAAGAACAGGGCCAGCAGAAGACCACGGAATGGTTCTATGTCGGCTTCGAGTTCGTGCCGGTAATTCGATTCCGCGAGAAGCAGGCCGGCAAGAAAAGCGCCGAGCGCCATGGACGCCCCGGCCTTCTGCATGATGAGAGCCGCGCCAAGCACGACGAGCAGCGCAGCCGCCGTCATCACCTCGCGCGAGCCGGTCTGCGCCAGCAGCCGAAATAACGGATTGAGCAAGTAGCGTCCCGCGAGAACGATCAAGGCGATGGCGCCGGCGATGAACGCGACGGCGCGCAACCCATCCCCGAGTTGCGTATGCGGGCCTTCCGGCGCGAGCAGCGGCAGCAGCGCCAGCAGAGGCACGACCGCCATGTCCTGGAACAACAGGATCGCGAAGGCACGCTGCCCATAGTCCTGCTGGAGTTGACCGCGTTCCTCCAGGATTTGCAGCGCGATCGCCGTCGCCGACATCGCCAATGCCAGCCCGGCGAGCAGAGCCCCGCGCCAGTCGACAAGACCGCTGGCATAGCCGAGCGCGCCGATGGCAAAGCCGGTGAGCGCCAACTGAGCTGCGCCGAGGCCAAAGATGGCGCCCCGCATCGCCACGAGGCGGCCGAACTCGAGCTCGAGCCCGATCAAGAAGAGCAGCATCACGACCCCAAGCTCGGAGATCGGGATGATGCTCTCGGGCGTTCCAAACGCCGCGAGCCCGTGCGGTCCGATGATAATGCCGGCAATGAGATAAGCGACAATGGCGGAGAGACCGAGCCGGCGCGCGATGGGAACGCTCAACACGGCAGCGCCCAAGAGGACGAGCCCAAAATTCAGAAAACCAAATTCGCCATATTGCATAACCGGATCCTGCATGGAGGAAGGCGGAGGCAGCGTGGCGCACCCGGCACTCGCCTGCGCCCGCGCGGTTCTCTAACATGGATCGGACAGCCGGGCGGCGCGAGCGGGACGCAGAATGAGGCGGGATTGGTTCGGGCTCGGTTTTGCCTTGGTGATCGCTATTGTGATCTTGGGCGCATCCGCCCGCGCCCAAGTCGGTTTCGACCGGGCGGGTGGCGATTATGCCAGCTTTCCCATGCGATTGGGTGATCCGGCCCAATGCGCCGCCCGCTGCGAGCGGGATGCCCGTTGCCGGGCCTGGGCGTTTTCCTATCCCGCAACCGAGGGTGCCAACGCCGTTTGTTGGCTCAAATCCAAGGTCATGCCACGCTTCGAGGCGGCGTGCTGCGCCTCGGGCGTGCGCGGGACCGGCGTTATCGAGCCCAAGAGCGGAGCGACCGAGTTCGGCGTCGACCGCAACGGCGGCGACTACCGCCACTTCGAAGTTCCGGCCGACTCGAGTGGCAAGAGCTGCGAAGCCGCTTGTGAAGCGGACGATGCGTGCCGTGCCTGGACGTATGTGCGGCCGGGCTATGTCGGCCCTTCCGCGGTTTGCTATCTGAAGAACCGCATCACCCGGCCGGCACGCAAGCCGTGCTGTATTTCCGGGGTGGTGCGGTAGATTGCAGGTTCCCGCATCTGGCCCTCCCGATAGGCGCCGCAATCCGGGCGGAGAGAGGCTAGTCATGGAGGCATCTATGAGGAGACCTGTCCTGTTCGTTTCGGCGTTCGCGTTGCTGACGAGCGCCGCCGTCGCGCACCATGGCTGGGGCAGTTACGACGCCAATAATCCGATCACCGTCGCCGGTGCGATCGCGACCTCGAAATTCGAGAATCCGCACGCCACGATCACGGTGCAGGCAAGCGACAAGATCTGGACGGTGACGCTCGCGCCCACATCGCGCATGAACAGCCGCGGCGCGACGGAAAAAGTCGTCGCCGTCGGGCAGAACGTGTCGGCCTATGGATACCCGTCGACGGTCCAAAAGGATGAGATGCGGGCTGAACGGATCACGGTCGACGGCAAAACTTACGAGATGCGGTGATGACCGAGGGGGCGCCGGCGCTCTTCGTTGCGCTCGAGCAGTCGGGCTTCGCCGCGAGCATTCGCCAGTCCACCTGGCTCTATCCCGCGGCGAATATCGGGCACATCGTCTCGCTTACCTTTTTTGCCGGCGCGATCGCGGTGATGGACGTGCGCCTGCTTGGAGGTTTGGCCGCGACCGCGCCGGCGCGCCTGCTCGCGCGAGCGCGCAGCTTTGCCCTCGCCGCGCTCGCGGGCATGGCAATGACCGGTGCTGTGCTGTTCTCGGCCGAGGCGAGCCATCTCGCCGTCAATCGGGCATTCCAGCTCAAGGCGGTTCTGGTCGCCGCAGGCCTCGCCAATATCGCCATCTATGAGTTTTGGGCGAGACGTGCGGTCGAGCGACTTCAACCGGGCGCCCCGATGCCGCCGGGCGCCAAAATCGCAGGAGCGTGCTCGCTCGGGATCTGGGTGGCCGTTGCCGCCTGCGGGCGGAGCATCGCCTATTTCTAGATTCCTCGGGGGTCGGCGAACCGGCCTATCCCGTCCCTCCGACCGTGATGCGATCCATGCGTAGGGTCGGTTGGCCGACGCCGACGGGCACGCCTTGGCCATTCTTGCCGCAGGTGCCGATGCCGGGATCGAGCTCGAAATCGTTGCCGATCATGCCAATGCGGTTGAGGTCGGTTGGGCCGTTGCCGATCAGCATGGCGCCCTTGAGCGGCTGGCCCAGCTTTCCGTTCTCGATCTTGTAGGCCTCGGTGACCTGGAACACGTATTTGCCCGAGGTAATGTCCACCTGACCCCCGCCGAAATTGACGGCATAGATGCCGTTCTTGACCGAGGCCATGATCTCGCCCGGCAGGTGGCCGCCGGCGAGCATGTAGGTATTGGTCATGCGTGGCATGGGCAGATGGGCATAGCCTTGTCGGCGACCATTGCCGGTGGGCCTCATGCCCATCAGGCGCGCATTCTGGCGGTCCTGCATGTAGCCGACCAGGATCCCGTCCTCGATCAGCACCGTGCGACCGGTCGGCGTGCCCTCGTCGTCAATCGAAAGCGATCCGCGCCGCTGCGCAAGAGTGCCGTCGTCGACTACGGTGACGCCTTTTGAGGCGACGCGCTGTCCTAGCAGGCCGGCGAACGCAGAGGTCTTCTTGCGATTGAAGTCGCCCTCGAGGCCGTGACCCACGGCCTCATGCAACATGATGCCAGGCCAGCCGGGGGCAAGGATCACGTCCATTTCGCCCGCCGGGGCCGGAACGGCCTCCAGATTGACCAGCGCCTGGCGCACGGCTTCATCGGCCGCGCTTCGCCAGGCATCCATCGCGAGGAACCGGGAGAAGCTCTCCCGTCCCCCGTAGCCGTGACTGCCGGCTTCCTGCCGATCACCTTGGCCCACGACCACCGAGACATTCACGCGGACCAATGGCCGCACGTCCCGGTAGATCTCGCCCTCCCCGCGCAGGATTTCGATCAGTTGCCACGTCGCGCCGAATGAGACCGAAACCTGGCGCACGCGTGTGTCTCGCCCTCGGGCATAGGAATCAATGGACTCCAGCAGGCGCACCTTGGCTTCGAAGGACGGCGCGCCAAGCGGATTGTCGTCGCCGTAGAGGCGGACATTGGTGTGCCCCGGCGCCTCGGCATAGTGACCGCTATAGCCGCCCTTGACTGCGCGCACGGCCTCCGCTGCGCGCGCCAACGCTGCCTCCGACAGATCAGAGGAATGGGCATAACCGACGGCCTCGTCCTTGACGGCGCGCAGCCCAAAGCCCTGGTCGGTGTTGTAGGTCGCTTGCTTGAGCCGCCCGTTGTCGAAGACGAGCATCTCCGACTGCGCATATTCGAGATAGATTTCACCGTCGTCGGCGCCTTCCAGGCCACGAGCGAGATGTCGGCGCGCGGCCTGACGGTCGAGACCGGCGCGGTCGAGAAGCGAGACGGTGGCTAAGGTCATGCTGGGATCCGCATTCGCACGGTCCAGCCAAAGATAAGCGCGCTCACCTCAAGTTGCGAGGTGGCAAGCCCTATCCGGCGTCGCTCACGGCAGCTTGTCGTAGCCCTCGCCGAAGCCCTTGAGGCTCATGGGAAAGCCGATCCCTTCCTCGGGCGTCTGAAAGATGATGAAGGTCGCGGTCTGCCCGTTGCGCAGCTGCTTGACGAGGTTGTCGTCCATGACCACCTCGGCAACGCAACCGTTTGGCAGGCAGCGGACAAAACCGGCGCGGCCTACGTCCGCCTGGTCGATCTTAAGCCCCAGGCCTGAGGGAAGCAGCACGCCCACGGGCGCAACCACGCGCATGAGACGGCTCTTCTGATCGGCGGTTTTGAGTACGATCACCGTGAGCCCGACATTGGCGCGATCTTCGGCAGTGACGCTCTGGATTAGCGCGCACTGCTCGCCTTGGGCGCCCGGCGGCGTATCGCAACGGACCTGCCAATCATTGTGGACCGACTTGACGGCGCCCTGGGCTGTCGCAGGCCCGACGGTGCCGGCCAACGCTGCGAATGCCAGGATGGTGAGTGCGAAAAATGATCTCATCGCAAGAAACAGCAGTGCCGGGGTGAGTGAACCCATAATGTCGGTGCCTCGAATGCTGTGCGCGCTGCTATGCCGGGCCGGCCAAATAGACCCCTCCCGACCAGGGTCTGCCCAACCTGTCATGAATCAGTAAAACAGCGCATTGTGGCCGAGAAAGGGTCGAACGGCGGGGGGTGGGCGGGGCCGATCGGCGGGCATTTCATCGCATGGGAGCTATGAAGGGGTGCATTGCGATAGCGCCGGAATTGTGATTTGAGAAGCCAGGATTCCCCTGAGGTCCCGCGCGGAGCCGACCGAGGAGCGCCCCGCTTCATGCGGGCGGCGCGGCTCCGAGCGCCGTAGCGCGCCTGAGACTCTCATGCGAAGGAGCACTGATGTCGCTGCTCAACCGGATGACTCTACTGGCGATGATGATCATCGCCATGCTGGGGGCAGGGGAACCTGCTCTGGCGGGGCTCGGGCAGCCCTCGCCGTGGCAGTTGGGGCTGCAGGAGTCGGCGTCGCCGGTGATGACCGACATCATCTGGTTCCACGATTTCTTGCTCTACATCATCACCGCAATTGCTGGCTTCGTGCTCGCCTTGCTGATCGTGGTCATGGTGCGGTTCAATGCGCGCGCCAATCCGATTCCATGGCGGACCACACACAATACCCTGATCGAGATTGCGTGGACGATCATCCCCATCATGATCCTGATGTTTATTGCCGTGCCTTCGTTCAAGCTCCTGTTCCTTCAACTCAACGTCCCGGCCGCCGATCTGACGGTCAAGGCGACCGGCAAACAGTGGTACTGGAGCTACAGCTACCCGGACAATGGCGAGTTCGAGTTCGATTCGTTGATGCTCAAGGACGGCGAGCGCAAGGAGGGCCAGCCGCGGCTGCTCGCCGTTGACAACGAAATGGTGGTGCCGGTCAACAAGATCGTCCACGTGATCACCACCGGTTCGGACGTCATACACTCCTTCGCGGTGCCGTCGTTCGGCATCAAGATCGACGCCGTTCCCGGCCGCATCAACGAGACTTGGTTCACGGCGACCAAGGAAGGTATCTATTATGGTCAGTGCTCGGAACTGTGCGGCAAGGATCACGCGTTCATGCCGATTGCGGTTCGCGTCGTGAGTGAACAGGCATTCTCCGCCTGGATCGAGGACGCCAAGAAGAAATACGCTCGTAATGAAGGGCTGCCGTCGACCGCGGTCGCGTCAGCGCAACGACTGCCGCAGTGAGCCCGGGGAGCGGGGTTCTGCGCGGACGAAAATCTGAAGGACCTAAGTCATGGATACGATCGCGAAAGCTCACGGTGAGGATCAGCACGATCATCCCCATGGTTGGCGTCGCTATCTCTATTCGACCAACCACAAGGACATCGGCACGATGTACCTCGCGTTCGCGCTGCTCGGCGGACTGGTGGGCGGGGTGCTGTCGATCGGCATGCGGCTCGAGCTGATGCATCCCGGGCTGCAGTTTTTCCATGACTCGCACATGTTCAACGTGTTCACGACCGCGCACGGCCTGATCATGATCTTCTTCATGGTCATGCCGGCTATGATCGGCGGGTTCGGGAACTGGATGGTACCGCTGATGATCGGCGCGCCGGATATGGCGTTCCCGCGCATGAACAACATTTCGTTCTGGCTGCTGCCGGCGTCCTTCACGCTGTTGATCATCTCGCTGTTTGTGGAGGGCGAGCCCGGTGCGCCGGGCGTGGCGGCGGGATGGACCATTTATGCGCCGCTCTCGACCACCGGCCATCCGGGTCCGGCCGTCGATTTTGCCATCCTATCGCTGCACCTTGCCGGTGCATCGTCGATCCTCGGTGCAATCAACTTCATCACGACGATCTTTAATATGCGCGCTCCCGGCATGACGATGCACAAGATGCCGTTGTTCGTGTGGTCGCAGCTGGTGACGGTATTCCTTATTCTGCTCGCGATGCCGGTGCTCGCCGGTGCCATCACCATGCTGCTCACCGACCGTAACTTCGGAACCACCTTCTTCACTCCCAGCGGCGGCGGCGACCCCCTCCTGTTCCAGCACCTGTTCTGGTTCTTCGGACATCCCGAGGTGTACATTTTGATCGTGCCGGGCTTCGGGATGGTCAGTCAAATCGTGGCGACGTTCGCGAGAAAACCGGTCTTCGGCTATCTCGGCATGGCCTATGCCATGGTGGCGATCGGCGGCATCGGGTTCGTGGTGTGGGCGCACCACATGTACACCGTCGGGATGTCGACCGCGGTGCAAGCGTATTTCGTCGTCGCCACCATGGTGATCGCGGTGCCGACGGGCGTGAAGATCTTCTCTTGGGTCGCCACCATGTGGGGCGGCTCGCTCGAGTTCAAGACGCCCATGCTGTGGGCGATCGGCTTCATATTTCTATTCACGGTCGGCGGCGTGACCGGGGTAGTGCTCGCCAATGCCGGCGTCGATCGTTCGCTGCAAGACACCTATTACGTGGTCGCGCATTTCCACTACGTGCTCTCGCTGGGCGCGGTCTTCACCATCTTCGCCGGATGGTATTACTGGTTCCCGAAAATGTCCGGCTACATGTATTCGGAGCCGATCGGCAAGTTGCACTTCTGGCTCACCTTCATTGGCGTCAACATCGTCTTCTTTCCCCAGCACTTCCTTGGCCTCTCTGGCATGCCGCGCCGCATTGCCGACTATCCCGACGCTTTCGCCGGTTGGAACCTGGTCTCCTCGATCGGCTCTTATATTTCTGGCGTCGGGGCGCTGGTGTTCTTCTTCGGCGTGGCCCATGCGTTCATGCGCAAGCAGAGGGCGGGGGACAATCCGTGGGGCGCAGGCGCGACCACGCTTGAATGGACGCTGCCCTCGCCGCCACCGTTCCACCAATATAACGAGCTGCCGCTGATCAAGTGATGAGCTGCAGCCGCGTATGTCGGGTCTTCAACAGTGAGCGCGGGATCGATGACATCGCTGAGTGAGGGTGCACAGTTTGCCGGAAGTAGGACGGCTCCGCTCGCCTGCGAGCCGAGCATTGCCACCGTCACGGATTACCTCGCGCTGATGAAGCCTCGCGTCATGTCGCTCGTGGTGTTCACCGCGCTGGTAAGCGTCATGATCGCGCCGGCACACATCCATCCGATGATCGGCTTCACGGCACTCCTGTGCATCGCGGTCGGGGCCGGGGCCGCGGGTGCGCTCAACATGTGGTACGACGCAGACATAGATGCTCTGATGAGCCGCACCTCGGGCCGTCCAATTCCACGGGGGCGCGTCGCCCCCGGCGAGGCGCTCGCCTTCGGCATCGTGCTCGCCGCATTCGCCGTGGCCGTGCTCGGTCTCCTAGTGAGCTGGCTTGCGGCGGCGCTGCTTGCCTTCACGATCTTTTTCTACGTCGTTGTCTACACGGCATGGCTCAAGCGTTTGACTCCGCAAAACATCGTCATCGGCGGCGCGGCCGGCTCACTGCCTCCCGTCATCGGCTGGGCGGCAACGACGGGGGGTGTGTCGGTCGAGCCATGCCTTCTGTTCCTCATCATCTTCTTCTGGACGCCCCCGCATTTCTGGGCGTTGTCGCTCGTTCGCATCGACGACTACGCCCGGGCGCGACTTCCGATGCTCCCGGTAGTTGCCGGAGCAGAGGCAACGCGGCGGCAGATCCTGTGTTATTCCCTCGCCCTCGTACCTATCGGCGCCACGCCATGGCTTTTAGGCTATGCACATGCGCTCTATGGGGTGACCGCGCTCGTCGCCGGGGCACTGATGGTCATGTTTGCGTGGCGAGTGTGCAAACAAGGCGAAGGCGAGCACAAGGACCGCGCCGCGCATCATCTTTTCGCATTTTCGATTCTTTATCTATTCATCCTGTTCGCGGTGCTGCTGATCGATGCGCGCGTGGTGGGTTAGAAATGCGACACTTGACGGTGTGATGACATGGAGGAGAAGCCACAGCGAATCGTTCTCAGTGAGGAACAGAAGCGCACCCGGCGGGCACGGTCGATCGCGATTGCGCTTGCGCTTGGAGCGTTGGTCATACTGTTTTATATCGTCACACTCGTGAAAGGACCTGCCGTACTGAACCGGCCGTTGTAATCGCCATGGGTATGTCAAGGATCTCCCCACAACGGCGCCGCGATGTTCTGGTCGCGGGCGCATGCGGGGTTTTCGTCGCGGCGATGATCGGCGCCGCCTATGCGGCTGTGCCCCTCTACAACTGGTTCTGTCGAACGACCGGATTCGGCGGCACACCTCAGGTCGCCACCGCCGCCCCCGCTGATATTCTGGACCGCAAGCTCAAGGTGCGTTTCGACGCCAACGTCGCCGGCGGGCTGCCCTGGCGCTTCGAGCCGGAGCAGAATTCAATCGAGGTCAAAGTCGGCGAGGTGGTGACCGTCAGCTATCGCGTCGTCAACGAATCGGCGCGCGAGACGGTGGGAATTGCCTCCTATAACGTCTCGCCGCCCACCGTCGGTGCGTACTTTTCGAAGATCAACTGTTTCTGCTTCACCGATCAGCGGCTCAAGGCTGGCGAAACACGCGATATGGCGGTGGTCTTTTTCGTCGCCCCGGACATCGTGAAGGATTCGGAGCAGGATGGTGTCGAGACCATCACGCTCTCCTACACCATGTATCCGGCGCGCCAAACTGAACCGGTGCGAGGAGAGAACGGTGCAGCGGCCGGACGAAGCTGAAACAGCGAGCAGAAAACGAGCGCGGTAGCTGCCTCGCCGCGGAACGGAGAAACTCAAGATGGCCGAAGCTCACGCCAAGCCGCACCATGACTACCATCTCGTCGCCCCGAGCCCTTGGCCGGCGGTCGGCGCGGTGTCGGCATTTGTGACGGCATTTGGCGGAATTGCCTGGATGCACCACATGTTCGCGGCGGCGCCATATATCTTTGGCGTCGGCGTAATCGGCATCGCCTATACGATGATCGGGTGGTGGACCGACGTGGCCCGTGAAGCCACCTATGAGGGTTATCACACCCGCGTCGTCCAGATCTCCCA
Organism: Alphaproteobacteria bacterium; assembly: GCA_005883135.1. Classification (GTDB taxonomy): domain Bacteria; phylum Pseudomonadota; class Alphaproteobacteria; order Rhizobiales; family Xanthobacteraceae; genus VAZQ01. Next base: position 23,474 of record VAZM01000070.1, read on the forward strand.
CCGCTACGGCATGATTCTATTCATCGCTTCCGAGGTGATGTTTTTCGTGGCGTGGTTCTGGGCTTATTTCAACAGTGCGCTGTTCCCGGCCGACGTGCAGCAGATCACGCGCGAGCAGCTGTTCGGCGGGGTATGGCCGCCAAAGGGAATCGAGACGTTCGATCCCTGGCACCTGCCTCTGCTCAACACGCTCATCCTCCTCACCTCCGGCACGACGGTGACTTGGGCCCATCACGCGCTTCTGGAGAACGACCGGCAAGGGCTGAAGTGGGGTCTCATTCTCACCATCGCGCTTGGATTGGCATTCACCTGCGTTCAGGCCTACGAGTATAGCCACGCAGGGTTCAATTACAGCGGCAACATCTACGGTGCCACGTTCTTCATGGCCACCGGCTTCCACGGCGCGCATGTCATCATCGGCTCGACGTTCCTGATCGTCTGCCTGCTCCGCGCTTATCTCGGACACTTTACGCCCACGCAGCATCTCGGTTTTGAATTCGCCGCCTGGTATTGGCATTTCGTCGACGTCGTGTGGATCTTCTTGTTTTCCTGCATTTACGTGTGGGGTTCGGGCGGAGCGAGCGCGGCACATGCCGCCGGCCATTAGCCGCGCGTCAGCGCATGTGCGGCTTTTTCTGTCGAGGTAATTGGTTCGCGGCCCGAGCGTTGAGGCGGATCCGCCGCTAAGATCGATCAGCGCGCGCCAGCTACCTGCGGGCGAAATCGGCGCTGATGCCGCATCTCGATTTGGCCGCGACGCCGGGATGTCGGCCCGGAGGTGACGGCCGCTGCGAAACGAGAGGTCGGTTATGGCGGAGTATGACGCGATCATCATCGGTACGGGGCAGGCTGGGCCGCCTTTGGCGCGGCGGCTAGTGGCTGCAAACTGGAAGGTTGCTGTCATCGAGCGGAAGTTTTTCGGCGGCACCTGCGTCAACACCGGCTGTACCCCGACCAAGGCTTTGGTCGCGAGCGCCTATGCGGCGTATCTCGCACATCGCGCCGCCGACTACGGCGTGACCATCGGCGGTCGCGTCGGCGTGGATATGAAGGCGGTGAAGGCGCGCAAGGACGCCATTTCGCTCCCGTCGCGCCAGGGGGTCGAGCGATCGTTGAAGCAGCTGAAAGGATGTACGGTGCTGGAAGGTCATGGCCGCTTCGTCGGACCGAAGCGCGTGCAAGTCGGTGATGAGGCTCTCACCGCCGACAAGATTTTCATCAACGTGGGCGGCAGGGCGGTGGTACCGCCCATCCCCGGACTCGATCAAATCTCGTACCTCACCAACAGCTCCATGATGGATGTGGATTTTCTGCCGCCGCACCTCATCGTGCTCGGCGGGAGCTATGTGGGGCTCGAATTTGCGCAAATGTATCGCCGCTTCGGAAGCGAGGTCACGGTCGTCGAGCTTGCGGCGCATTTGATCGCCCGCGAGGACGAGGATGTCTCGCGCGCCGTTGCCGAAATCCTCAAGGACGAAAAGATCGACGTCCGCGTCAACAGCAAGGTGGTCGCGGTGGGCAAACACGGCAACGACATCGCCGTCACCCTAGAGGGTGGAGGGGCAAAGTCGCAGGTCATTGGTTCTCACCTCTTGCTCGCGATCGGACGACAGCCGAACACGGACGATCTTGGTCTCGACAAGGCAGGCGTGGCCACCAATTCCCGCGGCTATATCGAAGTCGACGACCAGTTGCGCACCAATGTCCCCGGCATCTGGGCGTTAGGCGATTGCAACGGAAAAGGTGCCTTTACTCACACAACCTGGAACGATTACGAGATCGTCGCGGCGAACTTTCTCGACAACGACCCGCGGCGCGTCAGCGATCGCATTACCGCTTACGCGCTGTACACGGATCCGCCGCTCGGTCGCGCCGGCATGACCGAGGCGGAAGTGCGCAAAACCGGCCGGCCGGCGCTGATCGCGACCATGGCCATGGAAGACGTGAGCCGAGCATTCGAGAAAGGTGAGACGAAAGGTTTCATGAAGATTTTGGTCGACAAGGAGACGAAGCAGATACTCGGGGCGTCGCTTCTGGGGCTTTCCGGCGACGAGGCGATTCACTGCATCCTGGACGTGATGTATGCCAAGGCGCCATACACGGTTCTGCAGAGAGCCATGCACATTCATCCGACGGTCTCCGAGTTCATTCCAACGATGTTGGGTGACCTCAGTCCGTTAGCATGAGCGCAGCCACGATGCCGATACTTGCGGTTCGGGGCTGGGCGCGCCATTTATCCGCTAGTTCCTCTCAGTCCGGCGTTCCGAGTGACGTATCATCCTGAAGCACCGGCCTCGCCTTTCGCCTCCGGCCTCATGGGCCGTTGTCCGTGCTGCGGCAAGGGGCATCTCTTCCGGGGATTTCTTGCGTTGCGCCCGCGCTGCGAGACGTGCGGCCTTGATTTCTCGTTTGCCGACGCCGCTGACGGGCCCGCGTTTTTCGTCATGTTTCTTGCCGGCTTCATCGTCGCGGGCTCGGCTCTGGCGGTGGAGGTCCTTTATGCGCCACCCTATTGGGTGCACGCGCTGTTATGGGGACCGCTAATCCTCATCACGACGTTGTTGCCGTTGCGCCCGGTCAAAGGACTTCTGATCGCGCTGCAATATCACCACAAGGCCGCCGAAAGCCGGTTTACCGGCGGCGGAGCGCCGTGAGCGCTGCATCAGCATGGCGATGGCGATCGGGGTTTGCCGTGCCGGCGGTGTTCGCGCTGGGGGCCATCGTAATCTTCGTCGCGCTCGGTAGCTGGCAGCTTCAGCGCAAGGCATGGAAGGAAGCGCTGATCGAAAGTCTTGAACAGCGTCTTTCCGCACCGCCGGTCGATCTGCCGCCGCGGGAGCGCTGGGCCACGCTTGATGCGGCCCGCGACGAATTCCGCCGCGTGAAGTTCTCGGCCGCCTTGCTGCCTGGCGTCGAAGCGCTCGTTTATACCAGCGGTTCGGCCTTGCGCAGCGACGTTTCCGGACCAGGGTATTGGGTATTCGCGCCGGCCCGGCTCCCCGCCGGCGGCCTGGTCGTCGTAAATCGCGGCTTCGTGCCGCAGGGATGGCAGGCTCCGGCAAGCCGTGATCTTGGCGGCACGCCGGCCGAGACCGAGTTAGTCGGCGTCATGCGCTGGCCGGAATCGCGCGGCGTCTTCTCCCCCAAAGATGATCCTGACCACAATCTTTGGTTCGTGCGCGAACCGGTCGCAATTGCAGCCACCAAAGGCTGGGGCGACGTCGCGCCGTTCTACATCGAGTTGGAAAGCCCGCAGCCAGCCAGCGGGCTCCCCCGCGCCGGACGTCTCGGGGCGAATTTGCGTAACGAGCATCTCCAATATGCGATCACTTGGTACGGCCTGGCATTGGTTGTGGTCATCATGTTCGGGTTTTGGGTCAGCGGCCGAGCGGGACGCGCGGCGTGAGCGGCCTGGGGCGCTTTCCTTGTGGAGGCGCCGTCTTCCCACTATGTTGGCCCACGTAGCTTCGCGGAGCCTGACGTCGTTCCGGGAAGACTTAACGAATTCAAGCTGTTAGCTCGTATGCCCGCTCGGCCGGGAAAGCCGAGTGCGATGGCGACTTTAGTCTCCGAACGGAGCCCGCGGCGCGTGCATTACGTTTCCACCCGAGGCGAGGCCCCGACCCTCGGTTTTGCCGAGGCCATGCTGGCCGGGCTTGCCCGCGACGGCGGCCTTTACGTGCCGACCGCATGGCCGCGGTTCGATGCCGAGACCATCGCCGGTTTTGCCGGCCGGCCTTATGCCGAAGTCGCGGTGGAGGTCATCCGGCCTTTTGTCGGCGACGCCATCCCCCAGAGTGATCTCGCCCGCATGACGCGCGAGGCGTATGGCAGGTTTCGCCATCCGGCGGTCGCTCCGCTCGTGCAGTTCGGCATGAGCGATTTCATACTTGAGCTGTTTCACGGGCCCACGCTCGCGTTCAAGGACTTGGCGATGCAGCTGCTCAGCCGGCTCATGGACGAGGTGCTCACGGCGCGAGGCGAGCGCACCACCATCGTGGTCGCTACGTCCGGCGACACCGGCGGAGCCGCGGTCGAAGCGTTTCGCGGCCGCGCACGAGTGGATCTTTTCGTGCTCTTCCCGCAGGGACGCATCTCCGACGTGCAGCGGCGAATGATGACGACGGTGGCCGACGACAATGTCCACACGCTGGCGATCGAGGGGACATTCGACGATTGCCAAGCGATCGTGAAGGGCATGTTCGACCACCACGCCTTTCGCGACCAAGTGCGGCTCTCTGGCGTGAACTCCATCAATTGGGCGCGCATCGTCGCACAGGTGGTGTACTATTTCACCGCCGCCGTCGCGCTCGGCTCCCCGCGGCGAAAGGTGGCCTTCACCGTGCCGACCGGCAATTTCGGCGACGTCTATGCGGGCTACGTCGCGCTGTGCATGGGCCTGCCCATCGATCGCCTCACCGTTGCGACCAACGTCAACGACATCCTGGCGCGGACCATCGACATCCAGGTCGCGTCGAATTTCGAGCGCCTCGTGTTCGACATCTATCGCCGCGACGGCCGGGTGGTGCGCGCACTGATGGCCTCCCTCGCTCAATCGCGCCGGTTTGCGCTGTCGGCGTCCGCGCTCTCGGCGTTGCGCGCCGTGTTTTCCGCCGACCGCGCCGACGAGGAAGAGACCGCGGCAACTATCCGCACCATGCTGCGGGAGACCGAGCAGCTTATCGATCCCCACACGGCGGTGGGCATTGCGGTCGCCGAGAAGGAAATCCGGGATCAATCGATTCCGATGATCGTGCTCGGCACGGCCCACCCGGCCAAATTTCCCGATGCCGTAGAGGCGGCTAGCGGCGTGCGCCCGCAGCTGCCCGAATGGCTCGCCGACCTCGATCGCCGGCCGGAGCGCGTCATCCGGATGCCGGTCGACCAGAGGGCCATCGAGCACCATATTGTCTCGGCCAGTCGTGCCGCACATGAAGGAGCCGCTGCATGAGCGTCGAAGTCACGCGTCTTCCAACCGGGCTTGTGGTGGTGACCGACGCGATGCCGCATTTGGAGACCGCTGCGCTTGGCGTCTGGGTCGGCTCCGGCAGCCGCGACGAGCAGCCGGACGAGCATGGCATCTCGCATCTGCTCGAGCACATGGCGTTCAAGGGAACCTCCCGGCGCACAGCCCGGCAAATTGCCGAGGAGATAGAGGCGGTGGGCGGGGACCTTAACGCGGCGACCTCGGTCGAGACGACCGCATATTATGCACGCGTTCTGCGCGGCCCCGTGCCGCTCGCACTGGATGTGCTGTCCGATATCCTTGCCGACCCCGCTTTCGATCCCGAGGAGCTACGGCGCGAGCAGAACGTCATCGTGCAGGAGATCGGGGCATCCGAGGACGCGCCGGACGACCTCATCTGGGACAAGCTGCAAGAGACCGCCTTCCCCAGTCAGCCGATTGGCCGCTCCATCCTCGGCACGCCGGCCACCGTGCGATCGTTCGATCGCTCGCGTCTGGGGGCCTATCTGCGACGTAACTATCGCGGCCCCGACATGATCGTCGTAGCGACAGGCGCGGTTGAGCATCTAGCCGTGGTGGCGGAAGTGGAAAGCCGATTCGCGAGTTTCGCCGGGCCGGGACCCGTTACGCCTGAACCGGCGCGCTTCATTGGTGGCTCCCGCATCGAGACGCGCGATCTCGAGCAAGTTCACATCGCGCTCGCCATGCATGGCTTGCCGCATCGTGATCCAAACCTTCCTAGCCTACAGGTGTTCACCAACGTGCTCGGTGGAGGCATGTCCTCGCGCTTGTTCCAGGAGGTGCGCGAGCAGCGCGGCCTCTGCTACGCGATCTATGCCTTCCATGCACCTTATTCGGACGTCGGAATGTTTGGCCTGTACGCCGGAACGGATGCGGCCGACGTCCCCGAGTTGATGCACGTCGTGGTAGGCGAGATAAATGCCGCCGCCGAAACTATCAACGAGGCGGAAGTCGCGCGCGCGAAGGCGCAAATGAAAGCCGGATTGCTGATGGCCCTCGAGAGCTCAACGGCCCGCGCCGAGCAGCTCGCGCGCCAGCTTTTGAATTGGGGGCGCCCCATTCCGCTCCAGGAACTGGTCGCAAAAATTGAAGCCGTCACGGTCGAGAGCGCCCGCGCCGCTGGGCGCGCACTGATTACGCGTGGTCGGCCCGCCATCGCCGCGCTCGGTCCCGGTCCTGGACTTGAAAGTGCCGCCACGATCGCCGACAGTCTCGCTCGCCGGGCAGCGTGAAGTCTGATGATGGACGAGGGATTCCAAGAGCGGCGTTCCGCTGTCGCTCGTGCGTCTGCTTACGGTCTGGTTGCTGATCATCATGGCATTCTTCCGCACCGTCAGCTTGGCCGATCAGATGCCCGCCGTCGCCGGCGATGGCGTCGTGCTACGAAGCCCGCAGATGTCCGACTGGGCCGAATGGGCGGCGTTGCGCGAAGCAAGTCGCGATTTCCTCACGCCGTGGGAGCCGACGTGGCCCGCCGACGATCTCACCCGCGCGTCCTTTCGCCGGCGCATCAGGCGCTATTCCGAAGATCAGCGCAACGACCTCGCCTACGCGTTCTTCATTTTTCGCAAGGATGACGACGTAGTACTGGGCGGATTGACGCTCGCCAATATTCGCCGGGGCTGTGCCCAGGCGGCGAGCCTCGGGTATTGGATCGGGGCAGCCTACGCGCGCCAAGGTCATATGACGGCGGCGGTAAATTCGATCGTCCCGTTCGCCTTCGGAACGCTGAAGCTTCACCGCATCGAAGCCGCCTGCATTCCCGCGAATGTTGCGTCGGTTCGGCTCCTGGAGAAAACGGGTTTCAGGCGCGAGGGCTTTGCCCGCCAATACCTGTGCATCGATGGCATCTGGCAGGACCATCTGCTGTTCGCCCGTCTTAAGGACGATTAGCCGCGTCCCGCCGGCCTTGGGACCGCCATGAATTGGTGGATATAAGCTTCAAAAAGGCCGGGTGTTTTGTCAAAAAGCCGAGTAATTCCAATGGGTCGGGGAAATGACCGGGAGCAAGCGCGCGGCCTGCGCGGCGCCGCAGCGCTGATCGGGACTGCCGTTCTGCTGTCCGGCTGCTCGCTCGCTTCGAGCGTGGGCTCGTCCGATGACTCGCCCTCGTTTACTAGCCGGTTCACGAACCTTTTCTCCAGTGCGATGCCAGGTGTCACTCAGCCGCACTCGCCAACGCCGACGGCGCCCGAAGTCGAATGCCCCGGAGTGGATATTCGCACCGGCGCTTCGACGATGAATGTCGCCGCCAAGACCGCCGATGCGACCGCCGGGGATTTGCGCTACCAGCTTTCGTTCGGCCAAACCGCCCGCGAATGCGCGGTGCAGGGCGGCAACCTAAGCATCAAGGTGGGCGTTCAGGGGCGCGTCATACTCGGACCGATGGGCGGGCCGGGTCAAGTCGACGTTCCCCTGCGCTATGCGGTCGTACGCGAGGGACCGCAGCCGAAGACCGTCATCACCAAGTTCAAACGGATTTCGGTCACCGTTCCACCGGCCCAGACACACATTCCATTTGTCGATGTCGAAGAAGGCCTGACGTTTCCGTTGCCATCGCGGTCGGAACTCGACGCTTACGTCGTTTATGTCGGATTCGACGAAATTGGTGACAAGAACGAGAAGAAAGCGCCGAAGACGGCGAAAAAGACCACAACACGGCAGCAATAGAAGTCCCGCGGTGCTAGCTACCACCCGCGGAGCGCAACCACGGCACTCTTTAAATGCCGCAGGTCGGCGACAATCATCCGCGCTCCCGCGGATTTGAGCTCCTCGCCGAGCTGGAAGCCGGCATGGCTCGCGCCGACAAAGCCGATCGCCGTCATACCGGCCGCCGTGGCAGCGGTCACACCAGCCGAAGAGTCCTCGACCACGATGCAGTCGGCCGGGTGCACGCCCATCCGCGCTGCTGCGTGCAGGAATAGATCGGGTGCAGGCTTGCCATTCGGCACATCGCTTGCGGAAAAGACAAATTTGAAGAACCTCGCCAAAGCTGTCGTCTCCAAGCTGGCTCGGATGCGCTCGGGGGGCGAGGACGATGCCACACATTTGGGGCCCCGCAGCCAGGTGAGCGCATAGCCTGCATGCGGAATAGCGCGTAGATCGGCCCGCAGCCGCTTCACGGTTGCCGCGGCAACCGTTGCGCCAAAGTTCGCCGGCAGCTTGCGTTCGCTGAGTGATTCAATCATGGCAAACATGTCGGCGGGGCGGCGCCCGGACAAATAGCGGATCATCACTTCCGGCGTGACCGCAATCCCCGCGCGCGCGAGCTCACCCGCGGCCACTTCGGCAGCGATCTGTTCGCTATCGACCAGCACACCGTTGCAATCAAAGATGATCACGGGAGCCTCTCAGTGCGTGCTGCGAGGGCGCGCGCAGGCCTGAAATGCTGCTCGACGAATCACAGCCTGAGGAAATTAGGAAACGCCGCCGTGGCAAAAGTCGGGCGCTGCAGCGCCCGGAAATCGTTTTTGCACAGTTTGTTAATTTGGCCGCCGAGCTGAGAAAAGCAGCTAATTCAGCTTGTCCCTGAAATCGGCGATGCCTTTGGCCAGAAGGTCGTCCGCGAGCTTGTCCTTGACGCTGCGGCTGAGGATCGTTTCCGCTGCGGCGACCGCGACGTCGGCAGCGGCCGAGCGCACGTCAGCCAGCGCCTGAGCTTCGGCCTGGGCGATCTTGTTTTCCGCCATCTTGGTGTGCCGCGCGATGAATTCTTCGATTTTAGCCTCGGCTTCCGCGGCGAGACGCTCCGCTTCGCCCTTGGCGCTGGCAACAATCGTCTCTGCCTCGCGCTCGGCCTCCTGCTGCCTACGCCGGTAGGTGGCAAGCAGGGCCTCGGCTTCCGCCTTGAGCCGGCGCGCCTCATCGAGCTCTGACTTGATGCGCTCCCGCCGGTCGTCGATACCCTTGAGCAAGCGGGTATGGGCCCCGACGTAGCCGAGCACGCCGAGAAAGACGACGAAGGCGACGGCGACCCAAAACTCGGCTTCAAACATCGAGTTTCTCAGCGCTTGATGGCATTGCTGACGGCCTGGCCGACCTCTTCAGTTGCCGGCGCGATGCCCGTCAGCCGCTCGACAATAGCAGCCGCAGCCTCGCCGGCGATACTGCGCACGTTTGCCAGCGCCGCCGATCGTGTCCCGGCGATGGCCTTCTCTGCTTCCGTGATACGCGCACGGAGCTTCGCGTCCACTTCCTTGCGACGGGCCTCCGCTGCTGCCGTTGCCTTTGCCCGGGTCTCGTTGGCGAGCGTTTGCGCCCGCGCGCGCGCTTCCGCCAGTGCCTTCTCGTGGGCCGCAATTGCGGCATCCGATGCGTCCTTGAAGCGCTGCGCCTCGGCAAGATCGTCTTTGATGCGCTGTCGGCGCGCCTCGAGGATCGATCCGACGCGCGGCAGCGCAATTCGCGACATCAAGAGATACAGCGCAAGGAAGATCAGCGCCAACCACAGCAGCTGCGAGACGAAAGTCTCGGTATTGAAGGGCGGAAACCCGCGACCGTGCTCGCTTGCGGGAACCTCGACGGATCCGACCGGCTCTGCACTATTTTGGGCCATAGCTGTCTCCATGGGCTGCGCCGCGGTTGGCTACCGCCCACGCGTTCGATGCTGGGGTCAGCCGAGGGCAAACAGCAGAAGCAGCGCAATCAGCAGCGAGAAGATGCCGAGCGCCTCGGTGATGGCGAAGCCGAAAATCAAGTTGGCGAACTGTCCGGCCGCGGCTGAGGGGTTTCGGATCGCCGCGGCCAAATAGTTGCCGAAGATGATGCCGACGCCGACGCCGGCGCCGCCCATGCCGATGCAGGCAATCCCAGCACCAATGTATTTCGCGGCGGTCGGGTCCATGAGGAAGCTCCTGTTCGAGGGTTGTTTGACGGATCGGTATTCAATGGCCAGGATGAACCGCATCGTTGAGGTAGATGCAAGTCAGAATGGCGAAGACGTAGGCCTGCAATAAAGCGACCAGCAGCTCGAGTGCCGTGAGCACCGTCGTCAGCGCCAGCGGCAAGGCGGCGCCAAGCCAGCCTAGAAGTCCAAGACCACCGAGCATAACCACGAACCCGCCGAACACCTTCAAGGTGATGTGACCGGCCAGCATGTTCGCGAACAGCCGCACACTATGGGACACCGGCCGTGAAAAGAATGACATCACCTCGATCGCGGTCACCAGCGGCAGGATGTAGATGGGTATCCCGCTTGGCACGAAAAGTTTGAGGAAGCGCAATCCGTGCCGCCAAAAGCCGTAGATTACGACCGTGAGGAAGACCAGCAGCGCGAACGCAACGGTAATGATAATGTGGCTCGTCACCGTGAAGGCGTATGGGATAATACCTATCACGTTAAGCACCAGAATGAAGACGAAGATCGAGAACACCAGCGGGAAGAATTTCATGCCTTCCTGGCCGGCAGAGCTTCGTAGTGTATCTGCGACGAATTCGTAAACCATTTCAGCCGTCGCCTGCAGCCTTCCGGGGACAAGGGCGCGCGAACGGGTCGCGCCGAGCATCAGCGCAAGGATCAGAGCCAGCGCGATCAGCATGAACAGCGCGGAATTAGTGAAGGCAATCTCGGTGCCGCCGATGCGAATGATCGGAAGCAGGTTTTTGATCTCGAACTGGTGAATGGGATCCATGCGGGATCAAGTCCTCGGTGCCGCGCCGCTGTAGGGGGACTCAGGGCGCGCGGCGGTGTTCATCGTTTCCGGTCCAATGGGCCGCTCGGAGCCACGCCCGCAGCCCGCATCACGTTGAGCACGCCGGCGGCGAAGCCGAGGAGCAGAAACACGATCATTCCCCAGGGTGAAATTCCTAGTAAGTAATCGAGCCCCCAGCCGAACGCCGCGCCGACTAAAACCCCGGCGACGAGCTCGGTCGAGAGCCGAAACCCGCGGGCCATCGCTGACGGGTCGGAGGCCGCAGGCTGATCCGTGCTCTCGGCAGGACGCCCAGGTTGGACGCGGCCGAGTTGCTCGCCCAGACGCCTAAGCCTTGCGGAGAGCGCCGCCTCGTCGGCCAGAGGTCGTTCGCCATCACCTTTTTCGCGTGCGTCGTCGGCCATGCTTTCGACACCCGCGCTGATTTCGGCAAGATCAATTCCGCCCCCCAAGCCGCGCGGACCATACTGATTGGGTTTATGCGAGTCAAGAATTGCGCCTTGGGCTAAGTAACTGAAAAACAAATGGAAGAGCACGCCTGGGCGAGCGTGGAACTGGTGCTGTGAGGTGATGGGCGGCGGGGACAAAGAGCCTTTGGGTCAGCACTCGGCCGGTGTTGGCTTGAAGTGCCCGTGGCGCCATTGCATCGTCTCGTACGACCAACCAAGGAGCGACCGCATGATCCGCACGGGTGCATTCATCGTCGCCGGACTGGCTCTCGCGGTACCGTCCATGGCTTGGGGGCAAACCGCCGCGCCCCAGAGCGACGACAAGCGATACACGTTCAACCGCGTCGATGAGGGGTACCTGCGGCTTGACGGCCGCACCGGCCAAGTATCGATCTGCGCGCAGCGGCCGGCGGGGTGGGCATGCCAAGCCGTGCCTGACGAGCGTGCCGCGCTCGAGACCGAGATTGCGCGCCTTCAGGCCGAAGCGGTCAAAAAAGAGCTGATCGCACGCAATTTGCCGCTGCCTGGCACCGTCAAGCCGGATGCGCCGGCTGCCAATCCCGACGAGCCTCGCCTGCAGTTGCCCAATGACGCCGATCTCAACAAGGTCATGAATTTCGTCGAGAAGGTCTGGCGCCGACTGCTCGACATGATCGCGACGGTACATAAGGACGTGCTGAAGAAGCAGTCATGAACTCCACGGGGCCGAGCTTATGAGCGGCTCGTTGTCTCGTATCGACAGTTTCGCGCCCGAGATGATTGCGACCGCGACCCTCGTGGTCGACAGCACCGGACGCTCCTTTACCGAGATCACGGGCGAAGCCATGCGCTTTGTCTCCGAGAGCAGGGCCAAAGACGGCGCGTTGTTCCTTTTTCTTCGGCATACGTCGGCCTCTCTGGTCGTCCAGGAAAATGCGGATCCTGACGTGCGCAGCGACCTTGTAAGCGCACTCGACCGACTTGCACCGGCCGATGCCCCTTGGGTTCACGCCGTCGAGGGGCCTGACGACATGCCGGCGCACGTGAAGACGATGCTCACGGGCGTCTCGCTGCACATCCCGGTAATCGGCGGTGTGCTTGCGCTCGGCACCTGGCAAGGCATCTTTATCGCTGAACATCGCGCGCGGCCCCACCGGCGCGAACTCGTGCTGCAGTTCATCGGCAGCAGGCGGTAATCGCCTTATACTTGCCGGCAAGAATCGTATCGAGCCACCGGCAGCAGCTCGCTAAGGACGATCTTAGGATTGTGCTAGAGTGGTGGACCGGCGACGTGCGAGCTCAGAACTCAGAGGTCGAGCGGGAGACGGGGCGGATGGCTGATCCGATACGGTTGATCATCGCGGATGACCATCCCCTGTTTCGCGGCGCCCTGCGCGAGGCAGTCTCAGGTCTGTTCGAGGATCTTGATATTGCTGAGGCGGGTTCTTTCGAGGATTTAGCGAAGCTGCTCGAGCGCGGCGCCGACGTCGATCTGATCCTGCTCGATTTGACCATGCCGGGCGTGCGCGGGTTCTCCGGCCTTATGTATCTGCGCGCGCAGTATCCGAGCGTGCCGATCATCGTGGTCTCGGCCAATGACGATCCCGGGGTAATTCGCCGCTGTATGGATTTCGGGGCGTCGGGCTTCATCCCGAAGACCCTCGGCATCGAGACCATGCGAGGCGCGATTACCCGCGTGTTCCAGGGCGGCGTTTGGACTCCGCCCGAGGTCGACCTCGGTGCTGGCGCGGATACCGAGACCGCCGACCTGTTGACGCGACTTACCTCTTTGACGCCGCAGCAGGTACGGGTATTGATGATGTTGTCGGAGGGCCTGCTCAACAAACAGATTGCCTATGAGCTTGGCGTCTCCGAAGCGACCGTCAAGGCCCATGTATCAGCAATTCTGCAAAAGCTTGGGGTCGAGAGCCGCACGCAAGCGGTGATCGCGGCCTCCAAAATCGAGCTCGGCCAGTGGCCGCAGACGGTCGCCGCCGAGCATTGATTTCGGTTGGGCGCTGCTCTCATTCCGCCGCCGCGAGTCGCTGCATACGCCATTGCGTCAATAGTGCGCGTAATGCCGCCGGCTTGAGCGGTTTGTGCAGCAGCTGGATGCCTTGCGCGCGCGCATCGGCGCGGACGTGCGGGCTGCGGTCGGCAGTGATGAGGATGGCCGGGAGGTCGGAGCCGAAACGGCACCGTAGCTCCGCAATCGCAGCGATGCCGTTTCCGTCGTCGAGGTGGTAATCCACCAACAGTCCATCAGGCGCCATCTGCGCCTCTGCCACCAGCGCGACTGCCGCCTCGACATGCGGAGCCTTGAGCACGCGACAGCCCCAGCCCTCGAGCAGCGTTTGCATTCCATCGAGAATTGCCGGTTCGTTGTCCATGCACAAAACAGCGATGCCTGCGAGCTGCACCCGATCGATGTCGCGCGCCACGGCTTGCTGCCGGCGCGGAGGTACCACGGCCGAAAGCGGTACCTCCGCCGAAAAGCGCGATCCGCGACCGAGCGTCGAGCTAACGGTGATGTTGTAATCGAGAACACGTGCGATGCGCTCGACAATCGAAAGGCCGAGTCCCAAGCCGCGCGCCGCCTTCGCCCCCTGGTCCAGCCGATGAAATTCCTGAAAAATCGCCTGCTTCTTCGAAGCCGGGATGCCAAGGCCGGTATCGTAGATATCAACGCGCAGTCGTCCTTTATAGCGCCGGCAGCCCACAAGCACGCGCCCCTGGGGCGTGTATTTGACGGCATTGGAGACAAGGTTCTGCAGCAGCCGCCGCAACAAACGCCGGTCGGATCGGACCGCGAGCGAGCAGGGTATGAACTTCAGCCGGAGTCCCTTCTCCTGCGCCAGCGGCGTGAACTCCACCTCGAGTTGCCGCAACAGCTCGTCGATGCGAAAGTCGCTGATCTCCGGCTTCATCGCCCCGGTATCAAGCCGAGAGATGTCGAGCAGCGCCCCGAATATCTCTTCGACCGCATCGAGCGAGGCGTCGATGTTGGTGATGAGCTGGGCGTCGTCACGGCCGCGTTGCCGCTCGACGAGACTGGTGACGTAGAGGCGCGCCGCGTTGAGCGGCTGCAGGATGTCGTGGCTCGCGGCGGCGAGAAAGCGAGTCTTGGATATATTGGCCTGCTCGGCCTCCCCCTTGGCACGGCCGAGTTCGGTATTGAGGCGGGTCAATTCCTCGGTGCGCTCCTGCACCCGCCGTCGAGATCCTCCGCCGCCTTCACGCTCGGGGTGATGTCGGTGAAGGTCGTGACGATGCCGCCATCGGGCATCGGATTGGCGCGCACCTCCATGACTAGATCGCGCTCGGCAAAGCGCTCCAGAAACGGCTCGCTGCTGGCGATATAACGTCCGAGCCGTTCGCGCACGAGCGCATCAGTCATATCCTTGTCGGAGGTGCTTTGCTCGGCATGGAAGCGCAGGATGTGATCGAGGGCAGTGCCCACTCTGGTGAGTTGCGGCGGCAGTGCCAGGATTTCGCCGAATTGGCGGTTCCAGCAGATAAGATGCAGCTCCTTGTCGAACACCGCGATGCCTTGGCGCACATGGTCAAGGGCGGTTTGTAAGATCTCGCGGTTGTAATGAATGGCGGCGTTGGCGTCGTCGAGGAGCTTGAGCGCCGCTTTCCTCGATACCGTGCGCTTGCGCAGTAGAAGCGAGAGTACGAGCCGGGATGATGCTGCGCCGATCGCCGATGCGAGAAGATGCTCGGCATAGCGCAGGAGCTGGAAGTCGGCCTCGCCTTTCGGATCAATGCTGATACCGCGCGTCAAGGCATAGCTGTCGAATGAGCTGCGCGTGCGCTCCTCGCCAAGGTAGCGCGACACGGTGGCGGCCAATTCCTCGACAGTCACCGAGGAGCGCCATAACCGGAAGCTCGGTGCGACGATCGGCGTCAAGTCGGAAGGAACGAACAGGTCGGCCTGCAGTCGCTCGATTGAGCTCGGCGAGCGTCCGAGCGAGAACACCACATAGGCAAGGACGTTGAGCGAAAGGCTCCAGATCACGCCTTGGGCGAGTGGTGGCAGATCGAGTCCGATAAGCGCCTGCGGGCGCAACAGTGCGATTCCCCAAGGGCCTTGCGAGAGCAGGCTCTGATCCAAGAGGCCGACGCCTGCCAGAGTGGGTAGCAGCAGCGTATAGGCCCAGGTCACGATTCCGACCGTCATCCCGGCCAATGCGCCGCGGGCGGTGGCGCGCCGCCAGATGAGCCCGCCGAAGAAAGCTGGCGCAAGCTGCGCAACCGCCGCAAACGACAATAGGCCGATCGAGGCGAGCTGCGCATCGCCGGCCAATCGGTAGTATACGTAGGCAAGAAACAAGATGACGAAGATCGCCATCCGCCGCACGGCGAGCAGCAAGCCGCCGACATTGCGGCCGGCAATCAGTTCCTCGCGCCGCTGCAGTACGAGCGGCATCAAGATGTCATTGGATACCATGATCGCCAGCGCGACCGATTCCACGATCACCATCGCCGTTGCCGCCGAGAGCCCGCCGACAAACGCTGCGATCGTAAACAGATTGGAGTGGGCGGCGAGCGGCAAAGCCAGCACGAACATGTCGCTGTCGACGTGTCCGGGGCTGAACGTCAGCAGTCCGGCCAATGCGATCGGCACGACGAACAGATTGATCAGGACCAGATAGAGCGGAAACAACCAAGAGGCGCGCCTGATCTCACCCTCGTTGTTGTTCTCGACCACGGTGACGTGGAACTGTCGCGGCAGCAATATGATCGCAAACAGCGAAAGCAGCGTCATAGCGAGTATCGTGCCAGGCACCGGTTCGCGCGTAAGCACCGCCGCCGTGTTCGGCCGCTCCAGGGCTTGAGCAAACAGCGAGAGCGGTCCGTCAAACAGCCAGAAAGTGACGAATACGCCGACACCGACGAAAGCAATCAGCTTGACGATCGATTCGGTTGCGATCGCCAGCATCAGTCCATCCTGATGTTCGGTGGCGTCGATATGCCGTGTGCCGAATAGGACCGCGAAGATCGCCATTGCTACGGCGACGTAGAGGGCGATATCGCCCAATACCGGCTGCATCGCTCCGGTCGCGGGTCCGATGGGCGCGAGGATGGTGGTCAGCGAGGCCGAGACCGCCTTGAGCTGAAGCGCGATGTACGGAATCGTGCCGATGATCGCGATGAGCGCCACCGCCGCTGCGACGGTTTGGGCTTTGCCGTAGCGGGCGGCGATGAAGTCGGCGATCGAGGTGATGTTCTGTGCCTTCGCCAGCCGCACGATGCGCATAACCAGCGGCGAGCACAGTCCGATCAGAAGGATCGGCCCGACGTAAATCGTCAAAAAATCGAAGCCGGTGCGCGAGGCGAGTCCGACCGAGCCGAAGAACGTCCAAGAGGTGCAATAGATCGCGAGTGACAGCGGGTAAATGAAATGCCGCCAGCGGCCCTCGCGGCCAAATCGCCGAGTCCGGTCCCCATAGCTTGCGACCACGAACAGGAGGCCGATGTACCCGAGCGCAACGGCAATGACGGTCCAGCCTTGCAGCATAATCGTTCGCAGTTCGTGGGCCCAGCCGACGATTGCATTCTATCGCATGACGCAACGAGCGAGAATATCGCTGCCCCGGGCCGGCCTGGCGGGGGCGAGAGTTACCGCGACCAGCCCATGCGCCAGCGCGGGAACCCGCATTCGCGAGCGTATGCCGCCTCCTTCGAATTCGGCTGCGCTTGAGGTTACTCCGCCGCCAGCACGCGGCTTTTGAGCGGCAACTTGAGCCGCTCCCATACCTCGAGCAGCGCCTCGGCCAACGCGTAGATCAGTGCGTCTTCGTGATAAGGCGTCGGTGTGATGCGCAGCCGCTCCGTTCCCTTTGCAACGGTCGGGTAGTTGATCGGCTGAATGTAAATTCCATGCTCCGTGAGCAGCAGATCGGTGGCGCGCTTGCATTTCTCGGGGTCGCCCACGAACAGCGGCACGATGTGGGTATCGTTCGGCATGACGGGCAGGCCGGCGGCGTTGAGCACCGCCTTCACCCGCGCGGAGCGCTCCTGATGGCGCTCGCGCTCGAAGCTCGAGGATTTCAGGTGGCGAATGGCGGCCGTTGCCGCGGCGCAGATCGGCGGCGGAAGGGCCGTGGTGAAGATGAAACCTGGCGCGTAGCTGCGCACTGCGTCGCACAGGGTCGCGCTTGCGGCGATGTAGCCGCCGAGACAGCCGAAGGCCTTGGCAAGCGTGCCTTCGATCACGTCGATGCGAGCCATTGCGCCCTGGTGCTCCGCTTGCCCGCCGCCGCGCGAACCGTACATGCCGACCGCGTGGACCTCGTCGGCGTAGGTCATCGCGCCATAACGCTCGGCGAGGTCGCAGATGCGGTTGATCGGCGCCACGTCCCCATCCATGGAATAGAGCGTTTCGAACACGATGAGCTTCGGCCGGGTTGGATCGGCGGTCCGCAACAATTCCTCCAGATGCGCGACGTCGTTGTGGCGGAATATCTGTTTTTCGCACTTCGACTGGCGTACGCCCTCGATCATGGAGTTGTGGTTCGATGCGTCGGACAGAATGAGGCAGTTCGGCATCAGCCTGGCTATGGTCGAGATGCCGGTCTCATTGGACACATAGCCCGAGGTGAAGACGAGCGCCGCCTCCTTGCGATGCAAGTCGGCGAGTTCGCGCTCGAGATCGACCAGCGGGTGATTGGTACCGGCGATATTGCGGGTTCCGCCCGCGCCGGTGCCCATGCGGGTCGCCGTTTCGACCATCGCGCCGATCACCTTGGGATGTTGCCCCATTCCGAGGTAATCGTTCGAACACCACACGATGACGTCGCGCGGTCCTTGCGGGGAATGCCAGATCGCACGCGGGAAGCGGCCGGCCAGTCGCTCGAGATCGGCAAACACCCGGTAGCGGCGCTCGTCCCTGAGACGGGCCAGGGCATCTGCGAAATGCGCCTCGTAGTTCATGAATCGCGTCGCTCCGGGCAGGGGTCATCTTGGAACGGTCCCAAACTAGAGGCGTTCCAGGGCTCTTGTCGAGGCGATAATGCGCGCGGCTCAAGGCCGCGGGTCAGGGTCGGCAACGCCAAGGCGACGCGGCCGATTTCGCTGCCTGGGCAAACAATCGTGCGGTAAACGCGAAAATCCGGGCGCTGCCTGATTGGGGCGCGCCAAGTGGCGTGCGGCACGTGAGTAAATTAACATTCGGGGCACCCGCGATGGCCGGCGACGCCAAGCGGGAGGTTGTCGGCGAGAGTGTCAACGTGACGAAGAAATCATACGGTCTGGAGCACGGGCTCACCAATTACGGCGACCGCGACTTCTCGCTCTACTTGCGCCGTTCGTTCGCCCAGTCCATGGGCTACTCGCGGGCTCTGCTGGCGAAGCCCGTGGTCGGGATCGCCTATACGCCATCGGGTTTCAATAACTGCCACCGCCATTTTCCGGATCTGCTGGAGGCGGTTCGGCGCGGTGTGCTCGCCGCCGGTGCGCTGCCGATTGCCTTTCCCACGATTTCGCTCGGCGAGGTATTTCTCAGCCCCACGAGCCTGAAGTATCGCAACTTGATGTCGATCGATACCGAGGAGATGATCCGCGCGCAGCCGATGGACGCGGTCGTGCTCATGGGCGGTTGCGACAAGACAGTCCCGGCGCAGCTCATGGGCGCGGTATCGGCCGGCCGGCCGGCGGTGATGCTGGTGGCAGGACCCATGATGACTGGCCGTCATCGCGGCGAGCGCCTCGGCGCTTGCACCGATTGCCGCCGGTTTTGGGCCCGCTACCGCGCCGGTGAGGTCGGCGAACAGGAAATTTCGGAGGTCGAAGGCCAGCTCGCGGTCACCGCCGGCACCTGTGCCGTCATGGGCACGGCCTCGACTATGGCCTGCATCGCCGAAGCGCTCGGTCTGGTACTGCCGGGCACCGCCGCAATTCCGGCGGTGCACGCGGATCGGCTGCGCGCCGCGGAAGCAACCGGCACCGCCGCCGCCGCGCTCATCGGCTCCGAGCGCACGCCGGACCGGATCGTCAGCGCGAAGTCCGTCGAAAACGCCCTGCGCGCCCTCCTTGCGCTCGGCGGCTCGACCAATGCGATCATCCACCTCACCGCGATCGCCGGGCGTGCCGGCGTGAAGGTTTCGCTCGAGCAGCTCAATGCGCTTTCGGAGTCGACCCCCGTGCTGGTCAATCTCAAGCCGGTCGGCAACGGCTACATGGAGGATTTTTTTGCCGCCGGCGGGATGGGCGCGCTGTTGCGCGAGCTCAAGCCGCTCCTGCATCTCGACTGCTTGACGGTCACCGGCGAGACCCTGGGCGAGCGTCTTGCGTCCGGCAACCGCGCTTACGTCGACCGCTCCATTATCGCCGAACGCGACAAGCCTTTCGAACCGCAAGGAGGGTTGATCGCGCTGTTCGGAAACCTCGCCCCAAGGGGCGCGATCCTCAAGCGCTCGGCGGCTGACGCGAAGCTCTTCGAGCATGTCGGCAGGGCGGTGGTGTTCTCTTCGCTTGCGGACCTTGCCGCGCGCATCGACGACCCGCAGCTCGACGTGACGCCAGAGGACGTGCTCGTGCTGCAGCATGCCGGTCCCCACGCGAGCGAGTGCATGCCCGAAGCCGGGTATCTGCCCATCCCGAAGAAGCTCGCGCAACGCGGTATCAAAGACATGATCCGAGTCTCGGACGCGCGCATGAGCGGGACCGCCTTCGGCACGATCGTGCTACATGTCACGCCGGATGCGGCCTCCGGGGGCCCGCTCGGGCTGGTGCGCAACGGGGACCGCATCCGCCTCTCGGTGAAGGATCGCCGCATCGATCTCCTCGTCGACGAAGCGGAGCTCAAGGCGCGCGCCGCGGCGAACAAACCCGTACCAATGCAGGCCGAGCGCGGCTATGCCAAGCTCTATGCCCAGGAAATCCTCGGCGCCGATGAGGGTTGCGACTTCGCCTTCCTGCGGCCCCGCGCGGCTGCGCAGTAATACACGGAGGAAAATTCGATGGCCGTCGAAAGCATCTTTTATTCGGTGTCCGGCCTGAGCTGCCGCGGGGCGCTGGTATGGGACGAAAGCGCAAAGGCGCCGCGGCCGCTTTTGCTGATGGCGCCTAATTGGCGCGGCGTCATCAAGCCCGCGATCGAAACCGGTCAGATGCTCGCGCAAGCCGGGTATGTCGTCTTCGTCGCCGATATGTTCGGCGAAGGTAACGGACCGGTCGGTACCGAAAACCCGATGGAGTTTCTGCAGCCGTTCATGTCGGACGTGCCGGGCATGCGCCGGCGCATCTCCGCCGCGCTCGATACGCTGACACGGGAATCCGACCGGCGCGCCATTGGCGATATCAGCCGCCGCGCGGCGATCGGTTTTTGCTTCGGCGGGCTCAACGTCCTCGATCTCGCCCGCACCGGCGCCGATGTGCAGGCGGTGGTCTCGATGCACGGGACCTTGGCGACGCCGCATCCGGCCAAGCGCGGTGACGTCAAAGCCGCGGTGCTTGCCGTGCATGGCGCCGCCGACCCGGTCGCACCGAAGGCCGAGCGGGACGCATTCGAGGCGGAGATGACGGATGCCGGGGCATGTTGGGCGTTGCTCACGTTCGGCGACGTGTGCCACGCCTTCACCGACCCGCAGGCCAACGTGCCCGGCCGCGCCGTCTACGACGAGCCCGCCACCCGCCACGGTTATGCGCTCGCCCATGCTTTCATCGCCGACGCCTTTGCCGGGAAGCGGCACGGTTGCCCTGCGCCATCCCCGGCGTGATAGTCTCGTCCCGTCCTCACGAGGGGGAACCGTCGATGCACAACCTGTCCATCCCGCAATCGGTCGTCGCGCGCGTCATCGAGCGCCGCGGCCGCGAGCACATCCATGCCGATCTCGATCCGGCCAAGACCGCCCTGGTCGTGGTCGACATGCAGAACGCGTTCATGCTGCCGGGCGTTGCGCACGCGCTCTGCCCGACGGCGGAAAAGATCGTGCCCAATATCAATCGTCTCGCGCGCGCCGTGCGTGAGACCGGGGGAACCGTGGTCTGGATCAAAACCACCTTCACTGAGGATGCACTGCGGACTTGGTCGACCTATTTCGACATGGTAACGCCGGAGCATGGTGCCAAGCGCGTGCAAGCGCTCACCGCGGGCAACGAGGGACATCAGCTCTGGGCCGCGCTCGAGGTACGCGCGGAGGATCTCATCGTCGAGAAAAACCGTTTCAGCGCGTTCATTCAAGGCTCCTCGAACCTTGCCGAAATCCTGCGCCAGCGCGGGATCGACACCATCCTCGTCACCGGCACCGTCACCAACGTGTGCTGCGAATCGACCGCGCGCGACGCCATGATGCTCAATTTCAAGACGATCATGGTGACCGACGGCAACGCCGCCGTGACCGACCAAGACCACAATGCGTCGCTCTGCGCGTTCTATCTCACCTTCGGCGACATCATGTCGACCGATATGCTGATCGCCTGCCTGGGCCGCACCGCCTCGAGCAAGCTGACGGCGGCCGAGTAGAACGCGAGGCCGGCGAGCTGAGTGAAGGCTAGGTTTTTCGTCAAGAGCTGGCGGCGGTGTTTGGCTGGGCGAAGCAACATCCAGCACTAGAACGCCAGCGGCGCGGGTTCCAATTCTACTGCGACGGTTTGTGCTTGGGTTTTGCGCCGATCTTGGCTTTCGCGCGCACCACTTCGCCGAGCCGATGCGTATCGCTTTGGTCGAGACCCTCGTCGTCCCCCTCCATGCCCTCGTTGCTGGCGGTCATCATCTGCCGCGCATCCTGCTCCCAGGTGTTGAGCGCCTGCCGTTTTTCCTCCTCCGACAAATCGGCATCGTTGGTGATCTCGTCCGGCGACTTGTAGTGATTTGCCGGCTGCTCGAGCTTGGCCTTCTTCACCTTCGCATCCGTGCTCATGGTAACCTCATGTAATTGCGTGCGCACGAAGAAACGAATCTGGAAAGATAAAGTTTCGCCTCGCAGGGCAACGGCTATGCAGTGGGATCGACCGCCTTCGCCAAGCTTTCGCAGCGAGCGGACCAGCTTCGCCTCAGTCCGTCGCCGCCGAAAGAAACTTGACGACGCGACGAAACTCCGCGTGACCCTTATCCACCCCGGTCCAATCAACGAGCGGGTCCGTCTTTCTGAGCTCGGTGACCTTCTCTGAAAACTTATCTGTAAGTGCCGCCTCCATCATCCCGGCGGCAGCAACCCAATTCGGCTGTGCTCCGGGCTCCTCGGTTAACACAATGGCGATCCCCTTCGGCGGCTGCACGGCCGATCCCAGTTCCCGGACAAGTGCATTAGCCGTTCTCAAAATGACGCTCATGAAATCGAGGCAACCGGCGCGCCAGTACATCCGTGGTCGCGCAGGTCGCCTTGTAGCCGCCGATCGTCACGACGGCCCTGAACCATAACGCTCGGGGTGCCTGAAAAGTTTGATCTGAATCAAACAGTTTGGGTTCGTTTTGCCAAATACAACTTGCGGTTAAGATAAAGGCAATAGTGCAACTGATAGGCGGATGCGAACCCGGTGAAATGCTGTGCTCGCGAAAGGTGAGTGGACCGGGGACCACAGCCTCGATCTCCTCCAGACCGCCTAACAACCGGTTCGCGGACGAAATCGCGTTGAGCGTTGCGCCCAGAATGATCCAGGCGCCGGCATCGGGGCTAATTTCGATTCCAAGCGTCCCCTTGAATGCCGGCACTCCGTTTTTGCGCAACGGACCGTGACCGGAAAGGAACAACAATTCGCGCACCCTGACACCGGCAACGTGGCTGCAAAGACGAATTGGCGTTGAAACTCCCAACGCCCGATTCAGGCTCATTCAGTCTCGTGTCACTTCGAAAACGCCGGAAGGATGCGATCGCCAGCAGGAGAGAGGGTCCTGAACATGAGGAACGCTAGCGCTCTTAAATCTGCCTGAGCTGCGAGTAGAGTTTCTCGGAGTCAGACGCCGCGGCTGGGAGGAAGTAAGGTAGTTGTAAGCCATGACATCTAGTGGTTGGACAGCAACCCTGGATTGTGATATGCGCCAATGGTTCTATTAGGGGATAGGACGTCGGGAACCAGCGTATGCCCAATCCCGCCCTCTCCCCGTTATCATCGGCAGTTAGCTCAGTCTTTGATCAGTTTCTGAAGAAACTTGAGACTGAGAAAATACTAGACAAAAGCGCCCGCGAAGCGCTCGCCCAGAGCTTTCAAGGCCAGAAGCTCGATCATGAGTCATTGCGGAAAGCGCTCTTTAAGCGCGACGAGCTTCAGCAATGATTCTTATCGAGAAGCTCGAGATCGCTGAATTTCGAGGCATCAAAACCCTCACATTAGATTTGAACAAAAAAAGCTTCGGAATTGCGGGGCCGAACGGCACCGGCAAAAGCGGAATTGTTGACGCAATCGAGTTTGCACTCACAGGAAGCATTACGCGGCTTGGCGGTGCAGGGACCGCAGAGATTAGTGTCAAAGCGCATGCGCCTCACGTCGATTTCACAAAGAATCCTGAAAAGGCGATTGTGAAACTAACTGCGCGAGCGCCTAAAGGATGTCGATAAAGTCTTATTCTCTCTCGGTCCAACCTGTTCAGGCACCGCGGAGCCGATTTTCAATACTCTGCAAAAGAACCTCGATGATCCTAACGATAAAGGCGCGCAGTTTCTGTTTTTTACCGACACGGCGAGCAAGTTTGGACTAGCAAAGATTTCCCCGTGGGTTTTTCGCAATACGGTGGATGAACCCGCGATGTATCAACTGATCGTGCAATATTTGAAGGAGAAGCGGCCGTGCGCAAGTTGCGAAGCTGGCGAAGGCCAGGGCAGACATCTACTTCACGCTTACGCATGAGCCGACCACCTGCGCGTCTTTTCGGGAGCTTGCAAACCAAGGCGTAAAGCCGGGGATTGCAATCAGCAGCCTCGCCGGGGGAACCGTAATCCTTGGCTGCCCCGATCTGGCTGAGGGAATGATCGTGCCGACTAACTTCGCGCCGGTCACAGCGAAGGCTATCGAACTCGAGAAAAAGGCGTGGGATCGTTACAAGGCTGAAAGCAATCTCGACCGCAGCCACACTGCTTATGAGATCATTTATTTGGTCAAAGACCTGATTGAGAACTCGAACATTGAAAATGCCGAGGGGTCGCTCCCGGCCGATCGAAGAAAACTGCGCGACGCACTGGCGACGGTTCGCAAATTTGATGGCATGATCGGACCAATTGCCATCAACCCTGAAGATCATCCGACCAAACCGCGGGAAGCAGAAAAGAAACTATTCCTTCTCCAAGTCAAAGGCGGGCAATGGACGACGCTCCTTAGCCCACCGGGATTCCAAACTAGATAAATCATCGACAAGGGGCGGCGAAACGCTGGCCAGGTAACCGCCGGTGCCTCTCTGCCTACCGCAAACAAGCGGCCTGATTGCTGTTGATGGCGTACACCTCCGGCCCGCCAGTGGTCGTGTTCCGCAAAACGATGTTCCTGGTGCCGCGGCTTGAAAGATTGCCGAAGGCGGCCTTCCAATTCAGCCCACCGCCCCAATGAAATTGCGGCGGTGATTTGATTATTATGGCCCCTTACGGTTCAAGCGGTAGAATGCATTCGAGATTGCGCCCGCAATGAAGGGGTTGGCGATCCTGAAGGCGGTGCGGAGCGCTAACTCGACAGAATCCTGCCGCCGCCGGTTCATTTCGCAAGAAGGACAGGAGAGTACGATGAGCCGAACTCGACGGACTTTTATAACGGGCGCCGCCGCATTTTCGTTCGCCGCTAGCCGGGCACCGGCCTTTGCGCAGCAGAGGCTCACGCCGATACGCATCGTGGTGACACCGGTCACAAATTACACGGGGCTTCTTGTGGCCCGCGACAAGGGCTGGTTCGAGGAGCAGGGGCTCAACGTCTCCTGGTCGCCAGTGGCGCAAACGGCGATTGCGGTTGAAGCGACCTATGGCGGTAGCGTGGAATTTGCCGGCGGCGGCGTGTTGGAACCAATGATCGCGCGCGGCAACGGCCTGGACATGATGCTGGTCGTGCCGAGTGCACGTATCCGCCCCGAGGCGCCGGACAATTCGGCGATAGTGGTGAAAGCCAGCAGCGCCATTCAGAAGCCCGCGGATCTTGCGGGCAAGCGCGCCTCGGTCGGTCTTCTCAACAGCATCAACCACATCCACTTCATCGAATGGATGCGGCGGAACGGCGGCGACGCGAAGACCGTTCAGCTTACCGAAATTCCGTTTCCGCAGATGCCCGATGCGCTAATGCAAGACCGGCTGGATGCGGTGTGGGCGGTGGAGCCGTTCTTCACGATCCTGAAGAAGTCCGGCAATGTTCGTGTGATCGGCTACCCGTACCAAGAAAATATCCCCAACATGGACATCACCGCGATGTTTGCCAAGGAGAGCTGGCTCAAGGCCAATACCGATGCGGCAAAGCGCTTTCGCGACGTGTTCACACGCGCGCAGAAATTCATGGCTGAAGCGCCGAAGGCGGATCGCGACGATTTTGTCTCAAAATTTACCAGCGTCCGGCCCGAGCTCGTCGCCGAGATGAGCCTGCCGATCTTTGTCAGCGCCTTCAATGTGCAGAGTCTTAGGGCGAACGTGGAACTGGCGGTTGGCCAGAAGCTGATGAAGTCGATCGATGTCGACTCCATGATCTGGAAGGGCTAGGCGGCATCATTTGATGAGCCGTGAAATCCTCGACAGCGTCTGGCGCGCCAGCGGCATCCGCCTGATCGGTGACGGCGTGCCGGCCGGCGACGTCATGGCGGCACAGGCCAGTCTGACCCATTGGGACGAGTGGTTTCCGTACTGGACCGACCTCGGCGATACTTACGAGCGGCTCGCCCGCGAGGCGCTCGCCCGCAACCGGCGGCAGAGCGCGGGAGAGCTGTTCTGGCACGCATGTTTGTCGCACCACTACGCGCAGTTCCTGTGGTTTCACGATTCGGTGCGGCGCGATCTCGGTCAGATGCGCAAGGTCGCGCTCTATCGTGAGGCGGCGCCGCTGTTCGCGGCGCCGGCGATCCGTTTCGACGTGCCGTTCGACGGCTTTGCTATCCCAGGCTATCTGCGGCTGCCGCCGGGGGCGTCCGGCAGCCTGCCGGTGGTCATCGTGCTGGGCGGATTGGAGAGCACCAAGGAAGAGAGCTACCGCTTCGAGAACCTGTGTCTCACGCGTGGACTCGCGACCTGCACATTCGATGGACCGGGCCAAGGTGAGATGTATTTCCAGGCCAAGCTGCGGCCAGACTTCCACCGGTTTACGTCCGCGGTGCTGGACTGGCTCGAGAAGCGGCCGGAGATCGCCGCCGACTGCATCGGCATCATCGGCCGTAGCCTCGGCGGGTTCTACGCCATCCATTCCGCCGCCCACGATCCGCGCTTTAAGGCATGCGTGTGCTGGGGCGTGTTGTTCGACCTGTCCTACTACGACCAGATGCGCGATCCGGCGCGTCGGGGGTTTGCGTTCGTGGCGGGCTATGACGACGCTGAAAAGGCGGGGCCTTATCTCAGGGACACGCTCGACCTCTCAGGCCAGGCCGAGCGCGTACGCTGCCCCGTTTATGCGCTGCACGGCGCCCAAGATGTGCTGATCCCGGCCACCCAGGTTGACCGCCTGCGCAAGGCGATGGCGGCACATGCGGATATGACGTTCGACATACCCGAGGATGGCAACCATTGCTGCCACAACCTCTACGCAGTGGTGCGCCCGCGCATGGCCGATTGGCTGGCGGAGCGGTTGGGCGCACGCACTTGACCACGAGGCGCGTGCGACCGCGACGCGTCAACTCTCTCCTTTGAGAGAGGGCATGTCCGAGATAAGCGAGGAACCGGTGGGGCCGGTGCTCACGGCGAATGGGAGCCCTCACCCGACTCGCTCACTTGGTCCGCATCACTTTCTCACATGGGAGGGTAACGGAGTTCTGGCGCCCCGAACTACGACACCGCCCGCAGCTTCATCTCCGCCGCCGGCCAGCATGCCATGATGTCCTCGCTGGTCACCACCTGTCCGAAGAACTGGTCGATGTTGAACAGCGTGGCGTCGTGCTGGGGCTGCGAGTAGGTGGCACAGCAGTCGCTGGTGAACAGCACGTAGTAGTCCTTCATGAACGCCTGCCGCGCGGTCGTCTCGCAGCACACGTTGGTGGCCACGCCCGTAATGATGACGGTCTTGATGCGATTCGAGCGCAGCACCAGGTCGAGGTCGGTGTTCTCGAAGGCGCCGTAGCGATGCTTCGTGACGATCACCTCATCGGCCAGCGGACGGACTTCGTAGAAGTCCTGATCCCATTTGCCGGGCTCGCACACCGGGAAGTGCGTGTAAGCTCCGTTGCGGCGGCGCTTGGCCTGCTCGAGCCAGACTTCGGAGAGGTAATGGTTTGGCCCGGTGTTGTAGGCACACTGGATCCAGACCAGCTTGATCTTCGCTGCGCGCGCGGTCTCGATCAGCTTTTGCAGTCGCGGCATCATCGGCTTCACCAGCGACAGGTCGCGGCCTTCGCGGTGCATGGACCCGCCTTCGGCGCAGAAGGCGTTGAGTACGTCGACGAGGATGAGCGCAGTGTGCGCGGGTTCGGCCTTCTGAGGGAGCGTGGTCAGCATTTATGGTGTCCTCTCATGGCTTCCAGATCATGGCATTGACATCGAACGGCTTGGTGAGTTTCTGGCGCACCAGGATGTCGAGGTTGGCCTGCAGGGTGGAGACGTTGAACTCGGTGACGTAGAGCGGGAGGTGGATTTCCTTCACGACCTCGAGCTTAACGCCGGTGTACTTGGCAATCCACTCGTCCCGCTCTTCCTTACTGGCGTTGTCGAGATATTTGGTCGCGCGTTCCAGGGCGGTGCGCAGGCGCCTCGCCGCATCCGGATTCGCCTTGACCCAGCTCTCCTTCACCTGAAACGCCGCGATATCCATGTTAGGGACGTTGCCCTGATACGGATAGGCGATCACGCGTGCGCTTCCGCTCTTGAGCAGGAAGGTCAGGAAGGGCTCCACGCTCCAGACCGCGTCCAGCCGGTTTTGCAGCAGCGCATCGGTCATCTGCGGGAACGGCAGCTCGAAATACTGCACGCTGGCCGGATCGACGCCGCCGCGGGTCAGCCATTCCTTCAGATGGACATGATTCGGGCCGTTGATCAGGCCTGCCGAGACGCGTTTGCCCACGAGGTCCTTCGGGCCGTTGATGGGATCGGCGGTGCGGACCGCGATCCCCGAGTTGTCCGGTGGCGTCGGGCGAATGCGGGTGTTGTTGATGAGATACATGACCTCGAGGCCGTTACCGCGTGCGATCAGTGGTTCGATCACTGAGTTGCCGGCGATTTCAGCGCTGCCGCCGAACACCGCTTCGACCCCGAGCGCGCCCTGGGAGATGAAG